>JBBKXD010000183.1:0-6522 GCA_037969295.1 Pyrinomonadaceae bacterium | reverse complement strand
TCGTCCGTTCACGCAGCGCGATCTCGTTTTTGTTTTCCGGTGCGAGCGCCGCCGAGCCGCTCGTGATTCCGCTTGCCCGATCGCGCATCGATCCATGACAATCGACACACCCGATCTCGACCGCCGCACGCGGTTCGTTGTAGAGAATTCCGGTGCCGTGATTGTCCTGCCGGAAGTGACAGTCGGCACAGTGCATTCCTTTTTCAAGATGGATGTCCGCGAGATGGACCGCTTTCTTAAACTTCTCCGGATCGTCCGGCGCAACAACACGATCCTCGGCATCGAGCAGATTTCCTTTTCTATCTTTTTTGTAAACTTTCTTGAACATCCAGCCGTGGCCGTGTGTATCGGCAAACTGCACTGATTTCAATTTACTATTGAAAAGATCGGTGCCGGTCTGTTCGAGAAAGATCGAGTCGGACCACAGGCCACGGAGGCTTGAGCCCTCCGGATTCTTGTCGAGCTTGCGCGCTTCGTCAGCCTGTTTAGGATCTATCTGTCGATCGGACGGGTACATGAATTTTCCGTCCGATTCGTTGTCCCACCACGTCTGCCCGAGGTATGTCGCGACCATATTCGTCCCGGGATGCATGTGGCACGTCATGCATTGCTGGGTCGGGATCTGTGACGTGAATTGATGTTTTATCGGATGACCCGATTGATTTTTCGGGATGCTCGTGTCGGCTGATTGTGACATCCCGCGATTTCCCGCAAGGGCGTAAGGACCAGCCGAGGCAACACTCGTGTCGTTTGCGTAGATCACGTGACATGATGTACAGCCCGACGAACGATAATCTCCCGCGTGATCGTTTGTCCCAAGAAAGTTCAACGTCGGATCCATCAGACGCGTCTTCTGTATCCCGAGATAGACCGGATCGGTACGGTTGTTTGTCCCGAGCCCGCGTGGGCTGAGGCCCTTGTCCGGTTTGCCGCCTTCTTCTTCCTTATCGGCAAGTCCGACTTCGAGACGCCGCCTTCCGCCGCGTTCAAATACGCGCAGAATGTTGCCCGGCTGCGAAACCTCCCATCGCGAAATCGGATACAGAGACGGAACGAAGCCCTTGAAAGCTTCCTCTTCACGCGTTGGTTCCGGAATTTGAAACAGGACCTGCGGACTTCCATCCGCCGCGTAGCTCTCGCCGAAGCGCGCATCCTTGATCGGGTACGCTCCGTTGTTATAGAGAGCTGCGCCCCACAGCATCGCGCCATGGGCCATCATGCTCCGCGAAACCTTTTGATTCTCGTCCGTGTGACATTCGCCGCACGACTGCGCGACAACACGAAAATCTCCCGGGTTTACGAACCGCACAAACTCGCGAGTTTCTTTTGCCAGCAGGGTGTTCGTCCGTTCGGGATTTCGGCTTGAGCAGTTGCCGTCCTTGCAATCCCACTGTTTCGGAAACCGCGGCTGAACGTGCGCTTCTTTCTGCGTCGTTGCCGCTGGATTTCCGCCGTGACATGACGTGCACGACAGCCCCTGCGCATCTTTGCCTTCTTTAAGCTCGTCGAAAACATCGCCACTCGCGTTGTATCGGTGCATCGGCTCGATGTTGTTGTGGCATTTCAGACAGCCTTCGGGCGGTGCGGTTTGTTTCGTCAATGTCGCGGGCTCGGTTGTCACAGGGTTCACGGCCTGTGCGCGTGATGACGTCGCGGCGCCGATTGCCACCGGTTCGTTCATCCAAGAAACCGCCGTCGCAACAACGGCGAAGGCGATGACGATAATGAGTTTTAGTTTCGACTTCGCTTTCATTTCAGTGAACTTGTCCTGCGTAACCTCGCCTGCGCTTTCTTTGTGTATTTCGTGGTTTCGTCTTGACTCTTTTCCTGTGATTGCGTGGTGCAAAAGAAAATCCTAACCGCGATGCAACGAAGTCAGCCTTAAATTTTACAGCCTTCTTGTTTCGTGTTCTTTTTCGTGTGTTTCGTGTATTTCGTGGTTTCAGTTCTTAAAACCGAACCACGAAATACACGAAACACACGAAACACACGAAAAAAATACGAACCACCAACCACGAACCACGAACTAAAATATCAACTTCATCTGACTAAACAACGTGTACTGCGTCTTTGTCGGATTCGGAACCGTCGGGCCACAGAAGCTCGGGATCGGACAGTTCTGCGACCGGTCGGTGTACACATCGCGAAAGCCTCGGCCCGGCAAAAAGATGTTTCCGCCGAAAGTGAACGTCACATTATTTATCAGAAGCGGACGATAGACGACGCCGAGGCTCAGATCGGTGCCGATCTCGTGTCGGACGCGCGGCTGAAACAAAACATACTCGAGCGATTCGGTCCGGTCGAAACGCAGATAGTTTGCGTTCGCCACGGCCTTCACCGTCTGTGTGACCTCCGCATCGACACCGAGATTGAAGATCATGATACCCGGATTCACGAAATTTGCCTGGCCCTCGGTTTTGCTCGAACGCAAACTCGGTAGCAGGCTGTTCGGCTGGACAAGGCCGATCTCGGTCGAGACGAGCCTGATCCCGTTCCTGCCCCAGTACGAGAACTGCCCGCCGGCAAAGTTCGGATCGTCGAAGATCGCGTCAAAACCGGTCGCGCGGTCATCGGTCGGATCCTTGTCACCCGACGCGTAAAAAACCGATGCCCGATAACGGAGCCAATCGCGATCGACAGACGCTTCGGCCGCCGCCATGTGCGCGCGAATGTTGGTCCGCCGTCCGGCGATCGGGTTGAAGTCATCCTCGCCGAACGCGAAATAATACGAGTTAGAAAGATTCAGCCAGCCGATGTGCCCGTCACCGTTGACGCCGACATAACCCGCCTTGATCGAGTGCGGCCGCGCGCTGCCGACAAGCGCCGGCCGGACTATAAAACCGTTGCTGTCGTAGTGCGTGCTCGCCCGGTCGTCGTTGAATGCCGCGACGCCCTGGATCGTATAACCCTTGACAAGAAAATCCTGCCGGAAGAAATTCGCGACATAGACGTTCTGGTTCCGCGGCTTTTCGAGCGAGTTGAGATTGCTGTTCGTATCTTTCTCGAGCTGGCGAAAATATGCGACGTTGAATTGCGATTTGTTGTTTGAGAATGCTCCGAACACGCGTGCGCCGAGATTGTTGTCCGAGTACAAAAATCCGCGAAAGTCCGCGTTGAACGGCTGGATACCGGCACGCACCGAGACCGCATCGTAGTTGTCGTTGACATCGAACAGCTTGACCTCAGCGAACGCTTCCTCAAGCGAAGCGTGCATGTCGACGCGATTGGTCCCGCGGCGGACATCGATATTGACGATGCCGTTCTCGCGGGCGTTCAGATAGTTCGGCACGCTGAATGTCGGCGAGATCTTTATCGCCCACTGTCGCGGGCGGAAAACAGTCTGGCCTTTGAAGAACTCAAACGAAAGCTGGATCGTCTGATTGAAGGAAAGGCTCTCGGGGCGTCCGAAAAAATTGTTGCTGTCAGGCTCGTTCGAGCTGACGTTATTTCCGGAAGGCGTGCGGCGGATCTCGATCCCGCTCGTACTGACGCCCGACAAGATCAGGAAATAGTCATCACCGAAGATCGGCAGATCGCCCTTTAGGACGTTCTTCTCGTACGGGTTGTACCAACGTCCCCGCCGGAAGGGAATATCGCGGCCGCGAGCTCCTTCGTCACCGTATCGATCGTATTCTGGAAACTCGATCCGCCAACGATCGCGAAATTCCCGAGCACCTGGCTTCGTGTTCTCCGCGACGCCAGACACACCCGCGGTGTCGTCCACTGTCCGTTCGACCTGGAAATCGATCTTTCGCGTCACATCGCCGCCGACGATTATATTCTCCAAGAGCGCGCAATTCTTTTTCGACTCATCGCAGATGACGTTCGAATAAACTCCGTACTCTTCGGTCTTGCCACGCTCGAATCGCGCCTCATACGGCGGGCGAACGCCGATTCGATACGCACCGGCACTGAGTCGAAACGCGTAATTCCCATCGGCGGCCGTGACACGCGACGACGATTCCGAACTCGTCTGATTCGTCGCGACGACCGTCACACCGGCTACGGGCTTGCCGTCCCTGTCCGTAACATTCCCGGACAAGCGTCCGCCCGATCTCTGTGCGTGAACGCAGATGACCGTGAAGAGGATTATACCGAGCGAACTTCCAAGAAATTTGGCCCAACTCGTCGACATCGCATTTAAGAATTTATTTCCGAGTGCAGCGATCGCGCCGAGGGCGACCGCTGTGGCTGCTAACCCGATTGTCCTTCGGTTTCGATTTTTGGGCAAGGCGGGCGCAAGTTCAGTGCCGTCGAAGGGTCTCGTCGTCGAGGCGATTAGTGCCCTTAACTTTCCGTCGATAATTATTGACGGTGTGATAATGAATGGGAATATTAAGAGATTCGTGTCCGGGAACGGTAGGCCGCGTTAACGTAATAGTCGTCGGTGAGAACATCTCCTACCTTGCGTTTTTTGAAACGGCTCGGATTACGAAGAATTTCTCGAAGGCGTATCGCCGTTGCTCGCCGAGGCTCGTAAAAAACCTCTTCAATGGTCCACTCAGGAAAGCCCCAAATGCCTCGTGTCTGATACCACGACCCATCTCGACCTCCCGCAGCCGGCGCTTCAGCTCGATCTCTCGCTCGACATCCGTCGCGACTTCCAGCTTCTGCTTCCTCCAGTGATGACGCTGGGCCGTCGAAACTCCAAGCTCTCGCGCAACCGACGCCACCGACTGCCCGTCAAGGATCTTCCTCACCGCCTCTCGCTTGAACTCATCCTCGTACTTTCTCATAATCCAATTCTATCCAGACTTTTGAGTCCGGGAAAATTAGACCACCTCAGACTGCCTATTTAGCGCGACCTAAACTTTACGAAGACCAACGAGGGAACGTACTCAGGTCAACAGAGTCTCGACGGGTTCTTGGGTACCGCGTCGAGGTCCGAAAGCTACCTCTAGTCAACCACTCTGAATTTCAATTTAAGAATCTTCCGGTTCTTATCAATTCTCGTTTGATCCGGATCAGTTATTTCCACGCCCTTTTCGTTTATAAGGCTGGCCACGGCTTCATCATCGTAGTAAGTGATATGAATCGAGCAAACTCCGCGCGCCTCCGGCTTCCTAATAGTAAACTTAGCCTCTTCTCCAGAACGGAGCGGACTTTGGGGTGGGAAAAAATGAAAATCAGGACCAACGGATTCGGATTCTCCCCGGCTCCCGACAGGGCATCTCAGGTCGTAAGGCATAAACATCGCCTCACCGTTGGCTTCACCCCCTTTGTAGGCGATGAAAATAGTCTTTGGCAGTCCATTCCTTAATAGAAAGTGCAGCGCATCCTTGCTAGCCGGTATTTCATACAGTTCTACTTTCCCAGATTGATTGGGAGACGGCGAGACAGGTGCGGTAGTGATATTCACGTTTTCTAGAACCGTATTTGAGGAATCCGGACGGTTCGAGCTTCGCTGAGCAATCCCATCAGCGCTTGATCCCATCCGGCAGGCCAGGGAGATCAAGGACCCTAACACGACGATAACGAAAACGGCGCGCACCAAAACCCGCAATGGGCGACGAGGGTATGAGCTTTTCGGCATGGGATACTCGGATCAGCGGTCTTGATCAGAACAAGACGCTGGAAATACCATTAAACAAACAAAAAAAAACGCCGGAATTGAAGTAAAGGAAAACTACAACGGGGCGAATTCCATGTCAAGGATTTTTTGGCGGCGGCATCCGGCGCGGAAGATAAGTTTGCTTCAAATTCGATATCGTATAGAATTCAAACGGTCATGAGGTGCATAACATTCGGATCTTTCGCCGGCGTTGTGATCTCGCTACTTCTCGCATCACCGGTCCAATCGCAAAATAGCCTGACGGTTTTGGATGTTCAGACGATCATCTCGCAAGCCGTCTCGACCGCCGTCGCGCTCGATCGCCGCGTCACGGTCTCGGTCACGGATAACGAAGGAAATCTACTGGGAACTTTTACGATGACGGGAGCACCGGCGATGACTCGGATCCGCAGCGTAGGACGTGCGGGCTCGGGTCTGGAAGATCTGTTGGTTCCATCGTCGGCTGCGTCGAATTCGAAAGCCGGAACAGCCGGGATCTTTTCGTCCGGCGGCAATGCGTTCACGACACGAACTGCTTCATTCATCATCCAGGAGCATTTTCCGCCGGGCGTCGATAACCGGCCGGGCGGACCGCTCTATGGCGTACAGTTTTCGACGCTTCCGTGTTCCGATGTTTCGATCGCCGGTCTTCCGCTCGGTTTGTCGGGCGATGCCGGCGGCATTCCGATCTACAAGAACGGCATCGCGGCGGGCGGCGTCGGTGTCGAAGGCGACGGTCTGTATTCGGTCGATCGCGACCCGAACGACAACGATCAACCATTTGAAGAAGTGATCGCGGTGGCCGCGTCTCGCGGATACGAAGCACCGGCCGCGATCCGTGCCGATAATATTCTGGTCGAAGGGATCCGGCTTCCATTTGCGAATGTCGCCAACACCCCGATCGTTCCGATCATTCCGTTCGGAAGCTTGCCGGGGGTCGTAACGTCTCCGGTGATGGCGGCACCCGCAAG
>JBBKXD010000182.1:0-3644 GCA_037969295.1 Pyrinomonadaceae bacterium | reverse complement strand
ATGTTGGGGATGTTTAGGAAGTAGGGAACAGGTGGATCGAGAGCCAACAACAATCAGCCGTTTTTCATGGGTAATTTCGCGGTCGGTTTGTCCCGACTTTCGCGGTGTCGCTATTTTGACCCTTGGCCTGGGAATGTTTCTCGCCGGGTGTGGTCGCATTGTCGGAACCAATGAGCACACCGTTGAGGACGAATCCCCCCACCGACTGATTTCAGGGAATGTTTTCGACGAATACTTAAAGGTCGATTTTCCGTCTGCGGACGGATTCGATTTTCCGATAGGCGATGTGAACGGAGAAGGTTCGTATACCGATAAGGTGACGGGCACCGAACACAAAGGCTGGTTTGTCGCTACGAAATTCGGTGAAGTATACAGTCTTGGCATACACCCAGGGGAGGATTGGAACGGGGCCGGTGGGGGAAATACCGATCTAAATCAGGCTGTATTTGCAACGGCCACAGGACGAGTGACGGTAGCGGAAAATTTCGGGCAGCCTTGGGGAAATGTCGTCATGGTTGAACACGTATTTTATTCTAACCACGAGAAGCGCACGATATATTCGCTCTACGCCCATTTGTCAGAAATGTCTGTAGAAGTAAATCAAACCGTTAGGAGGCGGCAACGAATCGGGGCGATTGGCCAGGATCCACAAAAAACGTTTTCCGCTCACCTTCATTTCGAAATGCGATGGGACGGCCAGCTGGCACCTACATACTGGCCATCATCAAATGGCAAAGACCAGGCCTGGATAACGGAACATTACACACCACCTTCGGAGTTTATTCGCGCCAACCGTACTTTACTCTCGCCTCACAATGAAAAGACACTCGTGTTAGTGGATCAGGCAAGCTATAAAATGCGGCTATATGACACGGGCCAACTGATCAATGAATATGACATTAGTCTTGGCCAGGGGAAGGGTCGCAAGCTAGTCGAGGGCGACAACAAAACGCCGAAAGGAATGTACTTCGTTATAGCCAAACGCCGCGGCAATTTTGAGGGCCCGTACGGAATGTTTTACGGCGGGCATTGGATCAAGATCAATTATCCAAACAAATATGATGCTGATCGGGGACGCGGAGAAGGTTTCATCACAGAGCAACAAGCCATGCTGATCACCAAGAGCTGGAAGGAGCGCAAAGCGACTCTTGAAAATACGGAGCTTGGTGGAGGCATCGGCTTTCACGGATGGGCGAATGAATGGCAAAATGACGGATCACGACATCTTTCATGGGGATGCGTTGTAGTGCACCTTCGCGACATTTCCAAGGTTTACGAGAAGATTTCCGAAGGTTCTATGGTGGTTATTTTTTGACCGATCCGGGTGCGACCGCGTAGCGGTCAGGCGAATTTAGCCGTGGGCCTTAGCCCACGGTATTTTGACAACAAGGACACGCGTGGAGCAATGACTACGGTCGTAAACTTTTGGAGAAATGCGTCCCGTAAGGGACGCCCCGAGAATAGCCCACCGCTTCAGCGGTGGGTAACGTTGAAAACAAAGAACCCAGTCCCGTAAGGGACGGCTGAAAAAACAATATGGCACACTCCTACGTCAGCCAATTGATGCATTGCGTATTTAGCACAAAAGAACGTCGACGAATGATCACACCAGAGCTCCAATCGCGTCTTCTACCGTATATGGGTGGGATTGCGCGTGAGAATAAGATGAAGTTGATCCATTCCGGCGGCGTCGACGATCATGTTCATCTCTTGCTCTCGTTGCCGAAGACGCTCTCGATATCGAAAGGAATTCAGCTCATTAAGGGCGGCTCGTCGAAATGGGTACACGATACATTTCCTGAACATCGATTATTTGAATGGCAGGAAGGTTACGGCGCGTTCTCAATTTCAATAGGCGAAAAAGCACGGACTATTCACTACATTGATAATCAGGCGGAGCATCACAAGAAGACAGACTTCAAAACGGAATTTCTTTCGTTCCTCGACGCGCATGAGATGGAATATGACATTCGGCATGTGTTCGACTGATTCAGCCGTCCCTAGCCGGACTGGAACGATGTCTGTCATCTCTACCCACCGATGAATCGGTGGGCTATTATCTATCGTCCCTGACGGGACGGAATTCGGAACTCGGAATTCGATACCTTTGATGGAAACTAGCCTCATCACAATCGCATACATCGCCGCGAGCGCGTTGTTTATCCTTAGCCTCGGCGGATTAAGCCGGCAGGAGACCGCACGTCGCGGTAACTGGTACGGCATCATCGGAATGTTGATCGCGCTTGTCGCGACCGGAGCCGCGATGAATACCGGCGGGCTTCCCATTCTTGCCGCGGCGCTCATCCCCGGACTCATCATCGGAGCGATCCTCGCGAGCCGCGTGCAGATGACCTCGATGCCGGAACTCGTCGCGATCCTGCATAGCTTTGTCGGTCTCGCAGCGGTGCTTGTCGGATTCGCGACCTACCTCGGGCCGCACGCCAACATGACGGCGGCGGAAATGAACCTTCACACCGCTGAGATCTTTATCGGCGTCTGTATCGGATCGGTCACGTTCACCGGATCCGTGATAGCGTTCCTCAAGCTTCGTGGCTCGATCAGCGGCAAGCCGCTTATGCTTCCGGGACGTCACCTGATCAACATCATCATGCTGCTCGTGACGATAGGGCTTGGTGTCGCGTTTTTCATGTCGCCGGATGCGCAAACCGGACAATGGCCGCTGCTGATCGCGACCGTCGTAACCGGAATTCTCGGAGTTCACTTCATCATGGCTATCGGCGGTGCGGATATGCCGGTCGTCGTCTCGATGCTCAACAGCTACTCGGGATGGGCGGCGGCGGCGGCAGGATTCATGCTTTCGAATGATCTGCTGATAATCACGGGCGCACTTGTCGGATCATCCGGCGCGATCCTCAGCTACATCATGTGCAAGGGTATGAACCGCTCATTCGTCAGCGTCATGCTCGGCGGATTCGGTACCGAAAGCGGAGCGGTCGCGACCTCGGCGAGCGGTGAGCCACAAGGCGAAGTGCGCAGCATCGATGCCGAAACTGCTGCATCCATGCTGCAGCAATCGAAGAAGGTGATCATCATTCCGGGCTATGGACTCGCGGTCGCTCAGGCCCAGCACTCGTTGGCCGAGGTCGTGAAAATTCTCAAGGAAGGCGGCACCGAAGTTACATTTGCTATCCACCCTGTCGCTGGTCGTCTGCCGGGACACATGAACGTTCTGCTGGCGGAAGCGAACATTCCCTACGACATCGTCTTCGAGATGGACGAGATCAACAACGAGTTCAGCGGCACCGATGTCTCGTGGGTCATCGGCGCGAACGACATCGTAAATCCGTCCGCGATGGACGATCCCGCTTCGCCGATCGCGGGCATGCCGGTCCTGCACGTCTGGGAAGCGCGCGATACGATCGTCATGAAACGCTCGATGGCGAGCGGCTATGCCGGCGTCGACAATCCGTTGTTCTATAAAGAAAATACGCAGATGCTATTCGGCGACGCCAAGAAGGTCGTCGATGAGATCTTGACGGCGATGCGGGCGTAGTCGGATCTCCTTCTTAAGCGTGCGGAGCACGCGACCACAACTTTAGCTACATGCGAGCGAAGCGAGCATGTAGTAGCAGACAATTTTCAACCGAGCGTGTGAAACACGCGTCATTGACCGCCGATGGCGT
>JBBKXD010000181.1:0-5237 GCA_037969295.1 Pyrinomonadaceae bacterium | reverse complement strand
TGTTTTTACATCAAGGTCGTGAGCCGCGATGCCGAGTCGCTCGGGTTATTTCTTCGCGAGAAGATCAAGGGATTGCCGAACATCGTCAACACGCGTACGACCGTCGTGCTGAAAACATTCAAGGAAGGAACACTGGTTCCGATCGAGTTGGAAGGATTAACGAAAGCAAGGGGTAAGTGAGATGACGTTACACGAGGTTCGAACGA
The DNA here is from genome assembly GCA_037969295.1 of Pyrinomonadaceae bacterium. Lineage (GTDB taxonomy): Bacteria > Acidobacteriota > Blastocatellia > Pyrinomonadales > Pyrinomonadaceae > OLB17. Next base: position 5,031 of record JBBKXD010000181.1, on the reverse strand, counting down.
CGGCTGCCGGCCGCAAACTGCTGATATTGATTGCGGCCTTTTTCGCTGTGTACGTATTTTGGGGATCGACGTATCTCGCGATCAAGTACGCCATCGAGACGCTTCCTCCATTTCTGATGGCGGGATCGCGATTCGCGCTTGCCGGCTCGATCCTGTTCCTTTGGGCGCGTATGTCGAAGGATTACGAGACGCCGACGCTCCAGCACTGGAAGACGAGTTTTGTCGTCGGAACTTTGCTTCTGCTCGGCGGCAACGGCGGTGTGGTACTCGCACAGCATTACATTCCGTCGAGTCTAGCGGCGCTGCTTGTCGCAACCGAGCCGCTATGGATCGTCGTGCTCAGTTGGCTGTGGCTAAAACGCGGCCGGCCGAATTGGAGGGTCGCACTCGGACTCTTGATCGGCTTCGCCGGCGTATGGCTCTTGATAAGCGGGCGGGCGACAAACGGCGTTCAGGGCGGGGGTGCTGCCCAATGGATCGGGATCGTCGCGGTTATGCTTGGCGCACTGTCGTGGGCGACCGGTTCGATGTATGGGCTGCGGGCGTCGGTTCCGAAATCGTCGCTGTTGACGGCTGGAATGCAGATGCTCGCGGGCAGTGTGTCGCTGCTGCTGGTCGGGATGGTTCGCGGCGAATGGTCGACGTTCGATCCGGCCGGGGTATCATCCGCATCGCTGATCGGCTTCGTGTACCTGCTCGTCTTCGGATCGCTGGTCGGATTTACGGCGTATAGCTGGCTGCTGAAAAATGCCCGGCCATCGATGGTCGCGACTTACGCGTACGTCAATCCGGTTATCGCTGTAATTCTCGGATGGATGATCGCCGGCGAGGCAATGACGGGGCAGATGCTGATCGGGGCCGCTGTCGTCGTGGGTTCGGTGATGCTGATCACATCGCAGAGCTGTGCGGAGAAACAGGTCGAGCGTTCGGTCCGGGAATCGATCGGTCCGAATCAACCGGAGCCGAGATATTCTACGTAACGGGCGAGACCGTATTCCCTTAGAATTTCTCGAACGCGGATTGGGCGGATCAGGCGGATAAAACGGATAAGAATAAGATTCTTCATATCCGTGAAATCCGCTATATCCGCCCAATCCGCGTTCAAAACGCCTCTCTTTACTGAGCAAGCATCTTCTCAATCACCTCGTAGCTCGCATCGATCGCTTCCCCGAGTTTGTCGGGCTCCGAGCCGCCGCCTTCGGCCATGTCGGGGCGGCCGCCGCCTTTTCCACCGACGATCGGGACGATCTCTTTGATTACGTTTCCGGCTTTCACTCGCGCGGTAAGATCGTCCGACACACGGACGATGATGCTGACCTTACCCTCGCTCGCGCGTCCGAGCACGACAACACCCGACTTCAGACGCGCCAACAGTGTATCCGAAAGTTGACGCTGGCCATTGGCGTCGAGTCCGTCGACGATCTTTCCGAGAACCTTCACGCCATTCACATCGCGGGCTTCGTCGCCGTTCGCCGTCGCTGGGCCGGTCGCACCGGTCGCGATCTTCAGTTTCAGATCCTCGATCTCTTTCCGCGTACGCTTCACTTCTTCCTGCAGACGCTCGATCGCCGCCGGAAGATTGTCACGCTGCGTTTTCAGAACACCCAGGCTGCGATCGATCAGCCGCTCGTCCTCGCGAAAACGCTCGAATGCGTCAAAGCCCGTGATCGCGCGAATACGTCGAACGCCGGAGGCGATCGCCTCATCGGATGTGATCTTGAACGCACCGATATCGCCCGTCGCTTTGACGTGCGTTCCGCCGCAGAGCTCTTTCGAGAATACGCCGTCGCCGACGCTCAAGACACGAACATCGGAGCCGTACTTTTCACCAAACAGTGCCATCGCTCCGCCGCGCATCGCCTCCTCGATCGCCATGACGTCCGTGTTGACCGGGTGATTTTCGAGAATGTAGCGATTTACAAGGTCCTCGATCTCGACGATCTGCTCCTCCGTCACGGGCTGGTAATGCGTGAAGTCGAATCGCAAGTAATTGGGTGCGACCACCGAGCCGGCCTGCTTGATATGGGTGCCAAGAACTTCGCGGAGCGCCGCGTGGACGAGATGGGTCGCAGTGTGATTGCGTCGTGTCGCGTCGCGCTTTTCCGCGTCGACGATTGCTGTTACCTTGTCACCGACCGTGATCGAGCCGCTCTCCACTTTTGATTTGTGAAGGATCAATCCGGCGACGGGGGAAAACGTGTCGACCACAGTGACCTGCACGTGATCGTTGAAGAGCTTCCCGGTGTCGCCGACCTGCCCTCCGGCTTCTGCGTAGTACGGCGTGTCTTTTAAAACGACCAGTCCTTCTTCGCCGGCGTTCAGTGCATCTACTTGCTTATCGTTTTTGACGATTCCGACAACACCCGCATCGTCGAGACGCGTTGTGTCGTAGCCATGAAATTTACCGGCGCCAATCTTTTCTAACAGCTCGGCGTAGATAGGGCTGATCTGGGATTTACGCTCCGTGTGGCCGATGCCCGATTGAGCCTGAAGGTCTGCAATCGCACGTTCAACACCTTCAGTGAATACATCCATAATCGGCTCGACCAAGTAGCTACCGTCTTGACGCGTTTTGTTGATCTCCTTAACGCGGTCGGAGACGATTACATAAATAAGGTCAATCGGGAACCCATAAGTATCGTAGAACTTCGCAAGGCTGTTCATTTCGAACGGTAACATGAACCCTTCGAATGAAAGTGGTAAGTTTTCGTCCAGCCACTTCATCATTTTGTCCATACCGACCGTCAGCGTATTTCCAAACCTCTCCTCCTCGAGTCGCACCATCTTGCCGATGAATTCGCGCTGCGTTTCAAGCTCCGGAAAAGCGTTATGCATCTGATCGATGACGAAATCGCAGACCTTGTAAAAGAACAGGTCTTTCAAACCAAGATGCTCGCGTCCGTGATAGATCGCGCGGCGCATGATTTTGCGGAGGACGTAATTGCGTCCCTCGTTGCCGGGCAGAATGCCATCGGCGATCGCGAACGCCGTCGATCGCGCGTGATCGGCGATCACCCGGCAGGCGAACTGTTGAGTTTCTGATAAAGACTCGTAAGAACTCATTAGCTTGATTGTATAACAGGCCATACACGCGCGGTAGCGAGTGTGTGCGGGGTCGGGTTAACCTTTTTTTGAACGCGGATTAGGCGGATCGAACGGATCTAAGGATTTTGATCCGGTTCATCCGATTTTGCACCCCGTGATAAAATCGGCGACATTATCAGTTTTCAGTTATTCCCGAATAGCACGTTTTCAGTTTCTAGTTTTCACTTTTCAGTTTTTCCGGAGAGCCGTCCTCGGCCGCATCGTCGATGAAACCAATACTCGCAGCGCTAATGATCTTTGCCACCATCGCCACCAATGCCCAGTCCGACAAATTCAAGAAGTTCGACGAGACATATCTCAAGGAACTGAAAGACGCCGGGATCGTCGGCGGCAGCTTCATATTTCTGAAAGACAGTGGCGTAGTTTTCGACCGGCATTACGGCTCGGCAAATCTTGAAAAGAAACAGCCCGTCGATGCGAATACGATCTACCACTGGGCGTCGAACACGAAACCATTCACGGGTATTGCGATCATGCAGCTTCGCGACCGAGGGCTTTTGAAGCTCGACGATCCGGTGACGAAATATCTGCCCGAGCTGCGCGAGGTGCACAACAAGTTCGGCTCGATGGACGAGATCACGATCCGGCATCTGATGACGCATTCCGCGGGTTTCAGAAATCCGACGTGGCCATGGGACAAAGGTGAAGATTGGGAGCCGTTCGAGCCGACCGAATATTCGCAACTTGTCGCGATGCTTCCGTTTACAGAGATCCTTTTCAAACCGGGCAGCAAATTCAGCTATTCAAATCCCGCGGTAATTTTTCTCGGAAGGATCATCGAGAAGCTCAGCGGCGACGACTATGAAGTCTATGTCGATAAGAATATTCTCAAGCCGCTCGGGATGTACTCAAGTTACTTCGACGCCACGCCGTATCATCTGCTGAAGCACCGCTCACACTCGTACTACATCCGCGACGGCAAACGGACCGAGGGACGATTCGATGCGAACACCGGCATCACGGTTTCGAACAGCGGTCTTAATTCGCCGATCGCGGACATGATGAAGTATTTGAATTTTCTGATTGGTGTTGGTGACCGTGATCGTAATGAGATTGTCCTCAAGCGTTCCTCACTAGAAGAAATGTGGAAACCGCAATTGCCGACCACGGCGGATGCCAATGGCAATACGGGATTCACGACGGATATCGGTCTAATCTATTTTCTCGACCGCCGCGACGGCCGCACGTTCATCGGCCACGGCGGTGATCAGAACGGGTTTATCAGCTACATCGATTTCGAGCCAGCGACTCGTCAAGCGTCGATCATTGTCTTCAATACTAATGTGATCTATCCGGACGGGACCCCGGCGGAGAAAGATGTCGTGAGCAGGCTGCGAAACGCTGTTCGGGGACTGTATTAACGATTGCCTTTTGAATGGTCTTGGGTTGGACGCGTCAGGGAATCAGATTGACGCGACGCATCAGTTCCGCAAAGCGCGCGTCCCCGCGAAGCGGATCGAAGATCGGATCGACCTTTATGAACCCTAACTGCCACGCCCGCTCGTTGTACGCCTTTTCCAGCCATTCAAACGCCAGGTCACGCTCGCCGAGTGCAATATAGATCATCGCCGTTTCTATCTGAGAAACCGGCCGTTTCCCTGCCTCAGAATCAAATTCTTTTAGAATTGCTCGCGCTTCGTCGCTCTTTCCCGCTGAAGCATATGCCCACCCGAGTAGTGCCAGTATACTCCGATTTCGTTCCGTAATTTCAACTACGAGCTTAAATTCGGCAATTGCCTCCTCGTGCTTTCTCTGCTGCACGTAAACAAAACCGAGAATAATATGCGCATCTACAGCCTGCGGATTAAATTCCAGCGCCTTTCGCAATTCCGCGGCTGCCTCGTCGAAACGCCGGGCGCGATACAGAGCCAACCCGACGTGTGCGTGGGCACTGGATGATAGCGGGTCGAGCGCTTGTGCTCGCCG
>JBBKXD010000180.1:0-7675 GCA_037969295.1 Pyrinomonadaceae bacterium | reverse complement strand
GATTTGGTGGGCCGCTTTGCGGCAACCTTCGGCTTGCCGTTGTAACTCGCGACTCGCTTGGAGAGAGTGTTGCGGTGGATGCCGAGAGCGGTCGCCGTATTACAAAGATGATCGGAGTTCCGCTCGAGCGCTTTTTGAATATAGATCTTCTCAAATTCGGTGATGGCCTCGTCCAGCAGTATCCGGCCGTCGAGCATCTCGCCGATCAAGGTTTCCATCTGCTTGCGCATATTAAATGTCGGCCCTAGTCTTCGGGCAGATCCTTCCCAGTTAAGAGTCGAAAGGCTTCGAGATACCGCGACGTGGTTGCGGCCGCGATGTCGTCAGGGAGCGGCGGAGCAGGAGGTTGTTTGTTCCAGTCCAGCGTTTCGAGGTATTCGCGAACGAACTGCTTATCAAAAGAAGGCTGAGCATGGCCGGGCTCAAACGTGTCAGCCGGCCAGAATCGTGATGAGTCGGGCGTAAGCACCTCATCGATCAGGATGATCTCACCGTCGGCATCAACGCCGAATTCGAATTTAGTATCAGCAATGATAATTCCCCGCGTAGCAGCGTATTCGCTGGCTTTGCGATAAAGCGCGAGGGAAGTTGAGCGAAGATAATTTGTAGTTTCCTGGCCGACGATCTCGGCAAATCGGGACTCGTTGATGTTCTCGTCATGTCCCGTCACGGCTTTTGTAGCCGGTGTAAAGATCGGTTCCGGAAGCCGGTCGCATTGCCGTAATCCGCGGGGCAGTTCGTGTCCCGAGATCCTGCCCGTCGCAAGATAATCTTTCCAGCCTGAGCCTTCGAGGTATCCGCGGACGACGCATTCGACGGGGAAGACTTTCGCCTTCTTGACCAGTGTCGAGCGGCCTCGAAGCTCTTGCATCCTCGAGATCGGTTCGGGCATTTCGCGCGTGTCGGAGGTGAGCAGGTGATTTGGTGCGATGTCGCGAAGCTTGTCGAACCAAAACGCCGAGACCGAGGTCAGCACCGCGCCTTTTCGCTGGATCGGCGTTGGAAGAATGCAGTCGAACGAAGAGATGCGGTCGGTCGCGACGAGCAAATAGCGTTCGTCATCGACCTTGTAAACATCGCGCACTTTGCCGCGGTGAATAAGCTCGATGCCGGGAATAAAAGTTTCTGAAACGGTGGATGCTCCAGTCATATGAGAAGAACTGTTCTGAGTGTTCGACAACTGTATTACGAAAACGTTCGAGCGTAAAGTTTGCGCGGTTGCGAAAGCGACGAAAACGAAATTTTAATTTTCAATACGCAATTGTTTTTCGCGTGAGCGTTTGGTTAGGATGAATTGTATCGTCCTTGTAAGGGACTCGTTCTTTATGACAGCGACATCTAACCGCAGATAACGCGGATGACGCCGATCGAAGAGGATAACCGTTTTCATCCGCGTTATCTGTGTCATCTGCGGTTAAATGCCGCGACCGATAAAGGCCAAAGTTCGAAGTGTTCTATCTTGAGAATCATGACGGAAGCAGTACCAAGACCAAATATTATTGGGGACAGGGGTTTCAAACTCGTCTCCGATAATGTTCCGAAGGGAGATCAACCCGAAGCGATCGGCGAGCTCGTCCAGAACCTGAACGACGGCGTCAAGGACCAGGTCCTGCTCGGTATAACCGGCAGCGGCAAGACGTTCACGATCGCCAACGTTATTGAGAAAACTCAGCTTCCGACGCTGGTGCTGGCCCACAATAAAACGCTTGCGGCCCAGCTGTATCAGGAATTTAAAACGTTCTTTCCTGAAAACGCGGTCGAATATTTTGTCTCGTACTACGACTACTATCAGCCCGAGGCTTATGTCCCGGCGTCGGACCTCTACATCGAAAAGGAAGCGACGATAAACGACGAGATCGACCGGCTGCGTTTGTCCGCGACGCGTGCCTTGTTCGAGCGTCGGGACATCATCGTCGTCGCGTCCGTTTCCTGTATCTACGGTCTCGGCGACCCGGATGCCTATTACGGAATGTTGATATTTATCGAGCCGGGAATGAAGATCAAGCGCGACGAGTTCCTCCAAAGACTCGTAGATCTGCAGTACGAGCGCGTTAATATCGATTTCGACCGTGGCGTTTTCCGCGTCCGCGGCGACGTCATCGAGATATACCCGAGTTATAGCGATCAGGCCTATCGTGTCGAGTTTTGGGGCGATGAGATAGACGCGATCTACACGATCGATCCGCTTCTCGGCGAAGTCTTGACGAAACACGAAACCCGGATCCCGATCTATCCTAAAACGCACTATGTGATGTCGAAGCCGACCATAAAGCGGGCGGTCAAGACCATCCGCGAAGAGCTTATACAGCACGAGGAAGTGCTTGTGAATGAGGGCAAGATCGTGGAGGCGCAGCGGCTGCACCAGCGGACGATGTACGATCTTGAAATGATAAAGGAGATGGGTTTTTGCCGCGGCATCGAGAACTATTCCAGGCATCTGACCGGCAAACCGCCGGGTGCCCCGCCGCCTACGCTTCTCGATTATCTTCAGAAGGACGCGCTGATGGTGATCGACGAATCTCACCAAACGATCCCGCAGCTCGGGGCGATGTTCAAGGGCGATCAATCGCGAAAGAGCACGCTGGTCGAGTACGGATTTCGTCTGCCCAGCGCGAAAGATAATCGCCCACTCAATTTTCAGGAATTCGAAGCACGCATCGGACAGACGATCTACGTTTCCGCCACGCCGGGACCGTACGAGCTACAGCGCACAGAGGGCGAGGTGATCGAGCAAATAATTCGACCGACGGGTTTGCTCGATCCGGTTGTCGAGGTCCGGCCCGTTAAGGGACAGATCGACGACTTGCTTGAAGAATGCAGACTTCGCGCCGAGCGAAATGAGCGCGTGCTCGTGACGACGCTGACAAAGAGGATGGCTGAGAATTTGAGCGAGTATTTCGCCGAGGTCGGCGTCAAGGTCAATTATCTTCACAGCGAAATACTGACGCTCGAGCGGATCAAGATCTTGCGCGATCTGCGCCGCGGCGTGTTCGACGTTCTGGTCGGCATCAACCTGCTTCGCGAGGGCCTCGATCTGCCGGAAGTTTCGCTCGTCGCCATTCTCGACGCGGACAAGGAAGGTTTTTTGAGATCGGAGCGTTCGCTGATCCAGACAATGGGCCGGGCGGCTCGAAACTCCGACGGCAAGGCGATACTTTACGCCGACAAGATCACACGCTCCATGGAGAACGCCATCGGCGAAACGCAGCGGCGGCGGAAGATCCAGGAGGAGTACAACACGGAGCATGGCATCACGCCGACGACGATCATTAAGTCGATCGACGCAACGCTCGTGACAGCGTACGAGGCTGATTATTTTAAGGTGCCGCTCGACCTCGACAAGTTCGAAGAGTATTCGCCGAAGCAGCTTAAAGAGACGATCGCGCAACTCGAAATGGATATGCGTCACGCCGCGAAAGAAATGAAATTCGAGCGTGCGGCCGAACTCCGCGACCGGCTGAAATATTTGAGAGAGAGGGAATTGGAATACAGATAGCAACTATTCGTCGTCTTTCTTAAGTAGGTGGCCTAACCAGATGGCGCTGCCAAAGCCGATGATATAAGCCGCAGCTACGTTCCACGTACTTTGTCCGGTTGGGGGCGGTCCGCCGCCGAAATCTATGTGACGAATGAAAACTGCAAGGAGAGCGACGGCATGAGCGGGCCATGTCTTTCCGGCAAATGATTGAAGAAAGTTAGCGATCTCGTTAACCCTGTCCCAGAGCGTCAGCCGAGGCAAGTTGTCCAGTATCGGCTTCAAGTCGGTCGCGATTTCCGATCTCTTCCTCCGAACTTCTCTAAAGCCGCTGAAAACCGAGAATAGAAAGATGATGCTCCAAATAATCGCCCACGCCGGATTTACGAAGAAGATCATCATTCCGAATGGCAACAGGGCGACCGCCAAATAAACTGGAAACGCATAACGAAACTGGTTGCGAAAGTTGTTGATCGCAACGTCGCTCGTCGGATCGAGTTTGATAGCTTCACCGAAATGTCGATGAACCTCGTCCGGGTCGGGTGCTTCGATGATCGAAAGCTTCGAAGCATCAAAGAGGGGACGATAGACGCGCTCCTCTTTTCGCATCATGGCGATTGCCAGATTATTTCGCGCATCCGGTGACAGGGGATCTATCTCAAGAGCTCGCCGGAAACTCTTCTCCGCTGACCGATGATCGCTCTTCTGGAGGTAGTAGTTGCCGAAGGCGAAATGAGAGATAAACAAAGCGGGATGTAGTTCGCGCAACTTGTCGACTGTTACACCAGCTTCGTCTATCTTACCCGCCGATAGTTGAGCGGTCGCGAGCGTATACAGGGCAAACGCCTCTTCAGGATCGATTCGCGCCGCTTCTTCGGCGGCCGCGAGAGATTCGGTCTTCCTGTCCAGTGCGTTCAGCGCGACGCTTCGCAATCGGTGTCCCCACTCCTCGTCCGGTGCCAACGACACTGAGATTTCAGCGTATTTCAAACCCTCCGCGTGGTCTTCGAGCCCGATGAAAGACTGGGCAAGAAGGGAATTCAAGTATGAGTCACCGGGTTCGATCGACCGAGCTTTCATAAGCAGGTCGATCGCTTCGCGCCATCGTTCTATCTCAACGAGCTGGGCGGCTCTTCCAACCAATTTGTCGAACTTGTCATTCATTTGGAAGCCGGGAGAAGGGGCATGCGATCAGATCATTTTTGTTTTTCGAAGGTAGTCGAGCATCTCGTCATAGACGCCTCCGTCGTTGGCGAAGAGCGCATAGTTCTTCGCGATCTCGAACCACGATCTCACCGAAGGCTTGATTTCTTTCAACGCGTTTTTGAAGTCGTCCATCGTGACGGGATGAACGTCGCCGGTTTCCAGCGACCGCTCAAGTGCGAACTCAACCGCGGAGTCGACGAGGTGCGCTACGTCCGCGCCCGAAAATTCACTTGTTCGCTTCGCGATCGCATCGAGGTCGAGGCCCTTGTCTACTGGACGCTCACGCAGATTCCATTGCAAAATTGCGCGACGTGCGACCTTGTCTGGTGGTAGAACGAGCACGGTTCGGTCCAGCCGGCCCGGCCTGCGCAGTGCCGTATCTACGTCCCACGGATGATTTGTCGCGGCAAGTACAAACACTCCCTCGTTCTGATCCTTGGTGCCGTCAAGTTCTGCTAAAAGCTGGTTGATCGCCCCGCTGCTCGAATTTCGAGTAAGGCTTCGTTTGCGCCCGAGTGCGTCGACCTCGTCGAAAAACAAAACGCAGGGAGCATTCCGCCGTGCCTGCTCAAACACCTCGTGAATGTTTTTCTCGGACGCCCCGATCCACATATCAAGGACATCCGAAAGACCAATGGAAATGAATTTTGCCTGCATTTCACCGGCGACCGCCCTCGCGATAAATGTCTTGCCGCATCCGGGAGGACCGTAAAGCAGAAGTCCGCCTCTGAGAGATTTGCCATAACGTCGCGTCATCTCCGGATTCCGTAGCGGCGCTAAAAAGGCAATATTTAGGCGACGCTTCACATCTTCAAGACCGGCAACGTCGTCCAGCCGGACCGTGCTCTTTTCGACTTCCCAGAACGAATCGTCAAAGCCGATGTATTCGTCATCGACCCGAAGAGCGACTTCGCCGTCGAATTCATCGCGGTCTGCAACAAGATCGTCTCCTGCTTCCGACGCGTCGGTCGAAGGATCCGGTTCGCTAGTTTTTCTGAGAGCATCCAACAGCGTTCGATAACTGGCGGCCTTTGAATGGTCGCCGACGTTTCCAGCGGCTTGGGACGCAAGTATCAGGGCGTCGATATTCGCCGGCTCGCTCGCCAGGACTGTTTGGCTCTCCATCAACGCCTGCTCATACTGAGCTTCCTCAAAGAGAAGCGTGGCCAAGTTAAGACGAACCGCTACGTTATTAGGATCCCTCTCAAGAATCCTAGCGAGAGCCTCGATCGCGGGTTCATGAGTTGCCATAAAATACGACTATTGTCATGGACTGAATTTTAACACTCCGGTCGATTTTGTATAATCTCGTGAATGCAAGTTAAAACTCAGCCGGACGAGCTGCAGAACTATCTTACCGATGCCAGCAACATGTCCGGCGGTCATGCCGAGAAGCTATTCGTGCCTGAAACGACGGACGAAATCGCGAAGATCTTGCGAGAAGCGAACGAACAGAAAATTCCGGTGACGATCTCGGGGGCGCGGACCGGGACGGTCGGCGGTGCGGTACCGTTTGGCGGTTATGTCATCTCGCTCGAGAAGCTGAACAAGATCAAATCGATCGACCGCGAGACAATGACGGCGGTTGTCGAAGCTGGCGTGATACTCGGTGATTTTCAGAAAGCCGTCGAGTCCGAAGGTTTGTTCTATCCGCCCGATCCGACGGAGTGGAGCTGTCAGATCGGCGGCACTGTCGCGACGAATGCATCGGGTGCGAGGAGCTTCAAGTACGGAGCGACGCGCGGGTTTGTTCACGGGCTGAAGATCGTGCTCGCTGACGGTGAAAAGATCCATGTCACGCGCGGTACGGCGGTCAATGCGGACGGCGACGTGATCGAGGTGCAGACTGATACCGGCCGCTTGATCACCGCAAAGATCCCAACTTACGAGCGCCCCGATGTCCGAAAAAACGTCAGCGGATTTTTTAATGAACGGCCGCTCGACGCGATCGATCTTTTTATCGGTAGCGAGGGGACGCTCGGTGTGATCACCGAGATCGAATTGTCGCTGCTGGCGCGACCTGAAGGGTTTTTCAGCGGGATCGTTTTTTTTGGAAGCGAGCCGGATCTGCTGAGTCTTGTTGATGAGGCGCGATTACTTTCAATCGAAAATCGAAAATCTAAAATCCAAAATGGGCTTGACGCGACACTGCTTGAATACTTCGACGATCGGGCGCTCAAGTTTGTTTGTGAAAAATTTCCCGAGGTCCCCGATGGCATGGCCGGTGCGATCTTTTTCGAACAGGAGACGACGAGCGAAAACGAAGACGCGTTGTTCGAAGAGTGGAACGCACTTCTTGAAAAGCACAACGCAGATATTGACCGGTCGTGGTTCACGACCAGCGAACAGGATCGCGAAAAGATGCGCGAGTTCAGACATGCTCTGCCGGTGTCGGTCAATGAGTTTATCGCCCGGCATAAACAACGGAAGGTCGGTACCGACATGGCCGTCCCCGACGACAAGTTCCCCGGCTTTTTGAAGTTTTACAAAGACACTCTCAACGCGAGTGGCATCGACTATGTGATCTTTGGTCACATCGGCGACTGCCATCTTCACGCTAATCTGCTACCGAAAAACGAGGTCGAGGCTGAAGCGGCCCGCCACATATATGGCCGGTGTATCGCTCAGGCGGTGATGCTCGGCGGTACTGTTTCGGCCGAACATGGGATCGGCAAACTTAAAGCAAAATACCTGAACGTGATGATGGGCGAGCGGTATCTGAACGAGATGGCCGAGCTCAAGCGTGCGTTCGATGCGAATTACATTCTCGGACGGGGAAATATGTTCGACTGGAACGCCGGCATCCTGCCGGCAACGCCGCTTGCGGCGTAAAGGTTTAGATCGCTTCGCGATCTTGCCGGCAAGATGCCGGCGTTCCATTCGTGCCTGCGTTTGGGCAGTTTGCTAGAATTTACTCACGAATATGATCAAAGCACTACTCTTAGATTTCAACGGCGTCATTATAAACGACGAGCCGATCCAGATGCGGGCGTA
>JBBKXD010000179.1:0-29768 GCA_037969295.1 Pyrinomonadaceae bacterium | reverse complement strand
CCGCTGGAACTCTTGCCTGAAACGCGCTCGGCTTCGTCGGTGTTATGACCATGAAGATGACCAAGAGCACGAGCAGGACATCGATAAGCGGTGTGACATTTATTTGAGGTTTGGACATTAGGTTCTCCTTTGCCGGTGGTGACGTGTTAGACACCATCGAGCGACAAAGGTTCCCCACAACTACTTCTCGTTTACCGCAGACGAAGCACCGATCGCGTTGAGCAAAGATTGAGCTTTGAGCATGGACTCCTCAAATTCCATTTCCGGATCGCTGTCGATCACTACGCCACCCCCGACGTTGAAAACAGCTTCGCCGTCCCGAATGACCATCGTGCGTATTGCGACACTGAGATCGAATACAGCGTCGAGCGTCGAATCACCAAGATCCCATTGTTCAGGAACGTAAACACCGATCCCTCCCATGGACAGGCCCCGGCTCGAATTCTCGATCTCATTAATGATCGCCATTGTCCGGATCTTCGGCGTACCGGTTATCGATCCGCATGGAAAGACCGCCCGCAGGATCTCTGAAAACTTGATGCCGTTGCGAAGTTTTCCGCGAACGGTCGATACGAGATGAAATAGAGTCGGGTGCTCTTCGATATCGCACAGTTTTTCGACTACAACGCTTCCGAACTCGCAGACACGGCCGATATCGTTTCGTACAAGGTCGACGATCATCGTATTTTCGGCTCGGTCCTTCGCGCTCGACAGGAGTTGGGCACGAAGGCGAGCATCTTCCTCGACAGTTTTCCCCCGCCTGCTCGTGCCTTTGATTGGCGAAGCCTCAATATCCTGGTTCGTGGCGACTCGAAAAAATCTTTCCGGCGACGCGGAGATGACCGTCGATTGCGGCCGTCTCAGGAATGCCGAGAAAGGCGCCGGATGATCACGCCGCAGACGCCAATAGATCGCTTCAGCAGTCGTGTCCGGCGATAGCTGGCAGCGAAGCTGTTGCGTAAGATTCGTCTGGTAAGTGTCGCCGTTTCGAATGTGTTCTCGTATACGCTCGACGGACGCGATGTAGTCTGAGTTTGTAAAGTTTGAGGTGACTGGCCCCGGCTGGTCAGGAGCCGCATCAAGATTATTGAACTCCGGCGACTGCGATCCAATTAACTCAACAGCGTTGCGCGATTCGCGATCGTTTCCGACCACGCGGGTGGAGCCCGAATCGTAATCGTGAATTATCAGAAAATTGAACAGAGCAATGAACGCATCGGCCTCAGTGCGATTGGCATCTTTCGTTCCGACCGAAATGGGCTGCAGCTTAACTCCGAAATCGTAAGACAATGTGAAGATCGCGGCCATGTTTTGGGAGAGTTTGTCGTCGAGAATTCGGAGCGTCTCTTCCGGATCGGCGTGTGAGGCTTCGACGATCTCGACCGGACGGAGCGCGGCGATCAGCAAGTGCGAACCGAGGTGTCCGACGCCGCAGCTGTCCAAAATATAGACCGGTTCAGTCCTGGATATGCAGAGCAGCTTCGCAACCAGATCATCGGCCGAAAGTTTGTTCTCGAACACGGCGTCGATTTTAGCATGTCGGGGGAGGCCGTTGTCCGAGTAAGGTTAACCAAATGCGGACTTGGAAGTCCTCCTGCCGTTCGCGTAATATACCTTCCAGCCTCGCTCTCCTGAAAAAGTATGGATCCGAAAACGAACGAAAGACTCACGCTGATTCGTGGACTCGGTTTGATCGCGGCCATCTCGGTGATCATCGGAAACGTGATCGGCACCGGCGTGTTCCTAAAAGCACGCGTCATGACGTGCAACGTCGGTAGTCCGACGTGGGTAATCATCGCGTGGATCGCCGCCGGTTTGCTCTCGCTTGCAGGTGCCCTCACGTATGCCGAGTTGACGGCAATGAAACCGCAGGCGGGCGGCGAATATGTTTTCCTTCGCGACGCCTACGGGCGGCTGTCGAGCTTTCTGTTCGGGTGGATGCAGATGTTTATCGCCAAGCCGGGCTCCCAGGCCGCGGCGGGAATGGCATTCGCGATCGGGCTTAACGATTTCATCGGCGACGGCCGGCTGGGCGAAGCGATTTTTATCAAGAACTCGTTTATTGAGATCTCGATGATCCAGATTGTCGCGCTCATGATGATCGTCATCTTTACGACCTTGAATGCGGCGACCGTGGCCGTGAGCGGCCAGATCGCCACCTTGCTTACCGGTGTAAAGATCGCGCTAATAGTATTCGTGGGAGTCGGTGCGTTTATCTGGACGACGGGTGATTTTGCTCACTTTTCGATGATCGAGAGTGGCGGAGCCTGTGAGAAAGTTGCGGACGCGGCGCGATTCGGGTCGCCAAATTATACATTCGCCGCGGGTTTTGGCGCCGCAATGCTGGGTGCTCTGTGGGGCTATGACGGGTGGAATAATCTGACATTTGTCGCCGGCGAAGTTAAGGAACCGGGACGCAACATTCCGCTCGCGATCATCGGCAGTACGATCCTCATAATTTTTCTTTACGTGTTCGTGCACATAGGATACTTCTACGTCCTCGACCCGACGACAATTGCATCGGTCTCGGCAAATTCTTCAGTGGCGAAGACCGTCGTCGCGGGCTTTTTCGGTGGTGATCCCTTGAGCTTCGCCGTTGGCTTGTCGGTGGCGTTGTTCACGGTTGGCCTTATGCTATCGTCGCTCGGGACACTTCACACGTCGATACTTTCCGGATCGCGGGTTCCCTATGCGATGGCTCACGATGGATTAATGTTCCGGTCGCTCGGTAAACTGTCGATCACGCATGTCCCGGTCCGTGCCCTCATCGTTCAGGGCATTCTGGCTTCGATCCTCGCACTCTCGGGCTCGTTCGATACTTTGACTGATTACGTCGTTTTCGGATCCTGGATATTCTACGCGTTGGTTACGTCATCCGTTTTCGTCTTTCGAAGGAGATATCCGAACGCCGAACGACCTTATCGCGCTTGGGGATATCCGGTGATTCCAATTGTCTTTCTACTCGTCGCCGGCTGGTTGTTGATCAATACGTTGATTACCGCTCCGACCCAGTCGTTCATCGGAATCGGACTAATTCTTCTGGGATTGCCGGTCTATTACTACTTAAATAATAAGGGCGGTGCGCACGACGGCCACGACAGAGAACGCGAATAATATGTCAGAGGTTGATAGAAGAAAGAGCGACGACAGGCGAAGGGCGAGGCGTTATACGACAGCTATTGACGTCGAATGGGAAAACCATTTCGGCCGGCGGCCGGGAACGCTGAGCGATATTAGTGAAGAGGGCTGTTTTGTTCTCAGCGAAGTTGACGTCTCCGATGGCGAGCTGGTGAAGGTGTTTATCCCCCTGAGCGACGGCATGAAGGTCGAGTTTATGGGACAGGTCGCCAACTTCGTCTATGAGATCGGGTTCGCCGTCCATTTCCTGAGTTTGTCGGAGTCCCAGAAAGAATTCCTCGAGCGGTTTGTCGAGATGCACACCGAAGATATTCCCGCCTAGTTATCGCTTAACCTGGCGATCGCGTCGAGGGCGACTTCACGATCGTCGAAATGGAACTTCTCGTTTCCGACGATCTGGTAAGTTTCGTGTCCCTTGCCCGCGATGATCACAACATCATCCGATTTTGCCAATGCGATCGCTCGGTAGATGGCATCGCGACGATCGGAAACAGCAAAGTATTCGACACCTGTTTCAGCCACACCAACCTCGATCTCCGAAATTATTTTCAAAGGATCTTCAGTCCTCGGATTATCCGAGGTGATAAAAACGACATCGCTATTCTCTCCAGCGGCATGCCCCATGGGCACACGTTTTGTCTTGTCGCGGTCGCCTCCACAGCCGAAGACAGTGATGATTCGCCCTGACGTCAGATCGCGAGCGGTTCTTAACGTATTTAAGAGAGCGTCGTCGGTATGCGCGTAATCGACGACAATAGCGAAATCTCCATCATGCGGGACCCGTTCGAACCGCCCCGGAGCGCCTACGCATCGCGATAAGCCGACGACGATTGAATCGAGATCGTAACCGAGCTCCAACGCCGTTGCTGTGGCAGCGAGCATGTTGTAAACGTGCGGCTTGCCTACCAGCGGGGAAGTAATGTCGCGATCGCCTTTTGAAGTTTCAAGGCGAAACGACGTTCCGCGTATCAACGAGACGTCGATATTACGCGCGAACAGATCAGCTCTTAGCTCTGCGCTCGTGTTCGTCGGGGAAGTCACCTGGGAAAACGTCACGACGCGTTGGCCCGAGTCGCGAAGCTGGAGGGCGAGCTTTACTCCCCATCCATCATCTATATTTACCACCGACGATCCTGGCGTTTCGCCCAACTGCCCGTCGAAAAGTTTCTTCTTGGCCTCAAAGTAATTCTCCATCGTGAAATGGTAATCAAGATGGTCGCGTGTGAGATTTGTAAAGACCGCAACTTTGAAACGAAGCCAGTCGCAGCGATGAAGATCGATCGCCTGCGAAGACGTCTCCATGACCGCCATCTTGCAGCCGTCATCAACAGCCTGTCGTAGAAAACGGTTCGTGTCCGATGCCTCCGGCGTCGTTCGAACGGCCGGTTCACTTTTTTCCCCGATCCGGTATTCGACCGTCGTCAGCATGGCCGGCTTTATACCGGCCGCCTCGGCCAACGCAAGACAAAGATATGTTGTCGTCGTCTTACCATTCGTTCCGGTCACGCCGACGAGATCAAGTTTGTGGGACGGGTTTCCGTTTATTACCGCCGCAGCCTTTGCCAAAGCTTCGCGGGCGTCCTGAACTTTCAACCAGGCGCCTTGAAAATCCGTGGGCGGATCGTATTCCGAAATAATTCCGGCCGAGCCTCGGCGCATTACATCGTCGACGAACCTATGCCCGTCCATCGTGTGGCCCTTGATAGCGACAAATAGCACGCCATTGCGTGCTTGTCGGGAATCGTGGGTGACGTCTATTACTGCGACGTCCGATTCGCCGAACAGTTCGCCGCCGAGCTCGGCGGCAACGTCTTGAAGTCTGATCGAACTATCCTTCAATATAATTCCTCGTGCGCGGAACCGAGATTGCAAACGAGCGTGCCGAACGACAAAATCTTCAGCACGCTCCATAAAAGTCGCGTTTCCGCCCGTAATTATACGACAGCGTGAAAATTTGCACGAACAACCTGAGAATGATTTCGTATAGCATTCCGGTTGGAGGTTTGAAGATGAATTTCATAAAAGTCATTCTTGCGATTCTCGGTTTAATATTCGGCGTAATGCTGTTCTTCTGGCTGTTCGGCCTGATCACATCTCTCCTGTGGTATGGCTTTTGGATCGGGCTGCTTGCGGCCGCCGGCTTCGGAGGCTACAAACTGTTCAAGAAAGCTGAAAACAAATATGTCGGCGGCGGATCGACGGCCGGCTATATAGATGAGCGCGATTTCAGCTTGTCCTGGGAAGAATACGATCGGAAATACCTCAAGAAGTAATTTTGGATTTTAGATTTTCGATTTTGGGCGGTCTGCGACGTCGCTACCAACGTGCGGTCTCGACAACGGGCGGGACGTTTTGTACATTCTAGGGGGATGGGGAAACGGTTAGGACCCAAATCCAAAATCCGAAATCCAAAATCCAAAATGGATGCGCCGAGGTGGCGAAATTGGCAGACGCACCAGACTTAGGATCTGGCGTCGAAAGACGTGCGAGTTCGAGTCTCGCCCTCGGCACCATCTCAGAACTTGGAAGGCAGAAGGCAGAAGGCAGAAGGCAGAAGGCAGTGCAAACAGGGAACGCCGCTTTCCGCTTTCTGCCTACTGCCTTCTGCCTTCTTGATTCTGGTCGCCGTTCGACTTTTATTGCCCCGTTCGTTATTCTTTTTCACGTACATGAAGAGCGACATAAAAGAAATTTCACCGACCCAGCGAGAGATCCATATCGAGATCGATGCGGCGTCCTTAAAGGATGCTTACGGGAAAATAAGCCAAAAATACGCGCGGGGCGTTAGCGTCCCCGGGTTCCGCAAAGGCTATGCCCCGCTTGATGTCGTCCGCCTCAGGTATAAGGAAGAGATCAAGAGCGAAGTCTTGCAGCAAGTAGTCCCAGCGAAGGTCGCGGAAGCGATCGAAGAACATAAGCTTCAACCGTTGACCGAACCGCACCTTCACATCGACGACGCGGAGAACGTGAAAGTAAACGGCTCGGAGTCTATTGCCCTCCATGTTCACGTCGAGATAATGCCCGAAATTCCGCTGCCGAAACTGGAAGGCCTCGAAGTAACTCGTCGCGTGAAGCCGGTTGCCGACAGCGAGATCGAAGATCTGATCACGAGCCGGTTGAATCAGGAAGCGGCGTTGATCCCGGTCGAGAATCGCGCATCCGAGATTGGCGATACGGTAATCGCGGACCTCGAAGGCGAGTTCGACGAAAATCCTACGGGCGAACCGATAAAGGCCGAGAATCTGGAAGTCGTACTTGGCGACGAGGTCATCGAAAAGGCTTTTACGGAAAATCTTGTCGGCGTTCGTGAGGATGAAGAGAAGGAATTTATCGTCGCTTATCCGGCGGAGTTCTCATCGCCGGCCCTCGCAGGGAAGACGGTCCATTACAAAGCACGAATAAAAACTGTCGGCCGCCGGGAAACTCCCGAGCCGAATGACGAATGGGCGAAAAGTCTGGACGAAAATTACGAATCGCTTGGTGATCTGCGGAAGAAGCTGCGGGCGGATCTCGAAACATACGCAAAGTCCGACGCCGACGCCCGTGTCCGCAATGAAGCGATCGCCAAACTCATCGAGGAGAATCCATTCGAGGTTCCAAAGACCCTGATCGAAAATCAGGCGCGAAATCTTTTGAACAATTTCGCCCGCGATCTGCAGGAGCGTGGTGTCGATCTCAACACGGTCGATAACAACTTTGTCGAAATGGCTTTTAACCAGATGCAGACGCAGGCCGAACGCGATGTGCGCGGTGCGATGCTTTTGGAAAAGATCTCCGAGGCCGAGAAGGTTGCGGTCTCAAAAGAAGAAGTCGATGAAGAGATCGGGAAGATGGCGGAGTACTATCGAACCACGCCCGACGAGCTTCGCAAATCGCTCGAGCGCCAGGGCGGCGATGCGACCATCCAGAATAATCTTCGCACCCGAAAATCGATCGAGGCACTGATCGCGAAAGCAAAGGTTCTCGAAGGTAAATGGATCGATGAAACCGTCGCGGGAGCGGCGAGCGAGTCCAGCAAAGAGAAACCGAAAAAGCCGGCGAAGAAAAAAGCCGCCGTAAAGAAGGCGGCAAAGGCTTCAAGCCAAAACCCAGAGTAGCGAGGAGTTATTTTGGATCGAGGGGAGCCGATGAGCAGCTAGATAGAAACCGCTTGCATTTAGCGCGAATACGTGTAGAATCGGCAATCGGCCACGCTTTCTGCTTCGCTCAACTTCTGTAATAAATAAACCTACTTATTGAGAGAAAAAATATGGCTTTAGTTCCAATGGTTGTTGAGCAGACTTCGCGAGGTGAGCGGGCGTTCGACATTTACTCGCGACTACTCAAAGACAGCATCATTTTTATCGGTACACCGATCGACGACATGATCGCTAACTTGTTGGTCGCCCAGTTGCTTTTTCTCGAAGCGGAAGATCCGGAACGCGACATCAATCTCTATATCAATAGCCCGGGCGGATCGATCACCGCCGGTATGGCGATCTACGACACAATGCAGTTTATCAAGAACGATGTTACGACGATCTGTGTCGGACAGTGTGCTTCGATGGCAGCGTTGCTGCTGACGGCTGGTGCGAAGGGCAAGCGTTTCGCCTTGCCGCATGCGCGAGTGCTGATCCACCAGCCGTCAGGCGGAGCATCGGGACAGGCGACGGATGTTCGTATCATGGCTGAAGAAATCTTGCGTATGCGCGAGATGACCTCTCGCATAATCGCGGATCATAGCGGCCAGACTTTCGAGCAAGTTGAAAAGGACGTCGAACGCGACCGCATCCTCTCGCCGCAACAGGCGAAGGAATACGGACTGATCGACGAAGTTATTGAACATAGAGAAAAGTAGTTTTCGGTTGTCAGTTGTCAGTTGTCGGTGCAGAAAAGATGGCTTCCCACGGTTATCGAGATCTGGTTGTATGGCAAAAGTCGATGCACTTTGTGACGAAGATCTATCGCTCGACCGAGTGTTTTCCGAAATCAGAGATCTTTGCTCTTTGTAATCAGATGCGTCGAGCCGTCGTTTCCGTCCCTTCGAATATCGCCGAGGGTCAGGGCCGTGATTCTTCAAAAGAATTGTCCGCCACCTCTCGTTCGCATACGGATCGTTAATGGAGATCGAAACTCAACTTCAAATTGCTGCCAACCTCGGCTATATTGGACAAACGGAGGTCGACCAACTTTTGGAAGACGCTAGTGAAATCGGCAGAATGTTAAATGGCTTGTCGCGTTCGATACGAACTGACAACTGACAACTGACAACTGACAACTTTTATGGCTCAATTCCGCAGACCCGAAGAACTACTTTGCTGCTCGTTTTGCGGCAAGTCTCAGAACGACGTCAAAAAGCTGATCGCTGGCCCGGGCGTTTACGTTTGCAACGAGTGCATTGATATCTGCAATGAGATCATCAATGACGACGAGCAGACTGAAACCACTGCGACGCGGACCAATCTGCCAAAACCGAAGGACATCAAATCGTTCCTCGACGAATATGTCATCGGCCAGGACGAGTCGAAAAAGCGTCTTTCAGTCGCGGTGTACCAGCACTACAAACGCCTTGAACTGGCGAAACGCCGGTCGGACATCGAGCTTCAAAAATCAAACATACTCTTGATAGGCCCGACCGGAACTGGCAAGACGCTGCTGGCCCAGACGCTGGCCCGCGTATTGAGTGTCCCCTTCTGCATCGTGGATGCGACAAGTTTGACTGAAGCCGGATACGTCGGTGAAGACGTCGAGAACATTCTGCTTCGACTGCTTCAGGCGGCCGGCAATGACGTCGAAAAAGCGCAGTCGGGAATTATTTATATTGATGAGATCGACAAGATCTGCCGCAAGGACGACAATCCGTCGATCACCCGTGATGTCTCGGGTGAAGGTGTGCAGCAGGCGCTTTTGAAGATCCTTGAAGGTACGACGGCGAACATTCCGTCCGGCGGCGGACGCAAACATCCGCAGCAGGAATTCACTCAACTCGACACGACAAACATTCTCTTTATCTGCGGCGGCGCGTTCATTGGCCTTGAGAAGGTCGTCGAAAGGCGAATGCGAAACAAGTCGCTGGGTTTCCAGGCTGATGTGAAATCAAAATCGGAGCGGCAGAAAGAATCGGTAGATAAGCTCGAACCGGAAGATCTTATTCACTACGGCTTGATCCCGGAATTCGTCGGACGCCTTCCCGTGATCGGTACTTTGAGAGAGCTCGACGAAGCTGCTCTTATTCAAATCCTAACGGAGCCGAAGAATGCGCTGATAAAGCAATATCAGCGCAAGTTCGAATTCGACAATATCAACCTCAAGTTTACCGAGGACGCATTAAAAGCGATCGCTCATCAGGCGCACAAACGAAAGGTGGGTGCTCGCGGTTTAATGATGATCCTTGAAGAGGTCCTGCTCGAATCGATGTACGTGTTGCCGAGTGAGAAAAAGGTCAAGGATCTGGTTATTACCGGCGACCACATCGAACGCAAAGCACCTGTCTTTGATCTCATTGGACCGCGGATCGAAGAAGCGGCGTAGGTGCTCAAATCCGCAGAGATTCCTGCCTGTTGTTTTACTCCAGATCATCTACTGTATTCCGAGTGTTCTTATTACGTCGGGACCCGACGTCGCACGCTCCGCGCATTCAGGTGCCGATGCCGAGCTTTGGCAGAATGACGAGCTGCATCAACAGATAGATAATTACGAAACCGCCGATCCAATATAATTCGTTCATTTTGTTTCCCCCCTTTTCGTTCGACTATTTTCCGTCGTTAAACCGGCGGCGATCCATTCGGATGTTCCACCCGTAAGGTTGTAAATTTCCTCAAAACCGGCTTTCTGCAAAATCTCCGAGCCCTTCTGCGAACGGCGCCCAGTCTGGCAGATGACATAAACCGGCTTATTCTTGTCGAGGCTGGCAAGCTCAACTTCCAGCTTGTCGAGAGGCAGATTCTTGGCGTTCACAGCATGACCGCCCGCATATTCCTCCGGCGTGCGCACGTCGATGAACTGAGCCTCCTTATTTTCTTCGAGAGCGTTTTTTGCTCCGGTTACCGAAACCTGGGCAATTTCCGTCTGCGTTTGATTTGCTTCCACCGACGCCGTATTCATTTCGGTCTTATTTTCCGCAGTCTGACAGCCAACGAACGCTAAGCTTGTTAAGATCAACGTTAAAAATATCGTCATTTTCATAAAGTCCTCATACTAGAAAAATATTTCGACCCATCGATTTTCGTTTCCTACGAAGTCGCGCAGGCGGTCGCGGCAGCGTCCATATCGAAACCAGCGTCCATCCACGCTTTGGTGCCACCGGTGACGTTGTATATGTTCTTAAATCCGGCGTTTTCCAAAATGCTCGTGCCGAGGCTCGAACGATAGCCGCCCTGGCAAAGCACATAGGTTGGAATTGCCGGGTCGAGGCCGTCGATTTCTCTGGACAATCTGTTGAGCGGCAGATTGATCGTGTTCGCGGCGTGTCCGCCGGCGTGCTCCGCGGGATTTCGCACATCAACGAATTGCACGTTGCCGGCGGCAATTTGTTCTTTCGCCTGTTCGACCGGAACCTGTTCGATCTTGTTTATCTTACCCGTGAATTTCTTCATGAGAATAAATCCTTTGACCGTTTCGATTCCCACTCGGGCCAACCGGATCACTGCTTCGTCGATTTGTTCCCCGGTATCGGCGGCGATAGCGACCGGCGTGCCGATCGAGATCAGCGTGCCAGCCCAGGTTGCGAACTGGCCCCCGAGACCGATGTTGATGGCGTTTGGCACGTGCCCCGCGCCGAAATCCGTATTCTGCCGAACGTCTATGACAATGCCGTCGAAAGTTTCTATCTCTTCGGTCGAAAATTCATCAGGCTTCGGCAAGTTTTCGATCGATTCCGAGCCTTTCAAGTTTTGCGCCGCGCTGGCGGCGAAATAGGCCGGAGCTTCGGGTTGGTCGGCGGCGACTATCTTGATGAATTCTTCCTTGCTCGACGCTTTGAGCGCGTAATTTGTTTTGCGCTGTTCGCCTAAGGTCGACCAGGTTTCTTTCGAAAGCGATTTTCCGCAAAGCGAACCGGCGCCGTGTGCCGGGTAAACTTCCGTCTCGTCGGGCAATTTTAATATCTTTTCGTGCAAGCTGTCGTAAAGCATGCCGCCCATTTCCTCCGCCGTAAAACCCACCGAGCCGATCAGATCCGGTCTACCTACATCGCCGATAAACAGCGTGTCGCCCGTAAAGATCTTAAGTGGAGAGCCCTGATCCTCGGTATCATTCGCCACTATCGTAATGCCTTCGGGAGTGTGGCCGGGTGTTTCAAGAAACTTCAGTTTAACGCTACCGACCGAAAGCTCGTCGCCGTCTTTGACCTTGAGCGTCGGGAATCCAGTTTTCGCCCTCTGCCCGAAAACGATTTCCGCGCCGGTCTTTTTGGCAAGCTCGACGTGTCCGGAAACGAAATCGGCGTGTGAATGGGTTTCGATCACATACTTGATCTGTTGCCC
Source organism: Pyrinomonadaceae bacterium (assembly GCA_037969295.1). Classification (GTDB taxonomy): domain Bacteria; phylum Acidobacteriota; class Blastocatellia; order Pyrinomonadales; family Pyrinomonadaceae; genus OLB17. Next base: position 18,168 of record JBBKXD010000179.1, on the reverse strand, counting down.
GTTCGCCTCGGCCTCCGCGATGTACTGGTCAACGTCGCGCTGCGGGTCGATGATCGCCGCTTCGCTGCCCGAGCCCAAGTAATAAGAAGCGTGCGACAAGCAGCCCAGGTAAAATTGTTTAAATTGCATTTTATTATCCTTCAAAAAATACTCCGTAATTGTTTCCGATCAGAAATACGGCAACCAATAAAACGAACATCGCAAAACCTTTCTGCAATTTCTGCGCCGCAACCCTGTGAGACAGCATCGTGCCGGCTATGGCTCCGGCCCCTGCTAATAACGTCACCAGCGCCGTCAGATTCCAGTTGAAATGGTTCTGGCTGGCGTGTCCCGCAAACCCGGCGACACAGTTTAGAAAGATCACGAACAGCGAAGTTCCGATGGCATCTTTGATCGAAAGACCACCGAACATGGCCAGCGCGGGAACGATCAGGAATCCACCGCCGACACCAAGAAAGCCAGTCAAGACTCCGACGCCGAAACCGACCGCCAGCGCTTTCCAGATGCTCGGAACATTGGTCGAGACAACATCAACTTCGTCCCCCGTCTTTTTTTGCAGCATCAAAATCGCCACCACGAACATCAAGCCCGCAAAGGCAAGCATCAGCGCCGCAGGCGAAAGCATTTTCGTCAAAGGCGAACCCGCCAACGCGCCGAAGATGCCCGCCGAGCCGAAGATAAAGGCGGTTTTCATCTGGAGAGTCCCGCGCCGCCAATGTAAGAATGAACCGATGAGGCTTGTCACGCCGACCACCGCCAAAGACATTCCGACCGCGTCATACGGCGCAACATTCAGCGCGTAAACCAGGACTGGTACCGTGATGATCGAACCGCCGCCCCCGATCAATCCCAGAGATAAGCCGATCAACGCGCTTAAAACCATGCCGAACGCGAACTGAATTTCCATTCGGTCTCCTTAAACGCTCGGCACGTTCGTTTCGCAATTTGCCCCGGTCTGTTTGTTCCACGGCATTCTAGCGAGCGCCATTCCCATCGCGCACGTATCGGTAACTGCCGCGAAAACCAGTCCCGCGCCGACAAAAGCCGACAACAAAATGAAATAAGGACTGATCAGCGAAAGCAGCACGCCTAATACGACCAGCGAACCTGCGGCAAACCTTACCTGACGTTCGAGCGACCAGACCGGACTGGCGTCTCTCTCGACAGGGAATCCAGCCGCCTTCCAAGCCTCGATACCACCGCCTACGTTTCTTACATCCGAAAAACCGAGCGCCGTGAGCTTTTTCTGCGCTTCCGAGCCGCGCTTTCCACTCCGACACATCACATAGACTGGATTGCTCCGGTCAATTTCCGAATAGCGCCGTTCAACATCACCGAGCGGGATCAATTTTGCACCCGTCACACGCCCGCCGGAATATTCGGCATACTCGCGCACATCAACCAAACTGCAGTTGCCTTCCTCCAGCCCCATTCTTAGTTCTTTAACGTCGCACTCATTCATTGTTTGTATAACTCCATTCATATAAAGCGATTACTTGACAACTAAATTACCATACAGTAATATAGCTGTCAAATTAGGCAGCGTTGTAAACGCCAGCTATGGTTATGCTTAGAAAAGAAGAAATGAGTGATGACGCGTTGGCAATGATAGCCAATCGCTTTCGGGTTTTGTCCGATCCTATGCGATTGAAGCTTCTGCACACACTCGGCGAGGCGGAAATGAAGGTTTCCGAGCTTGTCGAGGCGACCCGGGCGGGCCAAGCGAACATCTCCAAGCATCTTGGCGTGATGCTCGAAGCGGAAATTGTCGCACGCCGCAAAGAAGGGCTGAACTCTTTTTACAGAATCTCCGATGAATCAATTTTCGAGCTCTGCGACCTGGTCTGCGAACGTTTGAAAACACAATTTGAGACGCGCCGCGCCGTGCTGGAGTAGTTTCGACAAATAATTAACGCTGAGTGTTCTTCCTTCTCTTGGTGTTCTTCCTCCTATCGAAATGTAACCGGGTTTGGTTAATAATGTAGGAACACAGTTACCGATTGGAACTCGACAGAATGTTCGGCATGAGCGATTCGACCACCTCGTTTTCGCTGGACGAGTTTTAAGAAGTCTTGAAGAAACGAATATTATTACTCATGAATATGAGCAACAGATTGACCCGGCACGAATTTGCACACGGAGTTGTATTTGTTACGGGCATTCTCACATTGCTGTTCGCCTTAACGCGAGCGATCCCGGCTCAAGACACTGCGCTGGCGCCACTTATAAACCCGGCAAATTCGAATACTTCACCCAGTCCGACATCAACGCCGGTCCCGATCTCGGAGATCGTCGCCCAGAGCGAGAGCGCGTTGACATCACTAAAACAGACCAGTGCGGCGATCGAGGGTGATCCGACGATCGAGATCGTCGAACGTGAGCTGCCGAATCTGATCGCGGGAATTGACACGCACGCTTCTGAAACGGCACGCGTGATCGATGGCCGAGCTTCGCTTGAAAGACTGAGATCGGTGGAGTCCGAATGGAAGTCTCTCACCCGGGAACTGGAGAAATGGAATACCAGGCTGACAGCTCGCGCGAAAGAATTCGAGATCGATCTGACGGCCCTTGCGGCTCAGGAGGAGAAGTGGAAAAAGTCGCTCGAGGAGTTGAAAACCGTTGAGGCTCCACGCGAGATCACGATGCGCGTGGACGAAGTCCTCTCGACGATCACTCGCATACGCGGCGAGATCGAGGCCGAGCGCTCTCGTATCGTCGCGCTGCAGAGCAAGATCGCCGAGCAAAAAAGCCGCGTGGATGATGCCGTCAAATCGATACAGCAGACGCGAGAATCCCTTGTCGACCGCTTACTTGTCCAGGACAGTCCTCCGATGTGGAGTGCCGGTTTTTGGACACGAGCTCGCGCCGAAAACGCCAATGAATCGATAACGGTTCAGTGGGCTTCATTAAAGGAATTTGCTAACCAAAACTCGGGTCGACTAATAGTTCATTTCCTGATATTTGTCGGTTTTGTTGGAGTCCTGATTTTTCTTCGCCGCTTTGCCCGGCCGTGGGTAGAAGAGGAACCCGATCTTAGAAAGGCGGCGATCATATTTTCGTTTCCAATTTCCACCGCGACTATCCTTGCGATCTTTCTCAACGGATGGATCTATTCGCAGACGCCTCAATTGCTTCAGGCGATCTTTGGCGCGGTCGCACTCGTCCCGACGGTGATCATTGTGCGGAAACTCGTCGAGCGGCCCTTATACCCCATTCTTTATTCGCTCGTCGCTTTTTATCTCATTGATCAGGTGCGAATGGTCGCCGAGGGCCTGCCTGTGATCTCGAGGCTCGTGTTCATTGCTGAAATGCTGATCGGCCTCACATTTTTCCTGTGGCTGATCTTTGGTCGTCTGGCGATAAACGAAACGGATGAAAAAGTTCACGGCCGCGTCTTTCGGACGATTCGGCTCGCGGCGATCATTGCCGTGCCGATCTTTGCGGTTTCCGCCCTCGCAAATGCACTGGGCTACCTGACGCTCGCGCAACTACTCGGTAACGCGGTTCTCCGGAGCGCCTATGCCGCGATCATTTTGTATGCCGTAGTGCGTATCGTCGACGGGTTAATCATCTTTGCATTGCGGTTTCGACCGCTCAGTCTACTTGGAATGGTTCGGAACCATCGCGTTCTGATCCAGCATCGTCTTCGGCGAGCAGCGCGTTGGATTGGATCGATAGTATGGATCATCGTCGTGCTTGAACTACTGGCGGTTCGCACGACGTTGTTCGAAACGATCTGGGAAACCCTTGGCTCAGAACTGAAGATCGGCTCGTTTGCTATCACGCTGAGCAACATTCTGGCATTTGTTGTTGCGGTATGGGCCTCGTTCCTTCTATCCCGATTCATACGATTCACTCTCGAAGAGGATGTGTATCCGCGTTTCAGCATATCCCGAGGACTGCCATACGCGATTTCGACCGTGCTGCACTACGCACTTATCGTACTCGGATTTTTGCTCGCACTAGCGATCATCGGGATCGATCTGACTAAATTCACAATAATTGCCGGAGCATTCGGTGTCGGCATCGGCTTCGGGCTTCAGAACATAGTTAACAATTTCGTCTCAGGTATCATTTTGCTCTTCGAGCGTCCGGTTAATGTCGGTGATACCGTGCAGGTCGGCACGGACTTAGGGGACCTGACGAAGATCGGGTTGCGGGCAAGTGTTATCAGGACCCTCGATGGTTCGGAAGTGATCGTTCCGAATGGCAATCTCGTTTCAGAAAAAGTTGTTAACTGGACGTTGTCCGATCAACAGCGAAGACTGGAGATCGATGTCGGCGTCGCATACGGCACCGATCCTCGTTTGGTCGTCGAGCTACTGAAGAAAGTCGGAGCCGGTGCCCCAAACGTTCTCGAGGTGCCAGGCCCGAGCGCTCTCTTCCTTGGATTCGGCGATAGTTCGCTCGATTTTCAGCTTCGTGTATGGACGGACAAATTCACTGAATGGGTGGCAGTAAAGAGTGAGATAAGCCTGGCGGTCCACGACGCTCTCCGGGATGCACAGATAGAGATACCTTTCCCGCAGCGCGATATTCATATTATTGCAGCGGACGAGAATGCCGGTGAGGGATCGGACTGAGCGGTTACGATACCGTCGAACGCCGGATGATCCGAGTCTACATTCTCGCAGAAGTTCAGAAGACTTGATGGATAATGGTCTAGCGCAGTCTATGCGGCCTGCCGTTCGGATCCCCCACCTGTGAAGCGGGCGATTAATTTATCCGCCCCCACGAAAAGTTCTCCAAGCACTAAAAAGACGATCGTCAGCACGACGGTGTTGATCAGAACCACTCCGAGACCGAGCTCGCCGACGTCGAGGAACGGATAAGGATATCGTCCCGTCGATGAGCCTCGGATCAGCACGTAGGGCAGATACACGAGCGGATAGATAAGCCAGGAAAGCGGCATCTTCCAGTTCAGCTCGCCCTTCGGTACCAGGAACAACCAGTACGCGACATAAAGTAGCGGAACAAGATCGTGCGTCAGGAAGTCGGCAACCCACGCCGCGCCGCTGAATTCGTGCAGGCCTTGGAGCACGAGGTTATAGACGATCCCGACAAGGGCGATGTAAACGGCGACCGCAGTTTTCACACCAGGACGGGCAAAGAAACGTCCGATCGACATAGCCGGGGCGAGCAGAGCGAACGTCAAGCTCACCGCGACTATCAGGTTCGTCAAGATCGTAAAGAACTCGAAGAAACGAACTCCGCGCTCTAACGGCGAGAATTCCTGCAGGTTCGGATGCGTTTGCGTGACGTAAAACTGGATCGCCAACCCGAGCCACGCCGCCACCGCGACCAAGGCCATTGCAATTCTCGATTGAGCGTACCGATCCTTCACCATAAAGGCTTCCTGAGACGAACATTCACATTACGAGTCGGCACGGGGCGTACCGGCTCTTTGTCGAAGAAAGTTCTCGGCGGAGGTCATCTGGACGCCAAAACGCTCGGCCGTTTCATCCATGTCGATCTCCGAAGCGTAGGACGTGCAACAATAATTCAAACCCATTATGTTGGCGGCCGCCGGCGAGATGAAGCGGAGCAGAAAGTATCCTGCCTTAAAAACGCCAGCTGGAGTTCGTTTCGGCTTGAGCGGCCGGTCGAGAATTTTTTCGAAGATCGCCAGCACTTCGTTCTGCGTCAGGGCTTCCGGGCCGCCGATCTCGAACGTCTTATTAAAAGCATCTGCACGACCTACAGCCTTGACATGAAATTCAGCGACATCGTCAACACAGACGAAGCTGTGCCTGGTGTTACCATCCCCAAGTATGCCGACCGTTCCGTGTTTGCCGATACTGTCCTTTACGCTGTTGAAGAATCGCGAGGTGAACCAGAATGGGCGCTCCACGGTTGCCGCTTCGACGCCTTGAATGGGGATGTCACTTCCCATCATTGCGAAGTAGACGTCCATGAAAGCGTCGGCACGAAAGATCGTGTAATCGATGCCGCTCGCGCGTATTCTGTCTTCAGTGATCCGTTTCTGTCTACCGATAGGGAGATTATCAAATCCCTGGTTCGAGAGAGCAGACGTGTAGATGAACTGGCGCACGCCGGCAAGCTTGGCGGCACCGATCAGATTTTCATAGCCGCGGCCGTCGACCGACGTAAATGAATCGCCTTTCTGCGTAGGTATCGCTGCGTTCGCCGTCGCTATGATGGTCTCAACGCCGCGGCACGCGGCCTCGAGACTTGAGTTGTCGCGCAGATCGCCAAAGACGAGGTCGACGCCGTCACGAGCGAGGGGCTTATGGTTCGAAGTGCGTCGCACTAGGGCTCGAACTGGCTGACCACGATCTGCGAGCTTTCGAACGATGGCTGTGCCGAGCTGTCCTGTTGCACCTACTACGAGAATCATCCTATGTACCTGATGTGGAATGACTAGATGGGGAAATGTATCGCAATCGGGTAAACAAATTCAAATCCGAATGTTTGAAGCGGGTGTCGACCGAAAATTAGAATTTCTATGGAAATAGTACTTTACTAGGGCGAATCCTATTTGTTGCTTTTCAACGTCAATTTTGCGTAAATAGACGTAGCCCATAACCCGAAGAAAATTCTCAAAATAAAACGTTCCCCTGTTATGCAAGAATTCACAGACCAAATGCCGTCGGACATCAGGCGTTACCCGATGGTGCCTATTCGCGACGTCGTCATATTTCCATCTACAAAGGTCGCTTTCAAGATCGGCAGGCCGTCTTCAGTCCGCGCGCTTGAAGAAGCGATGACCGGTGACCGCGACATCTTTCTCGCCACCCAGCACGATGCGACGATAGACGAACCCACGGCGGAACAGATCTTCTCGATCGGAACCCTCGGTCGCATCCTGCAGGCGCAGCGGCAGGATAACGGTCAGATAAAAGTCGTTGTCGAAGGCAGGGAACGCGGCGAGTCGATTCGAGTTGAGCAGGATCCGGACGGTATGTTCTATGCTCATGTCCGGAAGATAACGCCGAGCGACGAGTCGGGTTACCGAACGGACGGGTTGCTGCAAAAGATCCACACTCTCGTTGAACAATTCTTGCGTGTATCGCCCGACGCCTATACCGATGCTCTCCACGCGTCGCTTCGCGGAATCTCGGCTGCGCAGATCGCCGACTCGATGTCTTCGCATCTGAGGATCTCGGTCGAAGAGAAGCAGGACCTGCTTGAAACGATCTCAGTTTCTGAGCGGCTTCAGAAACTCGTCGACATTCTCGAGACCGAAATTGAAAAGCGCCAGCTGGACCGGTCGATCCATTCGCGAACGAAAAAGCAGATGGACAAGCATCAGCGCGAATATTATCTGAACGAACAGATCAAAGCTATCCACAAAGAACTCGGCCGCAAGGATGAAAAGGCCGAGCTTGAAGACATAAAGAAAAAGATCGAAGAGGCCGGTATGACCGAAGAGGCGAAGGAAAAGGCTCTACAAGAGTTTTCGCGTCTCGAAGCGATGCCGCCGATGTCCGCCGAGAGTACGGTATCGCGAACCTACCTCGACTGGCTGATCAACGTACCGTGGAAAGACCGGTCTGATGAATTGAACGATCTCGGCGAAGCCGAAAAAACCCTGAACGAAGATCACCACGGACTCGACAAGATCAAGGAGCGAATCCTCGAATTTCTTGCCGTCCGGCAATTGGTCAACAATCCGAAGGGAACGATTCTCTGTTTTGTTGGAGCTCCGGGCGTCGGTAAAACTTCGCTGGGAAAATCCATCGCTCGTGCGACGGGACGCAAATTCGTTCGCCTCGCGCTCGGCGGTGTGCATGACGAGGCGGAGATCCGCGGGCATCGACGGACGTACATCGGTGCTTTGCCCGGACAGATCGTCCAACTGATGAAGCGTGCCGGGACGATCAACCCTGTGATTCTGCTCGACGAGGTCGATAAGCTCGGACGCGACTTCCGCGGCGACCCGTCATCGGCGCTGCTTGAAGTCCTGGACCCGGAACAGAACCATACGTTTCGCGATCATTATCTCGACGTCGATTACGATCTTTCCAATGTCTTTTTTATCGCGACGGCGAACGTGCTTCACACCATTCCGCCGGCGCTGCAGGATCGGCTTGAGATTCTGAATCTCTCGGGCTACACGGAACGCGAGAAGCTTGAGATCGCAAAACGTCATTTGATTGCGAAGCAGTGCGAGCACAACGGGATCGATCCTGAAAAGGTTAAATTTACTGATGACGGAATTCTGGAAACAATACGGCATTATACCCGCGAAGCCGGCGTTCGAAATCTCGAGCGCGAGATCGGTTCGTGTCTGCGGAAGATCGCTCGAAAGTATGTTCTGGCCGACGAGAAGGACGAGTTTCGAGTGGTCATCGACGCCGAAAAAGTAAGGGAGTTGCTCGGCACGATTCGTTTTCGCAAGCAAGACATCGCCCGCAAAAGTGAGATCGGCTTGGTCAACGGATTGGCCTGGACCGAGGTTGGCGGCGATGTTCTGCAGGTCGAAGCGACGCTCGTCGCAGGCAAAGGCGAAGTGACACTTACGGGCAAGCTCGGCGAAGTGATGCAGGAATCAGCCCGAGCTGCTCTGACATGTGTTCGTTCGCGTGCTGAAGAACTCGGTATCGATCCAAAAGATTTTCGGGAGAAGGACCTGCATATCCATGTGCCGGAAGGCGCGATACCGAAGGACGGCCCGAGCGCTGGGATCACGATCGCGACTGCGATGGTCTCGGCACTTACGAGGAAACGAGCGCGTCACGACGTCGCGATGACGGGTGAGATAACGCTGCGCGGAAAGATTTTGCCGATCGGCGGGGTAAAAGAGAAGCTTCTTGCGGCGCATCGATTCGGCCTGAAGACCCTCATCCTTTCGAAAGAAAATGAAAAAGACCTCGCCGATATACCGGAAGAGGTTCGCGAGGACCTTACTATTCACACCGTCGACATGATCGATGAGGTATTGAAATTTGCCATCGAACCCGACAAAGTCGAAGACGTCCTTGAAACGCCGCATCTTTGGAGCACCGATGCTCCACCGACAGACCTCGCTCCCTCTGTCGACTAATTGACTGACGAAAAACAAAAACCGCCTGCGTGTCCGGGCGGTTTTTGCATATCCGTTCTTTTATTTCACTTACGGGATTGGCGTAAAGTCGACGTCCGTAACGTCCTCAACAGCATTCACGACGCGTGGGGCGTATATGAACCGCTTCGAGCTCACCTCAATAAGGTAACTCTGGCCCGCCGCCAGGTCTTCGATCCGGAAGAAGCCGAACGCATTCGTGAGAGTGTTTTGGGTCATACCGTTCTGACCGAGGACCGTGACCCTGGCCTTGAAGACGCCTTGCAGATTCGAGTCAAGAACGCGTCCTGAAATCGAGACGTGTGCAGCGGTCGGAACAAACGGAGTACACGTGAATGCCCTAGGTGTAACGATCAGCGACCATTGATTCAAAGTGCCAACATCCCCGCCAACCTGGTCGGAAACTCTTAAGTTCCAGGTTCCGAGTGTGCTCGATCCGTTGAGACGACTCAGTTGACCGACCGGATCGACCGACGGCAAGCCGATCAAAGTCCAACTCGGTGCGTTGAAGGCTGGTAACCAGGATCTCGTGAACGGAGCGGCGGCGGCGGTCGTGTTTAGGAGGTCATTTGGTGCGGCCGCTGTATCGTCGATCACGGTATTGATGAAGTTGTCACCGCTGTTGGCGGTCCCACTTGCGCTGCGACCGGTCCATGAAATGAGGCTTGTGCCATAACCATTTGGTGCTTTCAGCATCGCAACAATGTCCCCGCTCCAAGTGTGTATCAAGCTGTCCATTCTGAAATTCAAATCGGCAATTTCGTAATCGTCCGAGATGATGAGCGTATCGCCGACGCCGCGGGGCGCGTTGTCGGGAATAGGCAGATCGGGCGTGGTGTCTTTCGTGTATGTAACAGGCGCGAGTGTGCCGCCCGCCACCCCAAGACGTAGCTTGAAATTTTGCGACACGACGCCGAGGGTGCTAGTGAGTGTCAATGTAAGATCGATCGACGATCCGCAAGCTGAGCCTGCCGGTGCCTTCAGGACCAGAAACGGTCCGCTTGGATTTGCATTTCCCGCCGCCGCGATCGCCGGATAGGTTGTCGAGCCCTGGAGGACGCTCGCCCCGGGGGTCGAAGTCGTTAGAGTGGCGGTCGCGCTAGCCACGCTTCGCGCCGCGCCGCGCCATGGGTTTTTGACATTTATGACCAGTCGAACAGTTTCGTCTGGGTCTATCCCGCCCGAATTGTTTCCACCAGTATCATTGATCGTGACGGTATTGATATCCAGGTTCGGCGACGCGAACGATTCGCCGACGCCCATGTGAGGCGACACCGGCGCAAACATGTAACCAAGCGGAGCGATCGCGCCGTAGCCAAGACCACGGTCCGCAAATCCACCCCAGATCGAAACTTCATTGGGACACGCGGCGTTTGCCGCACAGTCGGCGTCGACGAGGGCGTCTCGCCCCTGCACGAAGCTCGGATTGTTTGGCGTAAACAAACGCATCGCGTCAGTGACGATAGATAGTGTCGTATTGTTACCAGTTGGCACGTCGCCATTTGCTCCGGCTGGGTCCGCGATAATCCGGCTGCGGACCTCCCATAGTGTCAGCGCCCAGATCTCCGCGGAGTTATGCACTTCCATTGCGCCGTTGTTGTTGAAAGTCAGAGACGACGGTGCAATTCCGCCCGAGAGGTTGTTGGTGACGTCGTCGACATCGGCCCACGTCATCGGGTTAACCGTGTTGACTGTATGATATGGGAAGCGGCGGATGCCGTAAGTGTAGTTATCGGTGTAAGCGAGACCAGCTAACTTGTACGTCGCGTAAGCGCCCGAGGCATAACCGAGATTCGGATTGTCGGCATTCGTGTTGTTCAAAAGCGAAAGTGCGTAGAAATCGCTCCAGCCTTCGCCCATACCGCCGCCCACCTGCCAAACGAGGCCCGAGCCGTTGCCGACCAGACGATTGCTTGTGCCGTGCGTGAGCTCGTGAATGAGTATTTCGGAATCAAGTCCGCCGTCGCGGTCGATCGTTGGGCCGGTGAAATTGAACATCTGAGCGCGTCCCGAGGTGCCGTCCGGCGGAGTCGAGAAATTGGCGTTATTCACCGATTGCCCATCCTGCACGTCAACCAGCACGCGGTCGTTACCAGTGCCGCCGCCGCCAAAGTTGTTAACCTGAAAGTTTCGCGATGCCGGCGTGAAGCCGAATGCATACAGTTTGTCGTGATACCAGTTGGTGGCATAGAACATCTGTGTCGCAGAGGCGCGAAGGAATGTAGTTCCCGCTGCCCCGCCAGCAGTGGAAGTTTGACCTGCCTCTGGATTGCCGCCCTGCGGCGCGGGTAAGAAAGTCGTTTCAAAATCGCGCGGCGCCGTGCCCAGAAAGTCTCGATTTCGAGCGCTCGCATCCGGGTTTCCGGTAGGTCTGCCGTTTCCATCGAGATTCGATGGAGCAACGGTATCGCAGACGTTTGACGCGCCCGACGTACGGTCGACGCAAACCAGGGCGTTGTTGCCCAGCGTTTGAGTTTCGTTGGCGGTGCAGACGCCGCCAGGACAATCGTCGATCCAGCCGTTCGGGCTAGCGACAATATTCTGAACGGTCAGCATGCTGACGATGGAAGGAGCGATTCCCGCTGGTTGAAACCCCGGAACCAACGTAGACGGTGATAGCGGTGACGGACTGTCCGCCGGCGTCGAACCATCAGCCTGCACATAGACGCGAAATCGAGCCTGATGGGTGGAGACGTCCGAGCGAATGTTCTTACGCCATAACAACGTTCCATCGCTCGCATCGACCAGTGCGTACCAATCTGCTTTGTCGCCAAAGATCGTTAGCGACCACGCCGGAATTATTAACCCAGGCGCAACCGGAAAGTAAACGATCTTGCTCGTCACCTTTCCCGCGATGCGTTTGTCAGCGACCGTGATCTCGGTGTCCAGGCCTTCAGATTCCTTGACGACGGCCATCGTTCCGGTGTCCAGCAAGACACCAACCGACTTCATCGTATGAACCAGAGCTTCTTCGGGCGAGATCAAACGCTCTCGTGTCAAAGCTCGCCTGCTCGCGTAAGGCGCGAGATTACTGAGTGATTGTATTATGCGTCCGTCTCGGTCAAGGCTCAGTTTACAATCGCCCTGAAAAACGAGACGTCCATGTACAACCTGTTCAAAGATCGCGAGACGCAATCCGCTAAATTCATTGATGCTCTCGCCATTGTAGTGGAGATTCGCGATGTCGTCGTCGTCGATCCCGTAAAATTCTTTATTCGCGCTCAGAAAAGCAAGACCTATATTTTTCGCATCTTGGCCAAATGAAGGCCCAGTCAAAGTCTTTGAGCTGCGCAACACCTCGACCGCTCCCGTCAAAGGTGACAAAGTGACCTCCGTCGACGGATCTCTTTTTCTCATCTGAGCGAGTGAGCCGTTTATGGCCTCGGCTCGTTGGCGAGCCATCGTCATAATTTCGGCGGAAAAATTGTCGCGGCCGCCCGAGTATTTTTGGATCGTTCTGGCCAACTCTTCCCCGCCGTTTGCGCGAATATCGAAATTGAGAATCTTATCCCTCCCTTTTTGATCGGGATCTTTTACTTCCTGCGCAGCGGAGCGGAAGATAGTCGAAGACAGCCCTCCGATGGTCAGGAGCAATACTGCAACGACAAACTGTGTTCGGGATTTTTGGGATACGAAGGAGCGATAAAGCCGTGAGCGATAACCCGTAATTGGCGACATTGTGACCTCCTGTTGTCTGTGAGGAAGAGTCTGGTTCTTTTCTTGAGAAGTGGGTGATAGCTGTGGGCGAAGGAACGACCTAACTTGTCTGACTCACATAATCACACCGTTTGCGAGCGAAAGCAACAGCTTTTCTTGTAGAATACAGGTAACCAAATGGTTAACCGTCCAATTACTCTAAGTGAAAATAATTTCGGCAGAATTTATAAAGAGCGCTTTTGAGCGCGTGCATTGGCCAAGCGACGGCCGGCGCGAGATCGCTTTTCTCGGCCGGTCAAATGTCGGAAAATCGTCGCTGCTCAATTCGCTCTTGCAGCGGAAAGGCCTGGCTCGTACTTCCAACACGCCGGGACGGACGCAGAGTATCAACTACTTTCTCATTAACGATGAGTTCTATTTTGTAGATCTTCCAGGTTACGGATTTGCTAAAGTCTCAAAGTCCATGAGGGCGGACTGGGGCAGGATGGCCGAAGAGTACCTGTCAGACAGGGCAGAGCTCGCACTTTGTATACAGCTCGTCGACTCGCGGCATAAGCCTTCGCAGCTTGATCTGCAGCTACACGAGTGGCTCATTTTTAATGAGAAAAGGCACGTCGTTGTCGCCACAAAGGCCGACAAGGTCTCTTCGAACGAGGTCGGTAAGCAGATCCGCATAATTGAGACCGAAATGCCTGGAAGTAAGGTGATTCCGTACTCATCGCAGACCGGAAAAGGGCGGGACCTAATTTGGTCGACGATCGCGGCCGCGATCAGGTAAAAGCTGAAGAAAATTCCGAAATATTATTTGCTTTATTCGTTTTATTGTAGTAATAATCTAGTTATCCCGAAAACTCGAGGGTTCTTGAGGCTTCTCAAGGCGCATTTTTATACTACAGGGCTTATCCATACAAAATAATCTCCACCTTTAAACTCAAAGCATTTTGAAGGCTTTAATCTTTGAACAACCCAAACCTCTGAGCGCGAATCAACGCTTCTGAATTCCACATCAAACGGAAAAAACAATGGCAACCACAAAAACAACATCACGCGGTAGGGCACAGTCGGCAAGGCCCGACGGTGAGACCCCCGAAGGCGCGGAGATGGTTAACGGAGAAGAGACCGAGCAACCAAAAACGGATGGCAAACCCGCGAACTCTGGTAACGCGGGCTCGGATCTTTTGAACATATCCGAACTCAAAGATATGTCGATCAGCGAACTGACGCAGATCGCAAAGGAGATGGGTATCGAAGGTGCAAGCGGCCTGCGAAAGCAAGAGCTGATCTTCAAAGTGCTTGCCGCACAGACGGAGAAGAGCGGACTGATCTTTTCAGAGGGCGTACTCGAAACTTTACCTGACGGATTCGGTTTTTTACGAGCACCCGAATACAACTACTTACCGGGCCCCGACGACATTTACGTTAGTCCGTCCCAGATCCGCAAATTTGATCTTCGAACAGGCGATACAGTGTCAGGACAAATTCGTCCACCGAAAGAAGGCGAACGGTACTTTGCGCTCATTAAGGTCGAGGCGATCAACTTCGAGGCACCAGAACAATCTCGCGAAAAAGTTTTCTTCGACAACCTGACCCCGCTATATCCGGATGAACAACTCAAGATGGAGATCGGGACGGAGAACATCGCGGCCCGGGTCATGGATCTTGTAACGCCGATCGGTAAAGGGCAGCGTGCCGTAATTGTCGCGCCACCACGAACCGGTAAGACGATGCTGCTGCAGATGATCGCAAATTCCGTAACGGAGAATCATCCGGAAACGACGCTGATAGTCTTGCTGATCGATGAACGTCCCGAAGAGGTGACGGACATGCAGCGGACGGTGAAGGGCGAAGTCATCTCGTCGACGTTCGACGAGCCGCCCACTCGCCACGTTCAGGTCGCTGACATGGTAATCGAGAAAGCGAAACGACTCGTAGAGCACAAACGTGACGTAGTGATCTTGCTCGATTCGATCACGCGTCTCGCACGCGCCCATAACGCGGTGGTCCCGCCTTCGGGCAAGATCCTTTCCGGTGGTATCGATTCGAATGCGTTGCAGCGACCGAAGCGTTTCTTCGGTGCGGCTCGCAATATTGAGGAAGGCGGCTCGCTGACGATCATCGCTACGGCGTTGATCGATACCGGATCTCGAATGGACGACGTCATTTTTGAAGAGTTCAAGGGAACCGGTAACTCCGAGATCTATCTCGACCGCAGATTGTCTGACAAGAGATTGTATCCGGCGATCGATCTGCAGCGTTCCGGCACGCGAAAGGAAGAGTTGCTCATCGGCAAGGAAGATCTCAACCGTATTTGGGTTATGCGTCGGGTACTCAATCCGCTGTCGCCTGTCGAGCAAATGGAAGTTGTGCTTGAACGCCTCAGCAAGACACAGACGAACGCCGAGTTTTTGGCGAGCATGCAGACCTAAGATCAGTGAATAGTAAATAGTGAATCGTGAATAGAGGTTGTGTTTACTGCGACTTCCTATTCACGATTTACTGTTTACGATCACTTTTTACGATTCACGATTCACGATTCACTATTCACGACTCATGCGTGTAGCCGTAATTTCAGCTGAAGCGGTCCCCTACTCGAAGACAGGCGGTCTGGGCGACGTTGCCGGAGCTTTGCCGAAGGCATTGAAAGCCGTTGGCGTTGACTCCGTGCTCGTCACGCCATGCTATTGGCAGACGAAACGCGAGTTTCTTTGGAACACCGCTGTCGACGATCTAAACGTCGATTGGCGCGGCCGTGTCTACGCGGCTAAAGCCTTCTACAGCGAAGCAAATGGGTCACCGACATTTTTGATAGACGCTCCCTCGTTTTTCCATCGGGATTCTATCTACGGTTACGCTGAAGATTACGAACGGTTCGCATTTTTCAATCATGCCGCGCTGGTTCTTCTAAAACGGATCGGCCCACCGCCGGACATAGTTCACTTGAACGACTGGCACTGCGGCTTTGCCGCTGTCGAACTCGCGGCCACTCGTCGAAGCGACCCATACTGGCGAAATACTCGCACCGTCTTCTCGATCCATAATATGGCGTATCAGGGCGTTTTTGGGATGAGCCAACTCTGGGATATGGGTTTTGGTTCTGATCTTGCCCGAAACGCGTTTTCATCTAATGGCCATGCATCTGCGATGAAGGCTGGTCTCGAAACGTCGGACACGCTTTCGACGGTCTCGCGACGATACGCGCAAGAGATACAGACATCCGAGAACGGCTACGGCCTCGAATGGCTGACGCGGCAGCGTGCGAGCCGTTTGATCGGCATTACGAACGGCGTCGATTATGAAGTCTGGAACCCGGCTACAGATCCTGAGCTTCCCGAACATTACAACATCGACGATCTATCGGGTAAACGTGAATGCAAACGCGAGCTTCTCGACGCCTTTTCGCTTCCGGTAGATCTGGACCGTCCGATTCTCGCGAATATCACCCGGCTGACGGCGCAGAAGGGAATCGATCTGATGATGCAGGTCGCCGGCGAGGTTCTTGGAACCGGAGCGTATATCATCTCGCTCGGATCAGGCGAGCAGCGTTATGAAGATTTTTGGCAATCGCTGCGTGATTTTGCCCCCCGGCAGGTGGGCGTTTATCGTGGGTACAGCGAGTCCCTTGCACACAAGATAGAGGCGGGTGCCGACATGTTCATGATGCCTTCGAAATTCGAGCCCTGCGGTTTGAATCAGATGTACTCATTGCGATACGGGACTGTGCCGATCGTCAGAGCCGTAGGCGGGCTCGACGACACGGTGCAAAATTTCGATGCCGTTAACGGCACCGGTAACGGTTTTAAGTTCGGTCCGTACAGCGCTGACAGGTTCTTGGAGAGGATTTACGAGGCATTATTCGCGTACGCCGATCACCCGACGTGGCGAAGGATCCAGAGAAACGGGATGTCCGTTGATAACTCCTGGGAGAACGCGGCGAGAAAATATGTGGAGCTTTACGAATGGACTGCGGGTCGCTGATTGGTAGTTGATAGTTGATAATTGATAGTTGATAATTCGTCTCTTGGGGAGAATTCACTGGCAAATGGAGAGGTGATATGGATAGCCCCAGGAAGAATATAGTGAAGGACAAATCATACGCGTTTGCCCTTCGTAGCGTAAACGTTTTCAAGTATCTTTCAGTCGCTAAGAGGGAATTCGTCCTTTCAAAGCAGCTTCTTCGGTCTGGTACCTCGATCGGCGCAAATGTAACTGAGGCCGGCCAAGCGCAGTCGCGGCCCGACTTCATAAGCAAATTGTCAATCGCGCTGAAAGAATCGGTCGAGACGGAGTACTGGATAAGACTACTGCGCGACTCAGAGTATCTCACCGAGAAAGAGGCCGAGTCGTTATTGAGCGACTGTCGGGAGATCGTCAAGCTGCTGACAGCCATTCTCAGAACTACGAGAAAAGTGAGACACTAGACCCAGTTTTTCAATTATCAACTGTCAATTATCAACTGTTAATTCAATGATTATTGTAATAATCGGCGCCCAGTGGGGCGACGAAGGCAAAGGAAAAGTTGTCGATCTGCTTGCCGACCGTTTTGATATCGTCGCGCGATACCAGGGCGGGCATAACGCGGGGCACAGCGTCTACGTAGGTGATAAAGCGTTCGTACTCCGTCTACTGCCATCCGGCATCATTCACGAAGATTCGACGTGTGTTCTCGGAAATGGAATGGTCATCGATCCGAAGGCGTTCTTTGAAGAGATCGACCAGATGACCGAGAAGGGAATTTCCGTTACGCCCGAACGGCTCAAAGTTTCGTCGCGCGCACATTTGATAATGCCGTACCATCGTGCGCTCGATCATACATCGGAGGAGCGGCTCGGAAATGAAAAGATCGGCACGACCTTGCGCGGTATCGGCCCGGCGTACGAAGACAAAGCGGGACGACGCGGGATTCGAGTTGCGGATTCGATGTCGCCCGAACTGTTGAAGCTTCGCATCGAGCGCAACCTCGAAGAAGCAAATCGGATCATTGTTCTGTTCGGCCAACAGCCGCTGCGGGCTGACGATATTTACGAAGAGATCGCACCGCTAGTCGAGAGGTTGCGTCCGTTCGTTTGCGAGACGTCGCATTTTCTTGCCGAGGCCCGGAAACAAAAAAAGAGAATTTTGCTCGAAGGTGCGCAGGCAACGCTGCTCGATGTCGATCACGGAACCTATCCCTACGTGACTTCATCAAATCCAACCGCGGGCGGAGCGTCGGTCGGTGCCGGAATCCCGCCGCACCATATCACAGGCGTTCTCGGTATCGTTAGAACATACGCGACGCGTGTCGGCGAGGGTCCGTTTCCGACCGAGATGCTCGATGCGGAAGAGGACATGGCGAATCTGATCCGTCAGCGCGGAAACGAGTATGGATCCGTGACGAAACGCCCGCGTCGCTGTGGATGGTTCGACGCGGTCGCGACCCGTTATGCAGCCGAACTTAACGGCTTTGATTCGATGGCACTCACGAAACTGGATGTGCTGGACGCATTGGA
>JBBKXD010000178.1:0-3496 GCA_037969295.1 Pyrinomonadaceae bacterium | reverse complement strand
CGGGCGTCTGAAACGAAAACCGATCGTCCATGTTCTCCAGCTCTCGACGGGCGACGAGCTTTGGAAAAAAGAATTTGACGGCGAGATCGAGATGATGCCATCGCGATTCGGAGAGAATCTCGGCGAGATCGCTTACACACTCGACAATTATCGCTCTCCGCTCATCCTCGACGGGCGCCTGTTTCTTTTCTATGAGGGCTCGACCAGCTATGACGCGCGAAACGGCAAAGAAAAAGAACGCGAGAAATTCAAGATCAATGAGGACGGCCTCGCGTTGACCGAAGCCGATCCGGTTTTCGACGACACGCGAATTTATATATCGGGCCGCGGGCGCATTCGTGCCGTGAATCGCCGCACCGGAAATGTTGAGTGGAAAGCTGACGACCTCGGCAATTGCGCCGAGATGGCGCTCATCGACTCGACGCTCTTTGTGCGAACGGGCGGACAGTTTACTCGTCTAAAGGACGGCGAGACCGAGTCGAAAGGGCCGTACGGCGTTTCGGCGATCGACACGCGGAACGGGAAAACGATCTGGCGTTTCAAGGGAGCGGACAAAGGCCTGACGAATTTTGTTTTTTCGGATAGGAGTACGATCTTGATAGCCGACCGCGACGACCTGATGTCTATCGATGCAAAGACAGGAAAACGCATGGAGCGCGTCGAGCACAAGATCGATAAGGCTCAGTTCGTTCTGATAAACGAACGAGGTGATGCCGTGGTCGGCGGAAGAGATGAGATCGCCGCCTTCGGAATTGCGGAACGCGGAACGCGGAGTGCGGAATTCGTGAATCCTTCAGCCGAGGTCAGGAATGCAAGCTTCCGGAACTCAGAGCTCCCCTCCTGGATAGGAGGGGTGGCAGCCGCTTCGGCTGACGGGGTGGTGGATCAAACAAAATCTGAGTCCTCTAATCAACCACCCCGCCTCGCAAAGCCTCGGCACCCCTCCTATCCAGGAGGGGAGTTTTATTCACATTCCGCGTTCCGCTCTCCCATATCCGAAATGTGGAGGGTTCGTCACAAACCGCCTGCACGCGGCGCGTTTCGCATCATCGCCGGGATCGCGCTTCGGGCAACCGCCCTCTACTTTCGCTACGGCGGTCTAGCGACGTCGGCTATTGGTCTTGCACGCGGCGGGTTGAGTCTCGCCAGTACGGCAAATTCGTTCCGCTGGTCGGGTTTAAAGTCGCGCTTCGGTTCGTTCGATCTGACGACGTTGGCGAGTAATTCGGCGCGAAACTACGTCACGCGGCGAATTTATTCCTATGGTTCGATCGGGCGTTTGCCGAATGTCGCAAGTCGTATCGGCGATTTCCAGATAATAACGCCGTCGGGAATTCGCGGGCGTATTACTGGCGGCATCGTCGACCGTGCGACGCCCTCGCGTGGTGAAGTTCGCGAGAGCGTTCTCGACCGTCTCGATCCCGTCCGACAGGTTGAAAAACTTTCGAGTTATCTTCTACGCCGCAAACGTCTCGCAGAGCTTCGGGCGAACTACATGTACTTCTACACGGATCTGCCGAAACCGTTCGACCGGCGAGGCCTCGTCGGCGTTAATGTTCACACCGGCCTCGACTCGCGATTCGTTCTCGCGTCGGATCCGGACGCGCAATTTGTGGCGGATGAGACGGCTGGCCTGCTTTACTCGGCCGAGGGGAATCGGCTGCAGGCGTTTGAAGTGATGAGCAGGTAGGCGGAATTTTTTAGCTTGGGCTTAAGAAGAGCGGGGGCAAGCCCGCCTTCCGAACCTGCGAATGTTGTTGGCGCTTGAAGCGCTAGATCAACCGGGACTACTCAATGTTAGTGCATTCGCAGGTCCGGAAGGCGGGCTTGCCCCCGCGTCTGACTTCTGCCTTCTGACTTCTGCCTTCTGACTACTGAATTCTGAATTCTGACTTCTCATCACTTCTTCCCGTAGAGGCCTTCGACAGTCAGCTTTGTATCGGATCCCGACCAGGCTGCCGCAAACTCACGACGCACGAGATCGGCGGACGTCCCCTTTCCCTGTTTGTCCAGAGCTTCGGCGAGACCGAAGAGCGCCCGTCCGTTGCGCGGGTTGCGCTTGATCTCTTCGCGATACGTCTTCTCCGCCTCGGCGTACTGTCCGTCGCGAAGAAGCGCCCGTCCGAGCCATTCGCGTACGGGCAGATCCCAGTCCGGCGGCTCGTTATAATTGACAAGACCTTCGGCGGCAACGGCACGTCGAAGGGCGGCGATGCCGTTCGCCGTATCGCCTTTTGCAAGCGCGATCTCGCCCGCAAGCAGTTCATCAGCGACCTTCATCACACCGTGTGCGGAACTATTGCCGAGAGTGGCCTCTGCCGGGATCTTTTGAACGACAGCACGCAATGCGGCAAGTTCCCGTTCTGCCTCGGCCGGCTTACGGCCATCGGCAAGTGCGAGACCCCGTGCGGCGTACCAAACGCCAGTCGTGATCAACATCCTCGAATCCGGCTGCGGATATTTCATCACTTCATCCCACTTGTGAAATCTCACCAGCGTCACAAGCGGATAGGGCATGAACATCTCGAGCATCGGCATAGCCGCGACGTTCGGACCGACGTTCGTCGCGAGCTCGCGTGCCGCCTTGATCGCGCCAGCGTAGCTGCCGTGCGCCGCGTGCGACGATGCAAGCATATGAATGTTGTGGTTGTAATACATCAGCGGGTAGATGCCGGCGGCGCCGCTTTTCGCGATGTAGTTTCGATCGGCGATGATCGCCAGATCGTTGCTCTTTACGGACTCGGCCCAATCGCCCGTCCGCAGATAGATATGCGACGGCATGTGGACCAGATGGCCCGCGTTTGGCGCAAGCCCCGAGAGACGCATCGCGGCGGCTGTGCCGCGCTCCGGGTTCGGGCCCGCTTCGATCGCGTGGATGTAATAGTGGTTGGCCCCTGTATGGTGCGGGTTGCGTTTCAATACACCTTCGAGAACCTCGAGGATCTCAAGCGTTCCTTCGGCCGGCTTTCCATCCAGTGACCAGAGCTGCCACGGTCGCAGATTCATCATGCTCTCGGCGTACAGCGTGGCGGCATCGAGATCGTCCGGATATCGCTTTACAAGCTCTGCCATCGCCATCCGGTAATCGCTCGCAAGCTTGGCCTTATCGGCATCTGGGTCCTTCGAATAGCGCTTCGCTAATGCGTTGATATAGGCACGCTCCGCTTCACTCGCCTTCGGAGCCAGCTCCAGCGCTTTCTGAAGAGAGACATACGCCTGAGAAAAGCGCTCTGTGTTCCCTGGATCGTTATAATTCGCCCCGAGTCCCAACGACGCACCCCAGTGGGCAATCGCAAGCTCCGGATCAAGTTCGGCCGCGCGTGTGAACGACGCGACGCCTTCGTCGTGGTTAAAAGCGAAAAGATACGCCAATCCCTGATTGAAGAACTTTTGCGCTTCGGCATTTTTTGTCGAGACCGGATGGTCGATCTTTCCAAGACCGTCTTCGAGCAGGATCACGCGCTTTTCGGGTGTGTGCGAACCGTGGCCATGCTGC
>JBBKXD010000177.1:0-3552 GCA_037969295.1 Pyrinomonadaceae bacterium | reverse complement strand
TCGATAAAGGCATGTTGTTTTGAGGCGATCCGCTCGCTTCGGGGGTCGAAACGAACACTGCAGTTTTCGCCGCGACCGATCGTCAGAAAGCCGCTCTCGAGCTCGTAGACTCGTCCGGCGAGCGTGCCGGTGTTCACCGTCAGACGCAATTTCATACAGCAATCATAAAAACAAAAGACCCAAAGTCAAGCTTGCTTAACTTTGGGTCTGGTTAGATATAAGTTTTGGCTGATCTAATTACTGAGGATGCACCGATGAGGGCGAAGGACGGTCGCCCGCGGTACCAAATTCCCTAACGTCAAAACCGCCGCTTCCGCTGTTCAGGCGATACCAGACGTTACTGCTGGGACGGAAGACCGCGATGTCGCATTTTCCGTCACCATCGTAATCGGCCGGAACCGGCACGTCTTCGGCAATCCCAAACTGATAGGCGGTAAAGGCACCGTTAATAGAATTGACGCCGTACCAGACACCGTTCGAAGGCCGATAGATGGCGAGATCAGATCGGCCATCGCCATCGAAATCCGCAAACATCGGTTTGTCCCCATTAGTTCCGAATGCATAGTACAGCGGGATGCTCGACGAACTCTGCAATATGTACCAGACGCCGTTCGAAGGTCGCCAGACAGCAAGATCCGCCTTTCCGTCGCCTTCGTAGTCGCCGGTGAAGACCTTATCGCCGGCTCCGCCCCATTTAACAATACGGACACCCCGGGTGCTTTGATTGATATACCAGACGCCGTTCGATGGCCGCCACACCGCAATATCGGTCTTGCCATCGGCGTCGTAGTCAGCAGGCACCGGAATATCACCATTCAATCCGAACTGTATCGCCGGACGCGACCCGTTTGAGCTCATGACAAACCACCAGACGCCAGTGCTCGGGCGAAAGATCGCATTGTCAGTTTTGCCGTCGCCGTCATAATCGCCGGGCGTGATAATGTCGCCGGGCAGACCCCAGTTAAGAGTCGATTGCGAGCCGTTCGAGCTATTCTCGACAAACCAGTCGCCAGTCGCCGGACGGAAAACGGAGAAGTCTGTCCTGCCATCACCGTCGAAATCGGAGACGATGTTTTTGTTGTTTTGAGTCACATGACTCGCATCGACGATCAACAAGCCTGATGTCAGATCGCCCATCAGCACTCGGTCCTCGCCGAGGAATGGATAGACGGCCCAGTTTCCACCGTACGTGGTTGGCAAAGCATTACTAAAATTGGCTGAACCACAAACGATATCCCACGGCTCCGAGCCCTCCAATATCCGTAGCTCCTCTTCGTTTGGCGCAAATTCCGCTTGGTAGCTGTCATACTGGCCGACCCTGACCGGAGTGGTCGGGTCAGTTATGTCGAATACCTGCGTCCCTGCCTGATACCACGCCACATAAAGCCGGTTGCCCATCACGACCGGGTTGTGCGGAGTAATGGCGTTAATGTTTAGATCGAGCGCTTTAATGCTCTTTATGAGTAGGGGCTGCGCCGGGTTGCGGACATCGTAAACGCGAATGTCACCGTTTGAGGTTTCGCGAGCCGAGTAGAGGTATTCCCCTGTTTCGTTCGTCCACGAGCTGTGATTTGTAGTGCTGCCAACCGCAACGGAACCTAAAAGGGTCGGAGCCTGACCCGCAAGATTCGCTATGTCGTAGATATCGACTTTCGAGCTATTGAAGGCTGAAAAATATGCGCGGTTTCCGCGAATATGCATCGCGTGTATCCAACCGCCGGTACCGGATGGGAAGTCCCTTTTCAACACCGGCTGAGCAGGATTAGTAATATCAATAATCCTTAAGTTCTGGTTGGCCGTACTGTTGGAATTCTCGAGAAGATATCTAACTCCCCCCTGATCAAAAACCATCATTTCATGGATCGTGTTGTAGCCACCACCGGTTGTAGTGTTCACTTTCCCTAGCAATACCGGACTCGAAGGATTTGTCAGGTCTACGATATGAACGCCGTCATTCCCGATGCCGCTGCCGAAGTATCCGCGGTTCCCGATAACTATCGCCTCCAGAAACTGCTGCTGGGGTGAGGGATTATACCAGTTGCTAAGTTGAGGGGCGTCCGGATTCGACACGTCGAAAATGAACACACCGTTGCATCCGTAGCTACCAAGTACCGCTATGTTGCCATCACCGAAAAGATCGGCAAATTTCCATCCGGTAGTAGATCTCACCTGCGAACAAACCGGTGTGATCTCGCCTCGCAGACGCACCTTCTGGGCAGATGCACTTCCCGCCGCGCAGACGGCAATCCCAACCAGGGCCACAGTGATCAGAAAACTTTTCATTTAATAATAGCTCCGTAATTTTGGAACAGGACACGACAAACGAATACGCTCGGTACCTCTGAGGGACGACGTATCGGGCTGAGAAATTATAGTACAGGAAGACTGTGAAGTCGATTGGAAACAAAAGACTTTAGGACGCAACCTGGTCGCGGCTGGCTTCGCGCATTACGAGATCGAATGTTCCGGGATCGACTTTCCGAAATCGACGATTTCGGTTAAGGGAAACAGCAACGGAGATCGTGGGGTTATTGCCCTTGAATTCCATCCCGCCGGCGACGAGCAGGTTATAAAGCTCGTTTACGTGAAGCGGCTTGCCGGCTTCACGTAAAAGCAGTGTGCATGCCTGAGTGATCGTCCTGTCCGAAAAGCGGTGGCTGATCGGTTCAATGTTGTTCGTCCGTGACGGAACACCTCCGCGGTTCTGGTTGATGTACGCTACGGAGTTCGCGGGCCGGTAACTTGATACCGGTTGACTCTTCTGGCTTCTTCTCTGCGACGACTCCGGACGACGATCGTAATCGTCCTCGATGCGAAGAGTCTTTCCGATATTCAGGGTCCGGTTGCCCGAACGCATCGTGACCAGCAGGCTGTCGATCGCAGATTCGGTTTGCGCCGCACTGTTTTCGAGCGCCGTGATCTCTTCCCTCAAGTGTTCGGATTCAACCTCAACCTCGCGCAGCCTTGCCATCAAACGGCTTTGAGCATTGCGCGTCTGACGGAGACTTTGTTCAAGTGTTGCTATAAGGTTTTCGTCGAGCATTATGGAAAGAGTTCAGGAATTACTTGAAATCTACCGGCTGGATCTTCGCGGCGGAACTTTTTTTAATTGTTTCGGTCTATGACAAAGTTCGGAATCTCATCCAGAGCAAGACGATACTCTGTTTCCGGTAAAATATCAAGATTTTTTCTGGCGGCGACCGCAAAGGAGTGTGCGATTTCGCGAATGGAATTTAGCGTGCCATTCTCTGCTAATTTCGCTGAGATCGACGTACGAGTGAGGTCATCGTAAACGCCGTCGTACATCACCCGTTCAAGTTGTTGTCGCAAACCCGGATCACTTTCCTGAAGCAAAATAAGAGGAAGTGTGATCTTTCCCTCGACGAGGTCCGCGCCGGCGGCCTTCCCCAACGCCCGTTCGTCGGCCGTAAAATCAAGCAGATCGTCCGCCAACTGAAACGCGATGCCGAGGTTCATTCCATAGTCGCGCAGAGCTATCTGTTCATCATGACCGGCCCCGCCGAGGATCGCCCCGATCTCGGCACAGCCTGA
>JBBKXD010000176.1:0-5500 GCA_037969295.1 Pyrinomonadaceae bacterium | reverse complement strand
GCGTGGTATGAAGACAAAGATACGAAGTGCGAGATCGTCGCAAAGTTTGGTGGAAATCTGTGGGCATGCGAGACCGATCATTCGCCGCTTGACGTAGTCGCATGGCACGGCAACTACGCGCCATACAAGTATGATCTTCGCCGATTCAACACGATCGGTTCGATCTCGTTCGATCATCCCGACCCGTCGATCTTCACGGTGCTGACATCGCCTTCGAGTGAAGCGGGCGTCGCGAATTGCGACTTCGTCATCTTCCCGGATCGCTGGCTCGTCGCCGAAGACACGTTCCGCCCGCCGTGGTATCACCGCAACGTGATGAGCGAATACATGGGCTTGATCTACGGCGCGTACGACGCAAAGGAAGAAGGATTCGTCCCCGGCGGCGGATCGCTGCACAACCAGATGTCGGCGCATGGTCCCGATCTCGACGCATTCGAGAAAGCATCGAACGCTTCACTGAAACCACAAAAACTTTCGGGTACGCTAGCGTTCATGTTCGAATCGCGCTACATCATCCGACCAACAAAGTTCGCCATGGACTGCGCCGAGCTGCAGCACGAGTACAGCGAGGTTTGGCAAGGGTTGAAGAAGAAGTTTGAGGCGTAATCGGATGTTCGAAATCGAATCTCAAGCAATGGAGTTTCTGCTAGCGGGTGATGATCCAGAGCTTGGAATTTTGAGAGATCAATTCGCGCTGGCAACGGTTTCGGAACGTGAAAATACCGCTGTCGGATTCTTCACGACATTTCAGATTCCTGGCGATTTGCCTCGACTCGAACGAAAGAGTCGCATTGTTGTTGGGGATGTGTATGGAGACGTAGAAGGGAACCCGCATGGTGTGGGATTTCTCTTGTTCGTCGAGAATGGTGCGATAGACACCTTGGAATGTTTTTCTAACGACGGCTCGGTGGAAGAGAATCCAAAACTGATCCGGCTTTACTACGTCCAGCCAGGTCCGAACAATGCCCTGTTGGAGAAGACTGGACGAAATCTCGGTTGGGCGTTGGATAGGGAGATCGGTGGTGATCGAAAGTAAATTCCTCGCCACATCCTCAAAGGGCGAAGTCTCTGCCCTGTTGATGCGGCCGGATGACGCGACGCATCTGCTCGTGCTAGGCCACGGAGCGTCGTCGAATATGCGCTCGCCGTTGCTGCAGACGATCGCCCAGCATCTCGCTACGCAAAAGATCGCGACGTTTCGATACAACTTTCCATACTCCGAAAACAAGCGCGGGCGCGATCCTAATCCGGTTTGCATTGCGACGATAAGGTCGGCAGTGAAAGCCGCGAAAGAGGCTGCGCCCGATCTTCCGATACTCGCCGGCGGACATTCGTTCAGCGGCCGGATGACGACGACAGCCGCGTCGCAAGAACCGCTCGAAGGCGTATCGGGACTCGTGCCCTTCGCGTTTCCGCTTCATCCCGCCGGAGCACCCGATACTAAACGTGCCGAGCATCTGAGCAACGTCACGGTTCCGATGTTATTTCTTAGCGGAACGCGCGACGCGCTTGGCGAGCTCGATCTGCTCGAGCCAACCATAGAGACTCTCGGCGACCGCGCCACACTTCATCTTCTCGACACTGCAGATCATAGCTTCAAGATCCTCAAACGAACGCGCACAAGCAGCGAAGATGTATTCGATGAAATGGCCCGCGTCACCGCCGAGTGGGCTGGAAATATCTAATCGGCTTTGCAAGGGATTCATTTCCGACTTCGGGTAAGCTTCATTTCCGACTTCGGGCTCTGCCCGTCTATTTGCGGAAAAGCTCCGCTTTTCCGCCCCGTCGCCATTTGATCTCCTTTAGATCAACAACTAGCGGTTCGTCATCAAGAGGCCTTCGGTGCCACTGTCGCGCACTCGAATAAAGATATTCATCCGGAAGTTTCACCAGACCGGCACGGACCGGATTCAAGTGAATGTAGTTCACCTTCTGCATGAACGCATCTTCACCCGTAATTCGCATGGCATTCGGGTGATGTTCGTAAAGCGAATACTTCTGCCGGTCTTCGCGTTCCTGGATCCGTAGCTTTGAAAGTGAATCTTCATAGCCATTAGACTTGAGGTAGTCGATCACCCTTCGTGCGGATATACCATTCATGAATCGAAGCACGTCAGCCATCTTTCGAGAGTTGTCGGTCAAGAGATGTGTATGATCGGGCATTATCACGTATGCGAATATCATGATGCCGCCTGACTTCCTGGCTTCGTCAAACGCATTCGCGACGATCTTTTTTACTTTGTCGGTTTGAAAAACCGGGAGTCGCCGTTGAGCAACGGAGGTTAGATAGAATGCAGGATTGTCTCTGGAGATTTGAAACATAGTGAGATGAGCGGCAAGCCGCACCAGCCTTATAGGGTCGATGACCGGAAAAGCAGAGCTTTTCC
The DNA here is from genome assembly GCA_037969295.1 of Pyrinomonadaceae bacterium. GTDB lineage: Bacteria > Acidobacteriota > Blastocatellia > Pyrinomonadales > Pyrinomonadaceae > OLB17. The sequence goes on along the minus strand of JBBKXD010000176.1, from coordinate 3,113 downwards.
GCAAATAGAGCGGCAAGCCGCAAGGCTCCTCGGCAAATAGAGCGGCAAGCCGCAAGGCTTTTCAAGAGCGCCTGCCACTCTCGGAGCAGAATGGTAGAATACGGGCGTCTTAAGAGTCTTGAATCTGGATGGAGTTTTCTAAAATGCGTCGCATAGCACTTATTCTCGCGCTCGTACTTCTCGCCGCTCCGCTCTTCGCCCAACATCACGATGGCGGCTCCGCAAAAACTACCGGTCCGGTCGACCTTGGAAAGATAGATTTTCCGACCTCGGCTCCGGCTGCGGCGCAGAAATCTTTCATCGAGGGCGTGCTGCTGCTTCACAGTTTCGAATTCGCTCGCGCCAGGAGCGCTTTTCAGGAAGCATCCCGCATCGCTCCTGATTTTGCCCTTGCATACTGGGGCGAAGCGATGACGTACGACCATCGAATATGGGGTGAACAGGATCGCGGTGCGGCACTCGCCGTCCTTGCACGGCTCGCGCCGACGGCTGCCGAACGGCGGGCAAAGGCTCGCACCGAGCGTGAAAAGATGTATCTCGACGCCGTGGAAAAGCTTTACGGAGATGGTGACGAGCGCCAAGTCGCCGCGGCTTACTCGAACGCGATGGCCGAGCTGACAAAACGCTTTCCGGACGATCTCGAGGCCCAGGCGTTCTACGCATTGTCAGTGCTTGGCCTGACGGGAACCGTCCGCAACACCGAAAATTACATGAAGGCGGCGGCCGCCGCCGAGGCGATCTACCAGAAAAATCCGCACCATCCGGGAGCACTTCACTACCTGATCCATTCGTATGACGATCCTGTTCACGCGCCGCTCGGACTTCGCGCCGCCCGGGCTTATGGAACAGTCGCACGTAGCGCATCGCACGCTCAGCACATGCCGTCGCATATCTTTTTTGCTCTCGGGTTGTGGGAAGATTCGATCGTATCGAATACTGCGGCGATGAAAACCGCCCGCGACGAAGGAACGGGCGGATATCACCCACTGCATTGGCTTCAGCATGCGTACCTTCAGATCGGGCGTGATGAAGACGCGGCAAAGCTGCTAGCCATTATCGAGGAAGACGCGAAGACAAATTCATCGCCCTATACCCGAAGTCACCTCGCCATGTGTCGCGCAACGATGCTTGTTGAAGCACGAGGGAAAGGTCCGGCATCGATGATGCTGCCGGTCGACGCGTCCGGGATGAGATCGTTCAACGCGTTTTCCAATCACGACATGGCGATCGGGCTTGAATACGTGCGACGGAACGATCTGGCCGAAGCTCGACGCGTGCTTGAATCGATGCGCGAACGCAATGCTGCAGGAAAGGCGTCGAAATCGGACGGCTCCACAGCATCCAGCCGATACTCGGTGGTTTCACAGTCCGATCTCGACACGGCGGTCGTGATGGAACAAATCCTCGACGCCGCGATCCGGTTTGCATCGGGAGGTCGCGATGAAGCGCTTCGAGACATCGTCACCGCGGCCGCGAATGAAGACCGGCTTGTCTTTGAATACGGACCGCCGGCTATCGTGAAACCGGCATGGGAAGCCGCCGGTGAGATGTTTCTCGCGGCCGGACGAAAGACCGATGCGGTGGACGCGTTTCGAAAGGTACTTAAGAGGTACCCGAATCGCAGGCTATCCAATGAAGGATTAAATGCAGCCATCGCTCGTTAGATACGAGGATGTTTCTTTGGGCTCCGCCCGCCGATGGGCGGAAAGGCTCTGCCTTTCCGTTCGGGTGCTCTAATTTTTGTGGAGGCTCCGCCTCCGACGGCGGCATAGCCGCTAAAGATAATGTATGGTTCGCCGGAAAGGCAGAGCCTTTCCGCTCATCGGGCGGCAAAGCCGGCGCATCCCTTTGGTCCATTGTAGGAATCGCCAATAAAATACGCGTGTCTTTCTGAGGTATCAAAAATTATGACTGCAACGGATATGAGTGCTCTATCGCCCGCAAGGATAATGGAAGTCGGCATGGCGTTCTGGCCGGCCAAGGTTTTGCTTTCGGCCGTTAAGCTCGGCTTGTTCACTGAACTCGGCACGGGTGCGAAGACCGGAGCGCAATTGCGCGATGCGCTGGAGCTTCATCCGCGCTCGGATCCCGATTTCTTCGACACCCTCGTCGCACTGAGTTTCCTCGAGCGCGATGGCGACGGCCCCGAAGCAAAGTATCGTAACACTGCAGAGACCGGAGCGTTTCTTGATAGAAACAGCCCGATGTTTATGGGCGGCTTTCTCGAAATGGCGAACGATCGTCTTTATCCGTACTGGGGCGATCTCGTCGAAGCGCTCAAAACCGGTAAGGCCCAGAACGAAACGAAGCATGGCGGCAAAGGGGTTTTTGAGGAACTCTATAGCCAGCCCGAACGGCTCGAGCAATTTATGGACGCGATGGCCGGCATCTCGGCCGGAAACTTTCAGGCGTTCGCCGAAAAGTTTGATTTTTCAAATTACAAAACGCTGACGGATGTCGGCGGTGCGACCGGCCTGCTGTCGATGCTTGTCGCAAAAAATAATCGGCACATGTCGTGCACGTCGACCGATCTTCCGCCGGCGACGGACATTGCTAGACGCAAGATCGCCGAAGCCGGATTGTTGGAACGTGTCAAAGCCGAGCCGATCGATTTCTTTAGCGATCCGATCCCGCCGGCCGATGTCGTAACGATGGGAATGATCCTTCACGACTGGAACCTCGAAAAGAAAATGCATCTCATACGCTCGGCGTACGACGCACTGCCCGAAGGCGGCGCGTTTGCCGTCGTCGAGAACATCATCGACGACCCCCGACGCGAGAACGCGTTCGGAATGATGATGTCTTTGAACATGCTGGTCGAGTTCGGCGATGCTTTTGATTTTACCGGTGCCGACTTCGACCGATGGTGCCGCGAGGTTGGATTCACACGAACCGAGGTCATACATCTCGCTGGTCCGGCGAGTGCGGCCATCGCTTATAAGTAGTGGTTCAGTGGTCAGTAGTCAGTGGTCAGTAGGCTAACAAAATTCGCAGGTCCGGCATTACATGACAGTTGGGCAAAGACGTATGGACGATCAAAAACTGAAGGAACGCATCTACTCGATCGACTTTCTCCGCGGCGTTGTGATGATGATCATGCTGCTCGATCACAC
>JBBKXD010000175.1:0-10213 GCA_037969295.1 Pyrinomonadaceae bacterium | reverse complement strand
CGAACGAAAATCTATACCGAGGAGCTCAAGAAGAAAGGCTTGACGCTTGACCAATGGAAGGCTCGCATTTTTGATCCGGTAGCGGCGCGAAAGCTTCTGACCGAAGCCGGATTCCCCGTACAGCAGTCCGGGGACCGGTACTCGGCTCCAAATTTTCCCACCGCTCAGGTCGAACTTCTGTATAACACTTCGGAAAGTAATAAGGCTACGGCCGAGTTCATCCAGGCCCAGTGGAAGCAGAATTTAGGCGTTACGATTCCGTTGAAAAACATGGAGTGGAAGACGTTCCTCACGTACCGAAAGAAACTCGAGTTCAGCGGAGTTGCACGGGCCGGTTGGGTCGGCGATTACATGGATCCCTTCACGTTCCTGAACCTTTTCTACGGCGAAAAGAACGACAGCTCGACGGGCTGGTTCGATCCGAAATACGACAAGCTTCTCGACGAGGCGAACGCAGAGCTCGACGAGATGAAGCGATTCGAACTACTCGCCCGGGCCGAGTTCATGATGATCCAGGATCAGCCGGTGATTCCGCTGCAAACACAGGCGACGAACTGGATCAAGAAGCCGTACGTCAAAGGAATGTATCCGAATCCCGGGACGCTCCATGCGTGGAAGTTTGTCTATCTCGAAAAGGATCCGGCGAAGTGGGATCGAAACGTCGACAATATTATGAAAGAGAGCGATCCGTGGGTCGATCAACATATCGCGCGAATCATGGGTACGCAGATCAGGTTCACCGAGGAGAAAAAGGCCGAAGAAATTGCTCGGGCCGCGAAATAGGGAATGCTCAGTTTCATACTTCGAAGACTGCTGATAATTGTCCCGATGGCGTTGCTCGTCGTGACGATGACTTGGGTGTTGATCCGTGCTGCACCGGGCAATTTCTATTCAAGTGAGAAAACGCTGCCACCCGCCATCGAAGCGAATATCAGGCGAAAGTACGGACTCGACAAGCCGTGGTATCAGCAGTATCTGATAATGATGGGCAACGTGGTGCAAGGCGATTTTGGGTCGTCGCTAAAGTATCAGGGCGAGTCCGTCAATGATATTATCTGGCGTCACCTTCCTTACTCGGCGACGATCGGTTTTCTTGCTTATCTAGTGGCGCTTATCGTTGGTTTGTCTGCGGGCATTGTCGCCGCGCTGAAGCAAAACTCGATGTTCGATTACGGTTCGATGGCGACTGCGATGCTCGGGCTCTCGGTGCCAAACTTCGTACTTGGGCCGATACTTGTGCTCGTCTTTGCTCTTGGCCTTTATTGGCTGCCGCCGGCGCGCTGGGGTGGCCCTTCGCACCTCGTTCTTCCTGTCCTGACGCTATCGGCGATTTACATGGCGTATATTGCGCGTCTGACGCGGGCCGGGATGCTCGAGGTCATGCGGTCCGATTATATTCGCACGGCGCGTGCAAAGGGACTGAACGAAACAACCGTACTGCTCAAGCATGCTCTCCGCGGCGGCATCGTTCCGGTTGTATCGTTTACCGGGCCGGCGCTCGCCTCACTGCTCGCGGGCACGGTCGTCGTCGAAAAGGTATTCGCGATACCCGGACTTGGCAATATTTTTATCCAGGCAGTTCTGAATCGGGACGAGCCTCTCATCCTCGGCATCGTCGCGTTTCTTTCGATATTGATAATGATCGCTAACCTGTTGGTGGATATCGCGTACGGTGTGCTCGATCCGAGAATACGCTACGAATAATCGAATGGTGGAGAAGACTGAACAAATAAAGGGTACATCGCTTTGGCGGGACGCGTGGCGACGGCTGCTGAAAAACCGGCTCGCCGTTTTCGGCATGATCGTACTCGCATTGATGATCCTTCTGGTCGCTATCGGCCCGATAGTGATGCGGTTGACTACCGGCATCACCGCGGATTACGTCCCGTCACAGGTCGATGAAGGGGATCTCGTCCACTCGTTCCCACCCTCTCTGCAGCATCCGATGGGAACCGACGAGGCCGGCCGCGATCTCTTCGCGCGTGTGCTTCAAGGTGGGCGTATCTCGCTTATGGTCGGCCTTATCTCAACGCTCGTGTCTCTGCTGGTCGGCGTCTCATACGGCGCGATCGCCGGCTATCTCGGGGGCCGTATCGACAACATCATGATGCGGATCGTCGACATGATCTACGCGATACCGTATATCCTGATCGTGATCGTTCTGCTGTCCATCTTTGGCGGACCCAACACGCCGGCCTTCATTGCTCAGCTCTCCGAAACATTCGGTGGGGCCGGAAATCAAGGGCTCTCACAGATCTTCCTTCTGTTCTTTTCACTGGGCCTTATTTCGTGGCTGACGATGGCCCGGGTCGTCCGGGGCCAGATCCTTTCGCTGAAGAACGAAGAATTCGTTTTAGCCGCCAAGGCTCTGGGCGTCTCGACATTCGGCATAATTTTTCGCCATCTGGTTCCGAACGCGCTCGGGCCGGTAATCGTGTACGCCACTCTTACGGTGCCGAGTATTATGTTGAGTGAGGCGTTCCTGTCCTTCCTCGGAATGGGAGTACAAGCGCCGTACGCGAGTTGGGGCAGCCTCGCGGCTGACGGAATTAAAAACATCTCGATATTTCCGTGGCAGCTAATTTTCCCGGGCGTGACGATGGCATTAACTTTATTCTCGCTAAATTTTTTGGGTGATGGTCTGCGCGACGCGCTCGATCCGCAGACGCGGAAGTTTTAGAAAGGAACGCCGGCATCTTGCCGGCCCATTATGCCGCCAGGATGGCGGCGTTCCATATGACAAACGGTAACGGCACAATTTTATCGGTCACCGATCTGAGGACCTATTTTCACACCGAAGACGGCATCGTCAAGGCTGTCGATGGGATCTCGTTTGAGCTCAAGAAAGGCGAGACGCTCGGAGTCGTTGGCGAGTCGGGATCAGGTAAATCGGTGACAAATCTTTCGCTCATGCGTCTGATACCGGAGCCGCCCGGAAAGATCGTCGCGGGCGACATCATATTCGACGGGACCGATGTTCGCGCGCTGCCGATCGACGACGTTAGAAAAATTCGTGGGAAGCGCATGGCGATGATCTTTCAGGACCCGATGACATCGCTCAATCCCTTCCTCAAGATCTCGACGCAGCTCACGGAAGTGACGCGGCTGCATCTCGGCCATACGAAGAAACAGGCGTACGATCACGCGGTCAAGATGCTCGAGACCGTCGGCATTCCCGAAGCGCACGAGCGCATTGACAATTATCCTCATGAATTCTCCGGCGGCATGCGTCAGCGTGTGATGATCGCGATGGCGCTCTCATGCGATCCCGAACTTTTGATCGCCGACGAGCCGACTACGGCTCTCGATGTGACGATCCAGGCGCAGATACTCGAGCTGATAAAAGATCTTAAGAAACGGATGGGGACGAGCGTAATTCTCATCACCCACGACCTCGGCGTGGTCGCCGGCATGACGGACAAGATCATCGTCATGTACGCCGGAAAGGTGTTCGAGCAAGCACCGACGCGCGAGTTGTTCGCGACACCGGCAAACCCTTACACAAAAGGTTTGCTCAAGAGCGTGCCGGACCCGGCACACGAACAGGGAAAAGAGCTTTATCAGATTCCGGGCCTGCCGCCCGACGTCGCGCATCTTCCGCCGGGCTGCTCGTTTGCCGAACGCTGCTATCGCGCGGAAGAGATATGTCGGACCGACTTTCCGCCGTTCGTGCAGGTAAATGAAGGTCACCATTCGCTGTGTCATTTTGCGAAGGAGGTTTACGAGGATTCGAAGACCAAATCCGCGAACGACGGCAGCAAAGGTTAACAAATGAAAAGAATCAGCCCTGTAATTTTGATCTTCCTTTTCGTCGTGATCGGCTGCAAGCTACCGGGCTCGCTAACCGGCGGATCGAAAGGAGCCACGGCAACGGGCGGCTCCGATCCAAAGGCGGACGTTATGGCGGCATCGAAAAAATTCATCGACCTTCCTTTCTTCACGGCAAGGATGGAAGGCTTTGGCCAGACCGAGATCAAATCGCAGGTCGAATATTTCGCCCCGGATCGTTACCACGTGAAATACCTTGGCGGTACAGGCGCGGGCATGGAGATGATCTGGATCGGCACGGAGTCGTACATGAATCTTAACGGCAAGTGGACTAAGATGCCGGCCACGAATACGTCCATCCCGACGCTTCGCGATTCATTTACGGAAGAAGGTTTGAAGACGCTTACGGACGTCAAGTTTGAGGGCGAAGAAACTGTCGACGGCAAACCTGCTCTCGCGTACAGCTATGGAAACGTCACGCCGGCAGGAAATTATCCGTTCACTTCGAAGATCTGGATAGGACAAGACACAGGCTTGCCGATGAAGATCTACGTCGAGTACACGAACGGCACGCTCAAGAATATGACCGTTAATTACGATGTCGAATCTAAGGTCACGATAGAGCCGCCGGTCAGCTAAAAATTTCTATGATCCAACATCTTTCCTGCCCAAAATGCGCTGCAAATCTGGACGTCGATGACGGCCAGCGGCTCGTTAAATGCAAATTTTGCGGCGCGGCTTCCGTCCTCGATCTGGACCGAGGCGAAGCAAGCCTTTCGCTTCAGAAGACAGAACTGCATAAGGACGAGGTGTCGAAAGATGCGCTTATCTCGTTGATAGATCTGGAGGTTTATTACCGCATCGGCGGCGGTCTTTTCCGCGAGGCAAAGAGCGTCAAAGCCGTCGACGGTGTGACATTTGATATTCGAAGGGGCGAGACACTTGGCCTTGTGGGCGAATCGGGCTGTGGGAAATCGACGCTCGGGAAAGCGATCCTGCGGCTGACCGAACCGACCGGCGGGCGTGTTCTCTTCAACGGAAAAGATCTGGCCCATCTCCCGAAATCGGCGATGCGCGAGCAGCGCAAACATTTACAGATGATATTTCAGGATCCGTACGCTTCATTGAATCCGCGGATGACGGTCGGAAATATCATCGGCGAGCCGATCCGCACATTCGGGTTGGCGAACGGGAAGTCAGTGAATGCGAAAGTAGAAGATTTGATGGAAACTGTCGGCCTCAGCCGCCGGTTTATCAAACGCTATCCGCACGAATTTTCCGGCGGCCAGCGACAGCGTATCGGTATCGCACGCGCACTCGCCGTCGATCCGGAGTTCATCGTCGCGGATGAGCCGATCTCAGCGCTCGACGTTTCGATCCAGGCGCAGATCATGAACCTGATGGAGCGTCTGCAGGCCGAAAAGGGCCTGACGTACCTTTTCATCTCGCACGATCTTCGTGCGGTTCGACACTTGTCGGATCGCGTCGCCGTGATGTATCTCGGAAAGATCGTCGAACTGGCGGACGGGAAAGATATCTACGCCGAACCGCTAATGCCTTATTCGAAAGCTCTGATCTCGGCGGTGCCCGTTCCCGATCCGGAGATAGAAGCGACCCGCGAACGCATCATTCTCACCGGCGATGTTCCTTCGCCGATAAATCCGCCGCCGGGCTGTCACTTTCACACCCGATGTGCGTTCGCGATCGACGACTGCAAACGCATCGTCCCGGCGCTTGCCGAGATCAAACCGCGCCATTTCGCCGCGTGCATCCGCATCAACCCCGAGCATCCAAATATCGAACACAACGCCGGCATGGGCGCGATCGGCGCGGGAGACATGAGTTAGAACCGGGAGCCGTAGCGACCGGATAACCCGCCAGGATTGAGTCAATGAGGGTAACCCGGTCGCTACCGCTCCCGGTTCTGACAAAAAAGAGGCTCGCGAAATTCGCGAGCCTCTTCGTTCAACAAGCCGATATGAATGTGACTATTAGTAGCTTGTTGATGCCGGTTTCGACTTATCAGTCGTTTCGTTATTAGCCGCGTCGCGGAGTGCCTTGATGCGATCATGGGCAGCCTGGACCGCCGTGTATTGCTTCTGAACCGTTTCTGCGATATTCGCCGGAAGTGCTTTTTCAAGCGCATCCTTGTACGAGCTCTTTGCCGAGTCCTCGCCGCGTTCGCATTCGCTGAGGATCGCACCCTCGTCCTTGCCGGTTACAGCCGACTTGATGTTGATCCAACCGCGATGAATGGCCGCCGTCATGCTGCCGGAGTTTTCCGGATCGCCGCCGAGCCCCTGAACGAGTGATTGCAATTCACCCGCAAACTGAGACCGCTGCTGCGAGAATTCGTAAAAGAGCGATTTCAGGTCCGAACGCTCGACGCCTTCGGCTGCTTCCTTAAATCCGTTCTGTCCATCCTTGCAAGTCTCGATCAAACCGTTGAGCGTCGAGATGACATCACTGCTGGACGCCGTCGTCGAATCAAATGTCGCATCGTTCTTCATCGGTTTTTTGCCTTCGTATTCGTTGATCATGAAAATTTACCTCCAAAAAAAATATCTGAAATTTATTGCTGCCCTATTCCCATCAACAATCAACGTGCCAGAGGCATAACGCTTGTAATAACGCCTGGTTTGGCGAACGATATGCAATTGATCGAGACAAAACTGCATTGAACTGTTGCACGCTGTCGCGGGTTACAAGCTGTTTATAGAAGTCAGGGGATATCCGTCAATGTATTTGCGAAAAAAGACATACTTTTTAGCAAACGGAGCGGCGCAGCCACTTCCGGGCTCCGGCTTGTTCGCCGTCTATGACATAATCCTCAAATCCCATGTTTTTTTCGTGAAATCGCCCGGAGATTGCGTCTATTAATGCACAGACGTAAAACCAGGAACGATCGGAGACTAGGCGAAATTGAGGCTTGAATGGTCGAGCCGTATTCGATTTTGATGAGCCCAAAGGCTGCTAAAAAACAAAAAAAGCTGGACCGGATCGCCGAGGAGAACGGCGTTGCTCTAGTTGTTCTGGACGAGAACTCGCACGAAGTTTCGGTCTCGAACAACAACTCTTTGTGCGCGGCTCTGACCGCTTCGCCTGACTTCCGGCCCAAATGCGCAGAGTACTGCGGCCTCGCATTCCGAAATACGCGCTCCGGCGAGGCGTTCGAGTACCGGTGCTACGCCGGCCTGACATGCAAGGCAGTCCCGGTCACCGACCGCGGCAAGAGTTTCGTCGCGATCATCGGAAGAACATTCACCGAAGCCGAGCAGTATCGGCAGGCGACTGACCGAGCCATTGCTGGAGATTGGACGGAGTTTCCAGCGAACGAATTTTTTGAAAATGTGCTGATCGCCGGTTCGGTCTCGAATATCGACAAAGCGGCGGGCGAGTTGTCAAAGTATCGTGCCGCGGCAGCGGAAGACATTCTCGATTTGGAAAAACCAGCACGCGTCGAAACGGCACGAGTCGAACCGGCACGCGTCGAAACGGCACGAGTCGAACCGGAGAAAGCGGACGAACCTGATCGTGAATCGCCAACCGAACAGATAACGAAGCTGGTCGAAAAATTTAAGGCCGAGACTGTCGCTGCTGTGAAGCCGGTCGCCCAGGCGGGGCTAAAAAACCGTTCGGCCGAAGCTGCCGCCCTGCGTGGATTGTACGGACGACTGTCGAAAATGCAATTCGAAGATGCATGCCGCTCGGCTCTCGAATTCATGGGAACCAGCTTCGGGCTCAAGTCACTTGTCTGGCTCGAGCGTAAAGAGAATAAGTTTCTTCCGGTGGCGGCGACGGGAACCCTGCATGAAACCCCGATAAAGATTGGGATCGCGGCGGACAATCAGCGCCTCGTCGACGCGTCAAACCAGGAACGCCCACTTGAGCTGCTCGAAAGGGTAATTGATGGCGATAAACTACCCAGTCGAACGCTCAACTTGTTTACGTCTGTCGTCGGCGGTGAAATTCGCGGAGCGGTCGGTGTTGAAGGAGAGATCGACGAGTCGCGATCACGCGATGTCGCTCTTTTCTGTCGTCGAATCGGAACGCAGCTGGAGATCCTCAGGCTCAGGCGCGAGGTTTCAAATCGCGAATGGTTGGGCCGGGCCGTGAGCAGATTCAACGAGAGTCTCAAACGGATCGACGCCGACGATTTCTGGACCCACGTGACGCAGGTGTCGGCGGAATTGGTCCAGTCCGAACGTGCCTCGCTTCTGCTTCGCAACGATGAGACCCATGGCCTGCTCGCAAAAGCTTCGGTCGGGGCGCGGATCAATCTACTTACCGAACCGGGGATCGGCGAACGCGTCTCGGACCTCGTATTGGAGGACGGCAGTCCCGTTGTCGTCGAGGACATTACGCGGATCGGAGTTAAAGCCGCACCGTCGACGTGGCGGTACAAGACCCAGTCGTTCATCAGCTATCCGATACTTATCGGCGAGCGGCGCATCGGTGTCATGAACTTCACCGACAAGATAACCGGCGAGGCGTTCGATGAGCGTGATCTGGAGCTCCTGCAGGCGATCGCTCCGCAGCTCGCGGTGGCGATCGATCGCGCGGTCCTCAAGGACAAGGCCGGTGAATTCGAGCAGCTTTCGGTCACCGACCCGATGACCGGGCTTCTCAATCGACGATATCTGGAAAAGCGGCTTATCGAAGAGATCCAGCGTTCAAAGCGTCATCGTTTTCCTATGAGCGTGATGATGCTCGACGTTGACGAATTCAAATCGTACAACGACGCGTTCGGGCATCCGGCCGGCGACACGGCGCTGAAGATCGTCGCGAGTGTATTGCAAGACATCCTGCGCGGGGCAGACGTCGCGGCCAGATACGGAGGCGAGGAATTCGCGATCCTGCTGCCGCAGACAACATCTACGGAAGCGGCGGCGATCGCAGAGCGTCTCAGGCAACGGATCGAACATACCGAGTTTCCGAAACGAAAGGTCACCGTCAGCATTGGCATCGCATCGTGCTCGAGCGAGGTAGACACACCGGACGATATTATCGGCGCTGCCGACCACGCTTTGTACGAGGCAAAGAACCATGGCCGAAATAATGTTCGTATCTACGATGGCTTTGGCAAATCGTTCAGCGAGAACGTTCACTAGATGGCCGGATCGAATTACGAAAAAATTATCGGCGAGCGGCCCGCGGTGGACTTTGCGGGTCGCGAAGATGAGATCGGGCGCCTGATCGCGCATGCGGGGTCCGACGCGGGCAGCGACGGGTTGCTGTTGCTTGCGACACCGGGCGCCGGCGCATCCGAGTTGCTGCGACAGACGTACGACCGTCTGTTTCACGAGCAGCGCGAAACTGTCCCGTTCTATTTCGAAGTTCGCCAAAGCTACGCTAACCAACGCGAGATCGCTGAAGATTTCCTCCACGAATTCATTCGACAATTGGTCGCGTTCCGTCGCCATGATCCGTCGATAGTCCGCTCGGCTGCGGGACTGGACGAATTGGCGGAGCTGTCGCTTTCGGTCAGTGGTATATGGATCGATCAATTGATCGCGACGGCCCGAAGCTCAGCGGACGGGCGAGCATTCCTGCGCACCTGTCTAAGCGCTCCGCTCCGGGCCGCGGCGCATGGCGATCACGCCTTCGTGATGATCGACGACGCGCAGCAGTTCCTGAATATCGAAAACGGTGCGACGGTTTTTGCTGAGTTGAGAGGAGTATTTGGAAACGCCGGTGTCAGATTCGTTGTTTCGGGACATCGTCGTTTTCTTCACGGACAGATGGACTGCGATTGCCTCGGGCTCGAAAACTTCGCGGTTGAAGAAGCCGGCGCGCTTGTCGAGATGTTTGCGCGAGAAAGTGGCACGTCTGTCACTGAACAGTCGCGCGATCTGATCGCGGCACAGCTTTCCGGAAATGCATCGCTGACGCGGCTGCTTATCCGGGATGTCTCCGATGGAGGAGCCGACCTCTCTAGTTTTGCGGATGTCGAGAAGGCCTACGCGGACTCGATATATGACGGACGGATCGCCCGCCGCTTTCATGATCTATTTTCGGCGGCGTGCGGAACGGCCGAAATCGAAGAAAACGTGTTGCGGCTTCTCGATGACATTCAGAGGAGCGCGAGCGGGAGATGGGATCGCAAGCTTTGGCGTCGTCGTCTTAAGCTCGGCGACGCCGAAACGGAAACCCTGCTTGATCGTTTAAATTCCAGCGAGATGATCCGCCTCACAGCCAGTAGCGTTGAATCCGTGCCGGAGAATATAGCACTAACGGATTACATCGCGGCCCGCGTCCGATTGCTGACGACGGCAAGCAGGGCGAGTGTCTATGGCAACTCTCTCACCGAGTACATTAAACGCGCGCCGGAAATCATGGCCAGGTATTACCGCACGAATTCGTCGATCGGGGTGCGCGAGCTCCTCGGTGCGTTTGACGGGCGCGACGTTGCGACGCTCCTGCTCGACTACGGCGAGTTTCGGGA
>JBBKXD010000174.1:0-13004 GCA_037969295.1 Pyrinomonadaceae bacterium | reverse complement strand
ATCCGCTCGGTAAGTCCGCGGCAATCGATTAGCGAGGCAAGAAAGCAAAGTGTTCACATCGCCGAATTGACCCCCGTTGACATACAAGTTGTCCCGGCCGAGGACCGCTCGAAGTGGGGACGGAAGATCGCCCGCGGCGAGTTCGTCACGTCAGTCGAAGTTCTGCCGCCAAAGGGCTGTGACGCGGAAAAGACCCTGGACTCGATCCGTTTACTGAAAGACGCCGGTGTCGATGGCGTGAATATTCCCGACGGCCCGCGTGCTCAGACGCGGATGTCCGCACAGGCGACAGCCGTGCTTGTCGAACGCGAGATCGGTATCGAAGCCGTGTTGCACTATTGCTGCCGAGATCGAAATCTGCTTGGCATGATGTCCGACTTACTTGGAGCTGCTGCTCTTGGGCTTCACAACCTGCTGATCATCACGGGCGATCCGCCAAAGATGGGCCCCTATCCGGACGCGACCGCGGTGTTCGACATCGATGCGATCGGTCTCACGAATATGGTCAGCAAGCTCAACCACGGGCTAGACATTGGCAACAACCCGATCGGCAAGCCGACTGCGTTCTCGATCGGAGTTGGCGTGAACCCCGGCGCGGTAAATATGGAGGAAGAGCTCCGGCGCTTTGAATGGAAAGTCGAGGCTGGTGCGGAATATGCGATCACACAGCCCGTGTTCGATACCGAGCAGCTTCGTTCGTTTCTAAAGAAGATCGAGCACGTAAAGATCCCGATCGTCGCCGGAATTTGGCCGCTCGTGAGCTTTCGTAATGCGGAGTTTCTTCACAATGAAGTACCCGGCGTGAATGTCACGCCGGAGATACTGGAGCGAATGCGGGTCGCGTCGGACAAGAGCAAGGAGGAAGCTCGCGAAGAAGGTATAGCGATCGCACGGGAATCTTTATTGGAAGTTCGCGACGTTATCCAGGGCGTTCAAGTCTCGGCCCCGTTCGGTAATGTGAAATATGCGCTACAAGTCTTTGACGCTCTCGACGAATCGAAGATAACAAAAGCGGAGCCTGCCTGATCGCGAGCTCCGCTTTTTACCGTTTATGAACGAGCCCTATTTTCCGCTCGCTGCTTTCTGTGACTTCCCGAAGTTTTTCTTTTCTTTCTCCATCTCCTGACCGAGTTCCTGGAGTGCGGATTCGTCGAATTGCTTTTCGACCATCGGGAACATCTTTCCTTCTTCTTCCTGCACGTGGTGTGAGATGTCTTCCATAAGCACCTTCAGCTTCGGGTCAAACTTTTCACTGTCATCTGTAAGAGCGGCAAGCTCTTTCAGGAACATCTTTGCCTGACGATGTTCTTCGATTCCCTCAAGCACGATGTCCTTGATTTCTTCGTTGCCGTCTTCTTTCAGCTTCGGATAGAAAATCGTCTCTTCGATATGCGTGTGCACATCGAGCTCGGCCTTGATCTGTTCGAACAAGTCCTTGTGGTCGTCGTCCGGTGTCGCCTTTACTTTCTGAAAGAGCTTGTCCACCTTGTCATGATCTTCTTTCAATAATTTCACTGCGTTCATTTTTGTAATTCCTCTCCGTCTGAATTTGATACTCGGTGTGTCTGCGGTGCAATGGACGTGCCAGTAACTTTGCAAACTCGGCGAGCTTTGCGTGAAACAAAACCACCTCACGCAAAGCCCGCCGAGTTCGCAAAGAATGTCCGTATGTTTTCTGGACGTTTGGGACAGGCTAAGGCGTTAAAACGATCTTACCGAATGCCTTGTTCTCGATGACCTGGTGGTGGGCTCGTACGGCTTCGGTGAGTGGAATCAATTCGCCAATGATGGGCTTTAGATAACCCTCGCTCAGTCCTTCAAAGATCGCGCGATGGATGTCAGTCAAGGCATTGGCCGGTGCGTTGAACAGCGACATGCCGTATATGGTTGCGTCTTTCCCCATCGCCAGCCGAGGATTGAAGTCGAGGCTTCCTCGATTGCCCACTACGGTGATGCGTCCGAATATCGCCAGCGCGTCGAAGTCTTTCGCAAGGTTTACATTCGCAAGCATTTCGATAATAACGTCGACACCATTATCGTTTGTGATCGAACGGACCTCCGCGAGGTGCCCGTCATCGGTGTGATCGACAACATGATCCGCACCCTGCTCGGCGGCGACCTTTTTTCCTTCATCCGAACTTGCGGAACCGATCACCTTCAGCCCGGCGTTCTTCGCCCACTGGATCGCGGCGATGCCAACACCGCCTGACGCACCGTGGATCAAGACCGTCTCGCCTTTTTTCGCGGCAGCTTTCTGAAACAACGCGCGGTATGCCGTCGCGTACGGCGTCCAGATTCCAGCTCCTTGCTCAAAGGTGATGTTGTCGGGAAGAGGTCCAAGATGCTTTTCTTCACACAACGAGAATTCCGCATATGTTCCCGAGATCGAACCAGCTGTGTAAACTCGATCGCCCGGTTTGAATTTCGTAGCGCCATCACCGACCTTCTCGACGACACCCGCCGCATCTTTTCCCGGCGTAAAAGGAAGTTTCGGAGCGTGTGCGTGATTACCCGATCGAAGATATGTATCGACGGGGTTCACGCCGGCGGCTTCGATCCTGACGAGAACCTGTCCGTCGCCCGGGTCAGGCGTCGGCACGTCTTCGAGCTTCATCACTTCGGGCTCGCCGTATTCGTGGACGACGATTGCTTTCATAGGGAACGCTGGCATCTTGCCGGCAAAATCTTCGGGAAAAATAAAGGCCGGCAGGATGCCGGCGTTCCATCATTCCACCGTTACCGACTTCGCGAGATTTCTCGGCTGGTCGACATCGCAGCCGCGGCGTACTGCGATGTGGTACGACAAGAGCTGAAGCGGAACGACCGATAGTATCGGACCAAGCAGATCGGAAGTTTCAGGAACTTCGATAACGTGGTTCGAAACCTTCGAGCTCATCTGATCGCCCTCGGTCAGCACGCTGATCACGATACCGTCGCGGGCCTTCACCTCGACGATGTTCGAATGCGTCTTCTCATAGCGCAATTCGCTCAATTCATTTCCGGGCTCGCGAGTGTTGACGACGACGACCGGCAGCTTCTCATCGATCAGCGCGTTCGGGCCGTGTTTCATCTCGCCCGCCGGATAACCCTCGGCGTGAATGTAGCTAATCTCCTTTAATTTCAGAGCTCCTTCCAGCGCGACGGGAAAATTTATCCCGCGGCCGAGATACAGGAAATCCTGAACGCGGAAAAATTCTTTCGACAATTCTTCGATCGAATCCGCATCGTTTAAAAGCTGTTCGATCTTTAGGGGAAGCTCCGCCAAATCCTGAATCAGCTTTTTGCCCTCGGCAGGCGAGATCGTACCGCGAAGCTCGCCGAGATACAGAGCGAATAAGTAGAGCGCGACCATCTGCGAGGTGAAGGCTTTCGTCGACGCAACTCCGATCTCGGGCCCGGCATGGGTCAGAATAGTGCCGTCTGCCTCGCGATGGATCATCGATCCTTGCACGTTGCAGATAGCGAGAACCTTACAGCCCGCCTGTTTAGCTTCACGCATCGCAGCGATGGTGTCTGCCGTTTCGCCCGACTGCGAAATAACAATGAGCAGATCGTTCTCCGTCAGGACCGGATCGCGATACCGGAACTCGGACGCATAATCAACCTCGACGGGTACGCGCGCGAGTTTTTCGAGCATGAACTTACCGGCGTGCCCGGCATGCCAACTGGTTCCGCAGGCGGCGATCTTGATCGATGTCAGCGATCGAAAATCCTCTTCGGCAATGTTCATCTCGTCGAGATAAACCTTTCCGGTGTCGAGCGAGACGCGTCCCTGTACCGTGTCACGAACCGCACGTGGCTGTTCGTAAATTTCCTTCAGCATGAAATGCTTGAACCCACCCTTCTCCGCCATGATCGGGTCCCACGTGATCCTTTGCTGCTCAGGCTCGACTACGTTTCCGTCAAAGTCAGTGACGCGGACCGAATCTTTTGTCAGCACGGCGATCTCGCGATCACCCAGGAAAAAGACGTCGCGCGTGTGCTGAAGGATCGGGGGGATGTCCGAAGCGACGAAAAATTCGCCGTCGCCGAGACCGATGACAACGGGCGGACCCTCGCGTACGGCGATTACCGTATCGGGTTCATCGACCGAGATTATCGCTAAGGCGAAAATTCCGCGCAGTTCTTTGACGGCTTTTCGGACGGCTACTTCAAGCGAAAGGTTTTCAGTGTCTTTGTAATGTCCGATCAGATGGGCGACGACCTCGGTATCCGTCTCGGTCTTGAAATCACTACCGTCGGCGGCGAGGCGCTCTTTGAGCGTCAAATAATTCTCGATGATGCCGTTGTGTACTACCACCACCTTACCCGATTGATCGCGATGCGGGTGAGCGTTCTCCTCGGTCGGGCGCCCATGAGTCGCCCAGCGTGTGTGACCGATCCCGTAATTTCCGTCGAGCGGATTCAAGCGAATGCACTCCTCCAGATTTCGCAGCTTTCCTTCGGCGCGACGCATTTCAAGATGCTTCGAGCCGTCAACAACCGCAATGCCCGCGGAGTCATAACCGCGATACTCAAGTTTCCTCAGCCCGTCGATGATCAACGGCACGACCTGTTTATTTCCAACGTATCCGACAATTCCACACATACACTACTGCTTCCCCTATCGGACCTTCCGCTAACTTTCAGCACCTGCGGCCGCCATAATAATCCGAAATGTTATTCCGACGACCCATAGCACGATACCGATGATCGCCATTGCCTTTGCGGCCTGAGCCATAGCTCGCCTGCCTTCCTCCACCTCATAGACCGCAATATTTGTTATCACCTCGTCAGCCGTCGTATACGCGAGATATGCGAATATCGGCGGACAGCAGAAGATACTCAAGAGGCCGAACACGAGCGATTTTGTCGAGCCGCTACGTATCTCAGCCGCATAGTATTCGAGCGTCCCCTGACTGTGAAGCGGGTTGCCTTCTAGTGGAAGGAGCGGTGTCCATTGCTTTTCGGGTTCGTTATCCATCTCAGTCTCTTCACTAGAAAGCTTCTAGTCGCTGGCTGTTACTGACTTAATAACTCGTGCAGGAACTCCCGCTACCAATGTGTCGGCATCCACATCCTTCGTCACAACACTTCCTGCACCCGTCACCGCACCATCCCCAACCGTCACCGGCGCGACGAGCATCGTGTCCGAACCGATCCGCACATTATCCCCGATATGCGTTTCATTCTTGTTCTTTCCGTCGTAGTTACACGTTACCGTGCCTGCGCCGATATTCGAATTCTCGCCGATCGTCGCATCGCCAAGATAGGTTAGATGGCTCGCCTTGGATCCCGCACCGAGGGTCGTCCTTTTCAACTCAACAAAATTCCCGACCTTAGCGTCGGGCAGCATCTTCGCATTGCCGCGGAGGTGCGCCATTGGCCCCACTGTGCAGTTGTTACCGATCTCGGAATCCTGTATCAGACAATTGTCGCGGATCTCCACACCATGTCCGATCTGTGAATTTGTGATGCGCGTTCCGGAGTGAACGGTACAGCCGTCGCCTATCTCTGTCGCGCCTTCGATCGTTACATTCGGATAGATAACCGTGTCACGCCCGACCCGCGCCTGTTCGCTGACGTATGCGCTCTTCGGATCAATGAACGTCACCCCATGGTCGAGCATCAGGCGTGAGATTGTCCTGCGATTCAGCAGACGCTCGAGATCGGCGAGTTGGGCCCGGTTGTTTACCCCTTCGACCTCGTACGCGTCGCCGTGTTGGAAGATCGCTACATCCTCTCCGTCTCCTCGCAGCAACGCCGGCACATCCGTTAGATAGTATTCGCCTTGAGAGTTATGATTTTGAACTTTTTCCAACGCGGCGAACAGCTTGATCGTGTCGAAAGCATAAATGCCGGCGTTGATCTCCGTGATCTGGCGCTCGTTCTCGTCCGCGTCCTTTTGCTCCACTATCTTTTCAAACAAGCCCTCTGCGTCGCGGACGATCCGTCCGTATCCGGTCGGATCCTTTAGTCTGACGGTGAGTATCGTGCACGCCGCTCCTTTCCCTCGATGTCCGTGATGATGCTGTACCAGTCCCGCGAGCGTTTCCGGCCGGATAAGAGGAACGTCGCCGGATAGAACAAGCAGAGTCGAGTCGTGATTCGCAAGTAGATCGCGAGCGGCGTTTACCGCATCGCCGGTCCCGAGCTGCTGTTTCTGTTCGACAAAAACGGCGTCGTCGGAATCGAACTCACTCAGTACAGCCGATTTTACATCTACGCCCTGATGCCCGATCACGACATAGATCTTTTCCGGCGCGAGCGCCGCAGCGGTCCTGGATACGTGATTGATGAGCGGACGCCCGTCGAGGCGGTGGAGGACTTTGGCGAGATCCGAGCGCATGCGGGTGCCGAGACCCGCAGCGAGTATCAAAACATCGAGCCTTTTATGCTCTTCCTGAACATCTGCCATAAACGGAAATAGCGACAACAAATGCCAATCGCAATGATAAGCTTTTTGAATCGGCAGGCAAAACTCACGCCCCGCCCTTGATGCTCAGTAAGACATCAGCTATTTCAATCCCAACACGCATCGAGCCAGCCTGTCCGGGTCGTGTCTTACTAGCTCACTTTCATCGAGCAGGTTTGTCGAGATAACCTTCGCTCCCTCGATCGTTTCCGAATCGATCGAGCCATGGACACCGATCTGCTCAGCCCCGTCACGCGTATAGATACGGGCCTGGAGTTCCGAGATTGGGCGGTTGTTCACGACGACGTAATCGAAGTCGAGTCCGGGAGCGTAATCGCGAACGATCTCCAAATGCCGCCGGGCCGTCAGCCCGTCGGTCTCACCGGGCTGGGTCATGAGATTACAGACAAATACTCTCGTAGCAGATGATGCCACTAACGCATTAACTACTCCGCTTACGAGCAACGGCGGCAGAATGCTCGTATAAAGCGAGCCGGGCCCAACGGTGATGAGATCCGCGTTATTAATAGCCGCGATCGCGTCCGGATGCGGCTCGCAGTTGTCGGGTTCGAGATATAGGCGCACGATCCTCCCGCCGGTCTTCGAGATATTGGTTTCACCCTGAACGACCGAACCATCCGCAAGCCGGGCGGCGATCCGTACATCCGAGACGGTCGCCGGAAAGATGTGCCCCTTGCTCGCTAGGATTTCCGAAGACAGTCGGACTGCTTCGGCGAAATCCCCCGTCACTTCGGACAGAGCGGCGAGAAATAGATTGCCAAAATTGTGTCCCGACAGATCACCGTCGCCAGAAAACCGGTGCTGGAAAAGCCTGGCCAGCAGATGCGAGTCCTCGGAAAGCGCGACCATGCAGTTACGAATGTCGCCGGGTGGCGGCATCTGCAGTTCATCGCGTAGTCGTCCGGAGCTTCCGCCGTCATCCGAGACGGCGACGATCGCTGACAGTCGTTTTACAGATAAGCCGTCGGCTTGGAGGCCTACGTATTTTTTTAGGCCTGAAAGCAGGGTCGACAGGCCGGTGCCGCCGCCGATCGCAACCAGATCGAGTCCGTTTGTTTGCACTTTCCGCATTTCTAAATCGGAATTTAGCTAAATTCCGCTCTAGGTGCAACTCGTTTGCGTATTGGAATTTACCTGCGGCCCTCGATAAAAAAAGACTTGAAGGGCTTTCGTTGCCTATGCTAGATTGGATAGTGCGGTTTGTCGCAAACCCGCCTTACCCGATTACCGAATTCAATCGCCGATAACCACACCGAGCTAATCTTTTCAGCTGCGAGATATCATCAAATGGCACAATCGCCTTTCATTATTCACGAACAGCAGTTTCAGAGGATGAAAACCGTCCTTGCCAGGCTCTGTGTCGAGTGTGCCGCTCGCGTCGTCTTTCTGGTCGACCGCGACGGGCAAACGATAGCTTTTCACGGCGACATCGGGGACATGGATACGACCAGCTTTTCTTCGCTCGCTGCCGGAAACGTCGCCGCTACTAGCAGCATGGCAAATCTCATCGGCGAGGAGGCATTCCCCGCGGTGGTTCATGAAGGCGAACGTGAGAGTATTTTTATCAGCATCATCGGCCGAAGCCTGCTTGTCGTGGTGTTCGACAAACGGTCGACAGTCGGATTGGTTAAGATCCGCGCAAAACGTGCTAGTTACGAAGTCGCTTCTATTCTCGATGAAGCGATCCGCGAATCGGTGTTCACGATGAATAACAACCCAGCGTTCTCGGAGATCACGGACGAGGACATCGACAGCCTGTTTAGTTAATTATAGATTTTCGATTTTGGATTTTCGATCAGATAAACTGCCACGACTTGATCCGAATAAGCCAAAATCCAAAAGCCAAAATAGTTATGACCTTTATCAATTACGCATCACGTGAGATCAACTGCAAGATCGTTTACTACGGTCCCGGTTTGTGTGGCAAGACGACGAACCTGCAGTACATCTACGACTCTACTGCCCCGCAGGCCAAAGGCAAGCTTATCAGTTTGGCGACAGAAACCGACCGCACCTTATTTTTCGATTTCATGCCGCTGGAGCTCGGGACGGTGCGCGGATTCAAAACGCGGTTCCATCTGTACACGGTTCCCGGACAGGTTTATTACGACGCATCGCGAAAGTTGATTTTGAAGGGTGTCGATGGAGTCGTGTTCGTCGCCGATAGCCAGGAAGAGCGTATGGACGCCAATATCGAATCGCTCTACAACCTCGAAGAAAATTTACAGACCCAGGGTTATGAGCTGGCGAACATCCCGTATGTGCTACAGCTGAATAAACGGGACCTTCCGAACGTTACCCCGACTCAGGATCTCGTCGGCGAACTTCAAAGAAAGGGCGAACCGTTTTTCGAAGCGGTTGCGATGGACGGCACGGGCGTTTTCGACACGCTCAAGGCAGTCGCGAAACAGGTCCTTACGGAGCTCAGAAAAAGCTAGACAGGATATCCTTCTCGGAAGTAAGCCGCCCCTTCTACGGGGCGGCTTTCTTGATTTCTGCACCCGAACCAGCAAATCCGCATAGTCACACCCGTCCCGCGGTTTGCCGAGATACGCGAAATGCTCGCCGGAGTATAGAAAATTGCTAGCCGATTCGGGTTTCGCTTGCTTCGCAAACGTAATCGTCTTAGAATCAAGCAGATATTTAGTGACACTTGCGGCATAATTTGGGCGGGCTCCTGTCCGGTAGCCGCCTTCTCGTAAAATCTTTACATCTGATTCTAAATCCTGGAGGGGGATAATTTCATGAAAAAGGCTAAGAATATTTTCACGTCGATTGCGCTTCTGATCGCAATTGCGGCGATGGGCTATTTGAGTTTCGCGAAGCTGACTTCGGCCCAGACAGACGACGGTGCGAGCGCTTCCAAGACTTCACAAAATAAACTCGACTTTACCGACCCACGCGAACTTAACTCCGAAGTTCGGACTCTTGAGGTAAATCCGGCGGACATTCCCCGAAAGAGGAATCATTCGGGGGCGCAAGCGATAGTACCGGCCGTTGGTACCGATCTTGGCAACGAAACCGAACCGAACGACACTTTTATGACGGCAGATCCGTTGACTAGTGATTCCAAGATCAGGGGCAATGTTTTTGGAAACGGCGATCTGGATTGGTTTTCATTCACCGCCAATACCGGCGATCGGGTTTATGCAGCCGTCCAGACGAGTTATTCGAATAGCGGCAGTACCGACAGCCAATTACGTGTTTTCGCGTCGAACGGCACGACCGAATTGGAATTTGACGAGGACGACGGCTCGCTCGGCGGGCTTTCTTCGTCCATTGCGGGAACTGTTATTCCATCAAATGGAACATATTACTTGCAAGTTAAACATTTTTCGGCAACCACTACGCTTCGCCCCTACGAGTTATATCTTAAGGTGCAAAGCGGCGCACCGACACCGGAAGTCGAAGCGAACGACGCGCCGGGAACGGCAAATCCGCTTCCGGCTAGCGGCTGGGTGAGCGGCGCGAGAAATCCGGCGGTGGCAACCGAACAGGATTGGTTTAGTTTCACGGCAAATGCGGGCGATACGGTCTTTTTAAGTCTGGATTTGGATCCCGAAAGAGATGTTGTCACATGGAATGGACGCTTGGGAATAGCGTTGTTCGGTGACGCGAACAATCAGATTTTGGTGGTTGATGATGCAGGAACGTTTGATACCATAGACTCCGAAGCGATGTTTATGACGGTCAAAAACGCCGGAACATATTACGCCTTTGTTGATTCGGCAACTGCCGCAACCGGCGGACCGACGGCGACCTATAATTTGAGCGTGACGCGCATCCCGAAAACTAATGTCGGGATCAACTGCACGACCTACACCAGCACCAACGTTCCGCAGGTGATCGGTCCGGGTGTCGGTCTGGTTTCTTCGACCATTACGGTTCCGCCGACGATGGCGCGGATCGCCAGCACCAAAGTTTCGATCGTTGCCGACCACGCACTGATGGCGGATATGGACGTTAATCTGCGTTCACCTGCAAATAACGATAACGGTTTGTTCAATGATATCGGCTCGACTGCCACGGGCGGACAAACGATGATGGACATCACGCTCGATCAATATTCTTCGGGTGTTCCGTTTGTGTTCACGGTTGTCAGACCTTTGGTTCTTAAACCCGAACTCAACTACCGGCTCGATTGGTTCGATGGTGAGAATCCGTCCGGTGTGTGGACGCTCGACATTCGCGATGACCTGACAAACACCAGCGGCGGAAACCTGACTGGCTGGAGTCTGGAAATTTGCTCACAGCCGGCGCCCGCGGGAGCGCTTGTTTACAGCGAAGACTTTGAAATGAACAATGGCGGCTATACGCATTCCGGCACAGCGGATGAATGGGAATACGGCACGCCGTCGACGGCTGCGACCACCACGGTCAATCCGGTTGCTTCGATCATCGGCTGCAACAGCGGAACGATGTGCTGGAAGACCGATCTTGATAATACTTATGAACTAAGCTCCAACCAGGATCTGGTTTCGCCAAGTATTATCCTGGGTGCCGGTTCGTTGAACCTTTCGTGGGCCATGCGGTACCAGTTCGAAAGTGCAACATTCGATCACGCCTTCGTAGAGGTCCGTGAAGTCGGCGGGATGGGAGCGATCCAGAGGGTCTGGGAATGGACAGGCGCGACGATGACCGTCGGCGTCGGCAGTCCGACCGTTAACATAGGTGAGTCAGCAGGTTGGGGAAACTACAGAGCTGACATCTCCGCTTTTGCAAACAAGACAGTCCAGATCGTATTCCACCTTGACACGGACACCAGCATCAACTTCGCCGGAGTGGCGATCGACGATGTGCAGATCCGAAGTGTCCCCACAGTTCCCGTAGATGCTCCGGTCGATTTTAACGGCGACGGCAAGACCGATTACGCTGTCGCAAGGAATGTTGGCCTCGGTTCTAGCGGCGCGACCAATCAGCTTCGCTGGTTCTACAATCTGAATGGCGGCGGGCCAACCGTCGCGATAGATTGGGGGATCGCAACAGACACGCTTATTCCCGAGGACTTTGACGGCGACGGAAAGGACGATATCGCTGTTTGGCGGCCGGGTGCGGCAACCGTGGCCGCGTTCTATATTTTGCGGAGTGCAACCAATACCGCTCGCGTCGAGGCGTTCGGACAGACTGGTGACGACCCAACCGTGGTGAATGATTACGACGGCGACGGCAAAGCCGATGTAGCTGTCTATCGTTCCGCCGCACAGAGTACATGGTTCTATCGAGGCTCCCTGGCCAACCCGGGCGGAAATGTCACGTACGTTCCATGGGGGAAGACGGGAGATTTCGTTGCTCCGGGTGATTATGACGGAGATGGTAAGAACGATTTTGTGATCCAGCGCGACAATGGCGGGGGAACCGCCGCGTTCTGGATGCTCAAGTCAGGGGGTGGAACATCCATTACGTTGTTCGGAACACCAACCGACGTTATAGTACCCGGCGACTATGACGGCGACGGCAAGACCGATATCGCGACGGTGATAGCATTAGCCGGAGCGATCGAATGGCGATGGTTGCCAAGCGGCGGTGGGGCGATCCAATTCCGGACATTTGGCGTGAGCGCGACGGACATTCCCGTGCAAGGCGACTATGACGGCGACGGACGTACTGACATCGCGATCTGGAGGCCTTCCGGCGGACAATTCTGGTCACAAGCCTCCTTGGGTGGTGCGGTAAGCGTTTTTGCCCTCGGAACGACCGGCGATGTGCCTGCGGCAAGCTACAACACACACTACACACACTGATCCGATCGTGTGAATCAGACCCATCCGGATTGCCGGACGGTCGTCTTAACCGAACTGTGGCAGAGTGCATCAACACTCTGCCACAGTTTTTTTTGATATTGACGGCGGCAACGCAGACCTCTCCCTCCGGTCACTAGGCTAAACGCAAAGTGAGTCCATGCAGACCCTTAAATCCTTGTAGGATGAGGTTTACGCAACATGAAGCAGGTCTATTAGTGCGTCAGAAGTGGAATTAGTTTTTGCATGGGAACCGGGGCAGTGGAGCTCCGGTTCCGGAAAGATGTGGCGGGGCCGACGGGACTCGAACCCGCGACCTCCAACGTGACAGGCTGGCGTTCTAACCAACTGAACTACGACCCCGCATTTGGATTTTGGATTTTAGATTTTGGATTTTGGATTCCTACCTCTTGCGTGTCTGGCTTCAATCCAAAATCCAAAATCTAAAATCCAAAATCGAGATGGTGGGCACGAAGGGACTCGAACCCCTAACTTCCTCCTTGTAAGGGAGGCTGTCTACCAATTGACGTACGTGCCCAAAACTTTGTTAATTCTACACTGCTGCCGCACGCCGCGCCCACTTTGATTATCAAAAAAACACGCCTCTTTCGGCAAAAGAAGCGAATTGCAATGCTACGAAAAGAGGTTCGGTCTGTCAAGGCGACCGACAGAGAGCAGAAAGCGGTAAGCAGTAAGCAGTAAGCACGCCTTCTGCCTTCTGCCTTCTGCCTTCCGCCTTCTGCCTTCTGCCTTCTGCCTTCCGCCTTCTGCCTTCTGCCTTCTGCCTTCTGCCTTCCGCCTTCCGCCTTCCGCCTTCAGCCTTCCGCCTTCCGCCTTCCGCCTTCCGCCTT
>JBBKXD010000173.1:0-3382 GCA_037969295.1 Pyrinomonadaceae bacterium | reverse complement strand
AACTCCGATCATCTTTGTAATACGGCGACCGCTCTCGGCATCCACCGCAACACTCTCTCCAAGCGAGTCGCGAGTTACAACGGCAAGCCGAAGGTTGCCGCAAAGCGGCCCACCAAATCGAAGAAAGCAAAGATAAAGACCTCGGCAGCGAAAAAGCGCAAGCGAACCTGACTGCAGCGCGACTGGACCGCAGGCATCCTTGCCTGCATGAGGGCGAAGCCCGAACAAGCTGCCGCGACTTGACGCTATTACGGAATGCCGCCGCTTCGCGACGTTGCAGGCAGGGATGCCTGCGGTCCAGTCACGCTCCAATATCACTTCCTCTCCAGAACCTCAACCTTGTCTCCGATGCGTACGACTCCGCCTGGCGTTTCAGCGATCAGGTTCTGACCGAACATCACGCCGCCATTTCGATTTCGATATTCGGAAAGGGTCTTCAAAGGGTCCTTCCCGGTTTTTTCGCCAGTAGCCTGATCAACAGACGGGATCACGCACCGGGCACACGGCCTGACGACATGAAACTCCTCAGAGCCGATTCGAATCCGCTTCCACGTATCTTCTTCAAACGGCTCGGAGCCGTGGACGACAAAGTTCGGCCGGAAGCGGTTCATCGGGACGGGCGAGGCGAGCCGCGAGTTCAGATCAGCGAGCGATCCTTCGCCGATCAATAGAAAAGGATAGCCATCGGCGAAGCTGACAGTGTCATCCGGCCGCACCGCATACTCTTTCGGGATGACCCGATTCGTATCATCCGGCATTACGACGAGCTTGCATGGCGTCCCGAGCTTCTCCGAAAACCATTCGCTGACGACGCCGTTGTAGGCAAGCGCCGGCACATCCACATCGCGCCAGATCGTTACCGGCAGATGCTCGCCCGAATCGGGAACGTATGGAAGGTCGAGCGTATCGCCTTTCGAGACCCTCAGCTCACCTCCGGCAACCGAGGTCTCGATCGTCGCCATCATCGGAAACTCTCGTTGCGTCATGAACGTCCCATCCGAATCGACGAGCATCCACCGCCGGTCGAACTGCAACCCGCGCTCCTCGACCACGGCCGTTTCGAGCGTAATTCCCTTCAATGATTTGATCGGATATATGTTTAGTTCGGATATTTTCATAAGGAACGCCGGCATCTTGCCGGCAACGCCGCGACAGCGGCGTAACTGTGCAACAACCGTCCAACGGTGGATCACGTTCGGGCGTCGCCCTCATTGCCGGCAAGATGCCGGCATTCCACGAATCTGACAATACTTCACTCATATTTTCTGCAGAACCGCACAATTAGTTGACATGCCTCGGCCCTTCCTATAGTATTAGCACTCTTGGACGCAGAGTGCTCAAATTCGCTTTTTTCGGGCTCCGGGTCCAAGTCGAAATCTTATCACCATACTTTTAAACGAATAAACGAAGGAGTAAACCAAAATGGCAACAAACATTAAACCACTTCACGATCGTGTGATCATTCGACGGATCGAAGATTCGACGGACAAGACCGCGGGCGGACTTTTCATCCCCGACACCGCAAAGGAAAAACCGCAGGAAGGCGAAGTCATCGCCGCCGGCGAAGGCAAGTATAAAGAAGACGGCACGCGTCAGACGTTGGATGTAAAAGCTGGCGACCGCGTTCTGTTCGGCAAGTACAGCGGATCCGAGATCAAGCTCGACGGTGAAGAACTCATCATCATGCGCGAAGACGAGATCCTCGGCATCATCAATCGGGCCGGAGCGGCAGCTTAATTTTCGATTTGCGATTTTCGATTTGCGATCGCGTTTATCTTAACGCCGCAAATCGACACGAATAACTTTAGCGATCACGAGATCGCAAATCGCAATTCGAAAATCGAAAATTCTAAGAATCTCAGGAGATTAATAAAAGATTATGGCTAAACAAGTAGTTCACGGAGAAGAATCAAGAGCCGCTATTCTGCGCGGAGTCAATCAGCTCGCTGACGCGGTAAAAGTTACGCTCGGACCGAAAGGCCGCAACGTCGTCATCGACAAAAAATTCGGTTCGCCGACGATCACCAAGGACGGTGTCACGGTCGCGAAAGAGATCGAATTAAAGGACACGCTCGAGAACATGGGCGCACAGATGGTCCGCGAAGTCGCCAGCACAACGAGCGACGTCGCCGGTGACGGAACGACGACCGCAACGGTCCTCGCACAGTCGATCTTTAAGGAAGGCGTCCGCACGGTTGCCGCGGGTGCAAACCCGATGGCACTCAAGCGCGGTATCGAAAAGGCGGTCATCAAGGTTGTCGAAGAGATCGGCAAGATGTCAAAGCCGGTAACTGGTGACGCGATCGCACAGGTCGGAACCGTTTCGGCGAATGGCGACAAGACGATCGGCACGATCATCGCGGAAGCGATGGACAAGGTCGGCAAGGACGGCGTCATCACGGTTGAAGAATCGAAGACGATGGACACGCTGCTCGAAGTCGTCGAAGGAATGCAGTTCGACCGCGGTTATCTCTCGCCCTATTTCGTCACGGACCCGGACAGAATGGAAGCAGTTCTCGAAGAGCCTCTCATCCTGATCAACGAGAAGAAAATCTCGAGCATGCGCGATCTTCTGCCGATCCTCGAACAGGTTGCGAAGATGGGACGTCCGCTGCTGATCATCTCGGAAGACGTCGAGGGTGAAGCTCTCGCGACATTGGTCGTCAACAAACTTCGCGGCACATTGAATGTCGCTGCTGTTAAGGCACCGGGCTTCGGCGATCGCCGCAAGGCAATGCTCGAAGACATCGCGACGCTCACCGGCGGCAAGGTCATTTCGGAAGACCTCGGCATCAAGCTCGAAAGCATCACGGTTGACGATCTTGGCAAGGCCAAGAAAGTCACGATCGACAAAGAGAACACGACCATCGTCGAAGGCGGCGGTACGGGTGAAGCGATCGACGGACGCGTCAAGCAGATCCGCACGCAGATCGAGGACACAACCTCGGACTATGACCGCGAGAAACTGATGGAGCGTCTTGCCAAGTTGGTCGGCGGTGTCGCTGTCATTAAAGTTGGCGCGGCAACCGAGACCGAGATGAAAGAGAAGAAGGCTCGTGTCGAAGACGCGATGCACGCCACGCGTGCAGCAGTCGAAGAAGGCATCGTCGCAGGCGGCGGCGTCGCTCTGGTTCGTGCGGGTAAGGTTCTCGAAGGCTTCAAGGCCGACGGAGACGACCCCGACGAGCAGATCGGCGTCAACATCGTCCGACGTGCTCTCGAAGAGCCGCTTCGCCAGATCGCCGCTAACGCCGGCAAAGAAGGCGCGGTTATCGTCGAGAAAGTTGCCGCCGGCAAGGACGCGTATGGCTTTAACGCCGCGACCGAGAAGTTCGAAGATCTCATCGCAGCCGGTGTCATCGATCCCGCAAAGGTCACGCGT
>JBBKXD010000172.1:0-13311 GCA_037969295.1 Pyrinomonadaceae bacterium | reverse complement strand
GCGATCACGCGCGGTGACCGGCGAAATCAGAGCATTTCGGACGCGGGCTCCTACGCCTTTGCTTCTACTGCGATAGAAATGACTGTCGAATTTCAACGCTTCGTCGAGACCGAACTTCGTCGTCTGTTTGATCGCATTCTTACCAAAGTTAGATGCGACACGGCGCGCGAAACCTTCCCATTTGGTCCCCCACTCTTGCGGAGAATTGGTCCACGTCGAGATGCCTGCCGTCGCGACCATTTTGCCTAGTCCGACCGGCCCAACAGAGGCGCTTACAAATCTCTTGCGGCGAGTCGCCGCATTTGGCCGAGCATAGTCAGTAGACGGCTTCACCGTGAGTAGCCCGGGGTGAACCGTCGACGTCGGGCGGTCCTTATCCGTAACGTCGGTTACGGTCGTTGGATCCGGTGTCGGCGTCGGTGTGGGGTCCTGCGCCAGTGTGACAGACGTGGCGAACAGAAGAGCCATTAGCAAAAAGTACGGTTTCATGAAATCCCTCCCTTGATTGATCGATCTGTCTACGAGCTCTTCAACATCGGCTTCAGCTCTTTATAAATATTCACCATCATGATCTTCGTACCCTCGGCGTTCGGGTGAATTCCATCCGCTTGATTCAATTCCCTCTTGAGCGCGATGTTCTCCAAAAGGAACGGCAGGTATGCGACCTTGTGCTCGGTCGCGAGATCTGGGAAGGCGTTCGAGTAATCCCGTTGATAATCCGTGCCCATCGTCGGGGGCGCGAGCATTCCGCACAAGAGCACAGCAACATTTTTCGCTTTCGCTTTGCGAATGATCCTATCGAGATTAGTTTTCATCTTCGCAACCGGGACACCGCGAAGCAGATCGTTTGCACCGAGCTCAAGAACGACTATCTGAACGTTCTCCTGTTCAAGAACCCAATCGGCGCGCTCGAGCCCGCCGAGGCTTGTATCCCCGGACACGCCCGCGTTCACAACCTCATAATTGTATCCGTCGGCATTCAGCCGTTCCTGCAAAAGATAGGGGTATGACTCGCGTTCGGTAAGGCCGAACCCGGCGGTCAGGCTATCGCCGAACGCGACGATCTTTGGCCGATTCGCCGTCACCTCAGGCGTCTTCAAAGGCCTGTTTGCTCCAGCGCCGATCTCGGACGGACGCCCACCCGAGGAACACGCGGCCGCCATCACCGCGAGAAATGTGAAACTAAGAAGTGCTGTGTTTCGAATAATATGATTCATGTGAACTAAATATTATGCTACGCGATTTAGTAAGCTTTGGATGCAGATTCTTCGAATTATGAGGTATGAATGGTGAACGGTGAATGAAAGCCGGGTCAGTGGGTTATTTCCATCATTCACCATTCACCGTTCATAGTTCACCGTTAAAGTCCTTATGATTCAACTTAGCCGTGTTACCAAAACCGTCCGCTCCGGAGCCGAAGATCTTACGATCCTGTCTGACGTTTCGATCGATATCCCCGAAGGGCAGTTTGTCGCATTGACCGGGGCGTCCGGCAGCGGCAAATCGACTCTGCTCGGTTTGATCGCCGGTCTGGATGCACCGAGTTCGGGAACGATCCTGATCGACGGTGATGAGATAACCAGCATGAGCGAGGACGGCCTGGCAGAGATCCGAAGCGCAAAGATCGGGTTCGTATTCCAGTCGTTTCATCTGATCCCCAGTCTTACGGCGTTCGAGAACGTTCTCATTCCAATGGAGATAAGGGGGCTCAGCGAGGCGGGCGATCGGGCGTCCGAGCTTTTGCGAGATGTTGACCTGACCGAAAGGGGCCATCATTATCCGGCGGAGCTTTCCGGCGGCGAGCAACAGCGTGTCGCGATAGCTCGTGCATTTGCGAACCGGCCAAAGATCCTTCTCGCGGACGAACCGACCGGTAATCTCGATTCGAAAAACGGCCGGCACATTTTCGAGTTAATGACCGACCTTCATAAGCAACGAGCAGTTACGCTCGTGCTCGTTACTCACGATCATGGACTGGCGGGAGAAGCACAGCGTCAGATCGTTTTGAAAGACGGACGCGTTCTCAGCGACACGGAGAATGGGAGACACGGTGACGCGGAGACAAAACGCGACTCGGAGCGGGAGTGACTCGGAGACACGGAGAGCTTCGGCGATTAACGAATTCACCGCGTCACCGCGTCTCCCTTCTCCGCGTCGCAAACAATAAAGATGCGCTTCATCCTCAACTTAACCCGCCGCGAAATCCGCTCCTCCTGGCGCCGTTTGTTATTTTTCTTCCTGTGCATCGCACTCGGTGTCGGATCTGTCGTCGCGTTGAGGTCGTTGATCCAGAACCTTACCCGCGCCGTCGGAACGGACGCCCGTGCTCTCATGACGGCTGACATCGACATCAGCTCGACAAATGATTTCACACCAACCGAAATCTCCAAGATCGAGGCCGCCGTAACAGAATCGGGGATCGTCGATGGCCGAAACGAAACGATCACGACATCGTCGATGGCCCGTCCGTCGGATACTGCCAATCCAAACGTAAAACTTGTCGAGCTCAAGGGCGTCGAACCGCCGTTTCCGTTGGTTGGCAGTTTTGAGCTC
This sequence comes from Pyrinomonadaceae bacterium, assembly GCA_037969295.1. Taxonomy (GTDB): domain Bacteria; phylum Acidobacteriota; class Blastocatellia; order Pyrinomonadales; family Pyrinomonadaceae; genus OLB17. The sequence continues at coordinate 10,758 of JBBKXD010000172.1, read as the reverse complement.
GACGACGGAACGCCCTTTGATTTTTCACTGCTTGAAGACAACGGAGCGGTCGTCGCGAAGATTTTGCTCGAGGATCTGAGTGTAAAAGTCGGGGACCGGATCCGCATCGGAGAAGGTGAATTTCAAATACGAGGAATATTCGACCAGGAGCCGGGCGGCACGGGCGGATTTCGCCTCGGCGGCCGTGTCTTTATCGACAAGAAAGCCTTCGATGAAGCGGGCATCACGAGAAACGCCAGCCGCGTCCGCCGCCGCATTTTGTATCGCACGACCGACAATCCTACCGAGCTTGTTCGTCAGCTCCGCGAAGCCTTGAAGGGTACGACCGTAACAGTTGGGTCGTACCGCGAGACCCAGGAAAATCTGAGCGAACAATTTGAGAGGACGGAAAATTACCTTTCGCTGACCGGGCTGCTGATCCTCGTCCTTGGCGGCGTCGGCGTATGGAACGTTGCCCGAGCGTTCGTTGAGCAAAAGAGAAAGTCGGTCGCTATTCTGAAGTGTCTCGGTGCCGGCGGTGGTCGGATCATTACGGTTTATCTATTGCAGATCCTCACTCTCGGCTTTGTCGGAAGCCTATTCGGAGTTCTTTTTGCACAGCTCGCGTTGCTGTTCGTCAGATGGCGTTTTGTCGAGGCACTTCCGGAAAAGATGACTTATGCCATCAACCTCTCGACGGTGATTCAAGGCGTGACGCTTGGCGTGCTGATCTCGCTGCTGTTCTCTGCTTTGCCACTCCTGCAAGTTCGAAACATAAAACCGAAGCTTCTGCTTCGCGATGAGAACAACTCCTCGATCCGACGGCTCGACTTCACGAAATGGCTCTTTGGCGCGGTCTCCCTGCTGGGGCTTCTTGGCGTGGCGGTTTGGCAGGCGGGCTCGGTGAAAGTCGGCGCGTTTTTCCTGGGTGGCCTGGCCGCTACCTCCGCCGTTCTCTATTTGACCGCTTTGGTCCTGACACGACTGCTGCGACGATTTCGTCGCGTCGGTCCGTTCGCCTTGTCGCAGGCCGTAAACTCCCTCTACCGGCCGGGCAACCAAACCCGGACGATCCTGCTCGCTGTCGGGCTCGGAGCATTCGTCGTCCTCGCGGTCCAGTCGCTGCAGGCAAACCTCGTCAGAGAGTTCGACTTCACAAGAAACCAACATCTGCCGAGCTTGTTTTTTGTCGATATTCAGCAGAGCCAAATCGAAACTCTTGCGCAGCTTATCCAGTCACATATCGGCGAAAAGCCCGAAACTATCCCGACCATTCGGGCGCGAATCTCGCACGTAAACGGCGAGCCATTCGACTTTGCTCAGCGCGAAACGCGTCAGCAGCAAGGCCAGATCGGGCGTGAGTTTGCCGTAACCTATCGCGCCGAGATGGACACGAATGAGAGCGTTCTCAGCGGCCAGTGGTGGAATTCGGATTCGGGCAACGTTCCCGAAGTTTCGATCGAAGAAGAGATGGCGGGCCGGTTAAAGATCTCGCCGGGTGACTCGATGACGTTCGACATTTCCGGCCGCAGGGTCACGGCGCGGGTCGCGAACATCCGGAAGTTGGATCTGCGCAATACACGAACGGCGTTTGTCTTTGTCTTTCGTCCCGGCGCTCTGGAAAAAGCACCGCAGACATTTGCCGCGACAATACTCAAACGATCTTCGGCGACCGACCGCCAGCGGCTTCAGCGGGATGTACTCGAAGCATATCCGAACGTCCAGATCTTCGACGTCGCCGATATCGTTGCTGCCGTTCAGAGGCTCGTCAGCAACTTTGTGCTGGCGATATCTTTTGTTGGCAGCTTTGTGATCTTGAGTGGGATCTTGATCCTCATCGGGTCGATCGCACTTACGAAATCTCAGCGGATTTACGAGAACGCAATATTGAAAACGCTCGGAGCAAAGCGGCCGACTTTGACGGCGATCCTTTTCGCCGAATACGGGCTGCTGGGACTGCTCTCCGGACTGATCGGCGCCGGGTTCGCGACGATCCTTTCTTACACCGTAAGCCGTTATCTCTTACAGATCGATTGGGAATTCGACGCGTTCCTGGCCGTAGGCGGGGTACTCGTGACGTTAGTGATAGTGATGCTGGTCGGCGCTGCGGCGAACTTCGACGTGCTCTTCAGAAAGCCCCTTTCCACCCTGCGATCGCAGTGACCCTATTTCGCCTGCGGATCGAACGGATGCGCAGCCAGGACGGTTCGCATATTTACCTGAGCAAGAAGTGTTTCTATGTAGGCGCCGAACCGATGAAGGATCGGAACAATATCTTTTTTCTCTGAAGTCGCGAAGATCTCTTCTGAAAATCGCTCGATGGTTTCGCGGTCTTTGTGAAAAAGAAACGACAGCGTCCGTTCGAGGAATACTTGCAATTCGGTATTAACGGCTTCGAGCAGTTTCTTGTCCGGATTCTGCTCGGCTGCCTTCACAACCTGCAAGGCCTTCCACAAGTTTTGACGCAACGCCAGCGATTGTTCGAGCTTCGTTTGGAAATTGGGGAAAAGATCCGACGGAAGTATCTGCGGATCGACGGCACTGGCAAAGCCAGCCAGGATCTGGCGAAAGCTGTCGCTTAAGAGTTCGAACGCTGTTTCGACCCGGGCGAATACGGACGGAACCGGACGGATGCCGACAAGCCCGGTCAGTTCCTGCGAAAATACTTTCTTCAACTCGAGGGACGCGGTGTACGAAGCTCCGTCCAGCGAATCGAACATCGCGGCTTCTTCATTCGGAAATCGAGAGAGCCGATTGTTCATGTGAACGATGAGATCATAAGTAAGCTCGTAAATTCGCGCGAAGATTATTAAAGACGGCTTTAATGGTTCATCGTGACGGAGCATTTTTCCGACCACACTCAATGAGCCGAGTATCGTTCCGAACTGGGGAAGGATGACCCGAAGGTCGACTTCGTCCGCAAACGGAATCGACTTCCCTGTAACTAGGCTCTTGAGCTTGTCGGGAAGAAAAGATTGGCCCGCTGAATGTGTCCGCGAAATAAGTTTTCGAAAGACAAGTGACGACTCGAGCTTATCGATCAGAGTCGAGCTCCACGCCCTCCAGTCAGCGAAATTTAGGCTCTTGTTGGCGGCGAGAACGCTTTCATTCAGAACGATCGAATCGCGAAGAACCAGCGCGAACTGATCCAATTCCTCGGTCGTGATCGATCCACCTGCCGTTTGATCCCCCTCTGAGGGCAGCGGCCCGGCGACCGCCTTTCGGAGTCTGAAGTTTAACTTCGAAGAATTGAGCAGTGCGGCGCGGGTAAGGCGGCATTCGCGTGCCCAGTTTCCCGCCGCGTCGGTCGGCCGATTCTTGTCGGAGAAAGTTTGATCACCACGATTTAAAAAGCTCTCGAGGCCAGCCAACCAGACGCCGAGCTCGAACGAAAGTTCATCCGGGTCGAAAACCGCGATGATCGCGGAGTCTTTGAATACTTCTCGACTGTCCGAAAACAAGGTCGCCGGGTTGAAGAGGGGTGTTTGAGTAGAAGCTAATTCCAACTGGGATTTCCTCACTATTAGTTGAAGACTCGAGGCGGGCAGCGAACAACATCGCCATTTATTTTATACAATTAAACTCGGCGTCTTGGCAATAAAAACTTTGCCTGGCAGGCTTTAACGCCCCTGATCATGAATATTCCGCCGAAGAGCTTGGTGCTGGCAACCGGAAACGCGGGAAAGATCCGTGAGCTGACTGAATTGTTTCGCGATCTGCCCCTTGAGCTGAAGAACCTTCGCGATTTCGAGCACATTACCGATGTCGACGAAACCGGTTCCACATTCCTCGAGAACGCCGAACTAAAGGCCCGCGGATTTGCACGCCAGACAAATAATTTATCGCTTGCCGACGACTCGGGGCTTGAGATCGAAGCTCTCGGAAATTCGCCGGGCGTGTATTCTGCCCGGTTCGCCGGCCAAGGAACTGGCTATGACGTTAAGATACCGAAGCTCTTGACCATGCTGGAAGAGGCAAGCGACGCGGACCGACGGGCTCGCTTCGTCTGTGTAATGGCCCTCGCCGACAAGCACGGCCGGATAATTTACACCGCCGAAGGTATATGTAACGGCTCGATCGCTGACGGCCCGAGAGGCGAGAACGGTTTTGGATATGACCCCATCTTCGTGCCCAAAGGATTGAGCCTGACGTTCGGCGAACTAGGTGACGATGTCAAGATCTCGATAAGTCACCGAGCGAAGGCGGCTGAGCTTATTATTCGATATTTACTGGATTTTATCGCGGTCTGACTTGACCAATCAATTTTTCGCCAGTAAAATTCGACACTTGACACCGTTTCCTAGCTGAAACGTGACGGGGCGTAGCACAGCCTGGTAGTGCGCACGGTTTGGGACCGTGAGGCCGCAAGTTCGAATCTTGCCGCCCCGACCATCAGGCGGGTCGATCAACTGATCATTTCCATTCTGCTGCTGTTTCTTTGCAGACATTTCTGTTCGCGAAAGAAGTATTTATAATCACAAATCACTCTGGAGGTTAATTAAAATATGGCTCGTATGACTCAATCGGAGATCGTCAATTCATTGGCGGATTCGTCGGGACTCAAAAAATCGGATGTTAAAGGCTTGTTTGACACTATTGCCGACCTCGCGGCGAAGGAAGTTAGAGCAAACGGCGAATTTACGCTGCCGGGATTTGGAAAGCTCGTAAAAGCAACTCGTAAGGCCCGTGAAGGCCGCAACCCGGCAACCGGCGCGGTGATACAAATCCCTGCCAAAACTACGGTTAAGTTCCGCCTTGGCAAATCAATGAAAGACGCTGTAGGAAAATAGAACACGAAGAATTCGCTTCGAATCCGACCGGCCAGCTCACACTCGCCGGTCTTTTCTTTACAAGCCGCCCGAAAAAACTTCGTGACAAATCCGCGTTTTGTCTGTTAAAATTTCCTTACAAAGTTGGTTAGCGTTCGGAATCCCTCATTATTTGCAACGTTGAAATCGCTTTTTTCAACTAAACACCGTCGGAGATATGCAGCTTTTACGGCATGTTTCAGGGATTCGGCCGTGTCCAGCTGAAGTGATATTTATAAGGGGTAATTTATCGAGTAAGGAGAGTAAAAAGTGGCAGCAGCTAAACTTATGACATTGCAGGACCGGATCCTGCAAATCGATCACATCCAGGCGCGCCGGTATTCGAAATTGACGGAGGATGCGATTGAGATCGCAACCCAGGGAATCATTCGGCACCTTCGTGCATGCGCACGTATGGAAGTTAATCCGGACGCTTCGGCAGTTCGCGAAATAATCGACGATGCGTTGAACGGCAGGCGTGTTTTCGCTGAAACGTCGAACGATCTTTTAGCCGCTTAAGAAGTATTTATATTTACTTAGCAATACATATGACCGCCTCTTCGAGGCGGTCTTTTTTATGCCAATAAGAGAGCAAGTTTGTCGGACAAATCGGGGCACCACGGTCTCTAGCGATCTGGTGGAAAATCGATTAAAGGAGTTATTCCGCTCGTAGAGTTAGTTTGTAGATCGTGTACTTTCCTACCACTTCACCGCCATCGCGTCCGTACCATTTATCGAGATTGCTGAGATCTGTATCCGAATCGTTTCTTACGACCGCGTAGGACAGCATAGGATTTGCGGCGTTCGCGGCGTTGAATGCAGACCTATAGGCCGCGTAGCTCGCGACCTCAGAGTCGATCTCACCATACGTCAGCGGCTTTGCTTTGCTGCTTAGACGATCGGTGTGTCGTCCCCAGCCAAAAAGCGCGATCTTCGCGACGAAGTCGTTTTTGAGAAGATAGTCCAAACCTTCTTCATCGACATTTAGGTAGTAGAGAAACTGAAAATACCGGTCCTTATTTTCTTGCCAGGACATCCCGGCAAAAACATGCTGATGACGCGACCATAGAACGTTCTGAGGCGCCACGCTCGGCAAGTCGTCCGATTGGATCATGTCGTACGCCAGCACGGTGGAGCGAAACGGATCGACATCGTCTCGTGACAACTCTTCCAGTCGTTTCGCAACTGGCAGAGCAAGATCGCGCTCGACATTCGCTCCGTCAAGGACGCGTACGGTGTAATGGCACTCGACGAAACCCCATCCGACGGCGATCACGGTCAGGGCCGCACAGGCGATTTTCGGCCACGCACTTTCCGAATTCAGTCGTTTTCGCAGCAAAACTCCAATGGTCACAACGAGAGCGAGCGCCGCAACATAATTCCCGATGAACACCTGATAATGGATCGGCTGCAACGAACGTCCGGTGACAATTTGCTGATTGAAGATAATAAAAGGAACAAGAGCCAGCGACAGTGCGAATAGAGTCGGCCTATCGCCGAGAGCGATCATCCTTTTCGTGACGCCGGTCGCCAGCAGCAGCAGCAGGCATACCAAACTGATATATTCCGGCATCCGCCAAAGGTCCGGCACCCGCGTATAAACCAAAAGTTGGACGTCGTCCATAGTTTCGGAACGTTTGGAAAGCAGCCACGCGTAAGGTATGAGAGCAACGACACATCCGGCTCCGACAGCCGCCAGCCGCATAAGGTCTTTCTTGAACCCTTCGGGCCTGAAAACCAGCCAGATGAGAAACAAACAACCGAGCCATGCTGCGGCCGTGGTCCAGATATAAAAGTAAGAAAAGACCGTGTAGGCGAAGCAGAAGATGGCACCGAAGATGAGGCCAGTGCCGAAATAGGAGTCAGAACCGGGAGCGGTAGCGACCGGGTCTCCCTTTATCGACGCGGCATTAGCGGGTAACCCGGTCGCTACCGCTCCCGGTTCTGACTTCCGTTCGCCCACGATCTTCCATACAAACGCAAACAATCCAAATACCGCCGCGATTGCCATCGCCGGGATGTACCGCCTGAAACCCGGAAAGTAGGGATAGGAGAACCCGTCAAAGAATATCTCGGGCATGGCACCTTCGCCGGCTGCGAGAGCTCCGCCGGCAAAAACAACGAGCGATCCGGCCATGCCGTACCAGTTGCTGCCGCTCATACGTGCGATCAGCCAGAATGAGGCCAAAGCGGCGAGAAATCCGGCGAGCGCACCGGACAAAGTCATCGCCCAGGGTGTGCCGATCCCGAGTACACGCGCGGGGATAGCGATCGAGTAAGGGGCGGCAAATTGGATCGAGAAAAGCGATTCGGGTTGCGGTGTTTCGGGTGATTCGTCACGCCCTGAATACGGATCGTTTTTTCGCGGCCGTCCGTCGATGAGCGCCCGGATGTACGACGCATACGCGACCTCGTCGATGTCGTTGTATGCGTAATGGCCATTCCACTCCGACCCGCGCAGATAGACCATCTTCAACTGCGGGTAGAGACAAAATATGGCCAGGAAAATTGCGGCGACAACGCCAAAACGCCAGCGAAGCTTCATAAGGTGAAAACCACAAAGTAGCACAATCGGCGCGGCTTGTCCCTAATGCTAAACTCATAAACATGAAGCTCATTTTCGACAGGTGGAAGTGGTTGGTTGGATACTCCTCCGTGTTGATCACCCTGGTTAGTTTTTCGCACGTTGAGATTCGCTCTCAGGAGCAGCGGCCGAAAATTGTATCGCAGCCCACGTTCAATCTATCGCCCGAAGCCGCCGCCGCGGGAATTGACGGTTTGATCGGCGTATCGCTCACCATCGACAAGACAGGCAACGTAAAAAAGGTCGTTATCCACGGCGGTCCTGGATGGCCCTGTAAAGATCCGTCGCCACCGGGGCAGATCGACATCGTAAGGGAAGAAGTAAAAAAGCAACTGATGGCCACGATGTTCGAGCCCCCGCTGAAGGATGGAAAGCCTAAAGAGATAGACGTCTCGCTGCAGTTTGCCGTCGGTGAAGCGTACAGGCGGGCGGTAACAGAGGAGGAGGGAAAGCAGCGTGCCGCTTCCGGTATTAAGGTTGTCGCCGCCGGGATAATTAACGGGCGCGCGATCCGCCTCGCCAAACCCGTTAATCGCGGGATGTCGGGCATCGTAACAGTCGCCGTGACGATCGATGAGCAAGGTAATGTTACAAACGCGGGTGCGGTGAACGGTCACCGATTCCTACAGCAGAGCGCGAGAGATGCGGCGTGCAATTCGAAATTTTCACCAACCATACTGCACGGCACTCCAGTCAGAGTTACGGGAATCATCTCGTACAATTTCAGCCGAGGGTGAGGATCGTTTCTCGCAGACAAACCCCAGGGAGGCTAAGCATGAGGTCAGTTGTTTTCATTCTTGTATTACTTTCTACCGCGACGATCGTATACGCCGGCGAGGTCGAAGAACAAAACAAAGCTCTCGTCCGCCGTTTCTACGAAGAGGTATGGTTCAAAAACAATCCGGCTGTTGTCGATGAGGTCTTCGCGCCGACATACGTCGCGCACGATATCGGCAAGCGCAAAAACTCGATGGAGCCCGCCGACGAGCAGAAAAAGATAGCTGCATTTTTCTGGGACCGCGGGACGATGACCGGATCGATCGACTATCAGATCGCCGAGGGCGACCTCGTCGCGACGCGCTGGCAATGGTACTTCGAACCAAATGTCTGGTGGATGACGATTCTGGGCGGCGAGCAGCACATCCCCATCATTAATGTCGTCCGATTTCGCGACGGGAAGATCGTCGAGATCTGGAACCATCGTCACGATATCGACACGATGCAGGGCAATATTATCTTTCTGAAAGGGCTGCTAGTTGGGCTGCTTCCCGCGATCGCGCTCCTCGTTGTTGTAATAATGTTGTGGCGAAAGCTGCGAAAGACGAGGGTCACGGCTACGTTGCCGGCCTAATCCGTTCACTTTAAATTGAAGTTACGAGCGAAAGTGTATTATTTTTGATAAACGCTTTTGCCTCGGTAACCGGCGCCTGAGTTCCGTCATCGAACAAATAACCGAGCAAAAAGGAAGTAACCCTAGGTGCAACCGACAAACATCAACGATCCCGAATATTTTCACAAGGTTGTGGATTGCCAGTACGCGTGTCCGGCTCACACACCTGTGCCGGAATACATCCGCCTGATCGCCGAAGGTAAATACACCGAAGCGTACATGATCAACTGGGATTCGAATGTGTTTCCCGGGATTCTCGGACGCACATGCGATCGCCCGTGCGAACCGGCATGCCGCCGCGGACGCATCGACGAAGAGCCGGTCGCGATCTGCCGCCTGAAACGCGTCGCTGCTGACAATAAGGACGAGGTCAAACACCTCATGCCGCAGGCTCCGTTCAAGCCGAACGGCAAGAAGGTGGCTTTGATCGGTGCCGGGCCGGCGTCGTTGACGGTTGCGCGAGACCTCGCACCCCTTGGTTACGAGATCCATCTGTTCGACGAGCAATACAAGGGCGGTGGATTCATGCTCAGCCAGATCCCGGCGTTTCGGCTGCCCGAAACTGTGCTTGATGAAGAAGTGAATTACATCCTCGACATGGGGATTCACACCCATTTCAAGCACTACGTCTCGTCGCTCAAGGAAGTACTCGAGCAGGATTACGACGCGGTATTCGTTGGCACGGGCGCACCGCGTGGACGCGAGCTGAAAATTCCCGGACGCGAAGAGGGTGCGGCGAATATTCACATCGGCATCAACTGGCTCGGAAGCGTCGCTTTCGAGCATACGAGCAAGATCGGAAAAACCGTCATCGTGCTCGGCGGCGGCAACACCGCTATGGACTGCTGCCGCACGGCGCGTCGCGTCGGCGGTGAAGACGTCAAGGTGATCGTTCGGTCGCCGTTCGCCGAGATGAAAGCATCGCCGTGGGAAAAGGAAGACGCGCAACACGAAGACATCCCGATCATCGACAATCACGTCCCGAAATCATTTGTGATTGAGTATGCGGATGGTGGCGACGCGGAGATGGGGGGACGCGGAGACGCGGAGAGCAGCGCGAAGTTAAGTGACGGCTCTAATGGCGACAAAAATCCAAAATCCGAAATCCGCAATCCGAAATTGAAAGGCGTGCTGTTCGAAAAAGTAAAAGCCGTCTACGACGAGAACGGAAAACGTAGCCTGATCCCCACGGGCGAACCCGAAGTTTTCTTTCCCGCCGACGACGTCCTCGTCGCGATCGGACAAGAGAACTCATTCCCTTGGATCGAGCGGAACATCGGCCTTGATTTCGACAAGTGGGAAATGCCCATCGTCGACAAGACGACGTTCCAATCGACGAACCCAAAAGTCTTCTTCGGCGGGGACGCGGCGTTCGGACCCGAGAACGTGATCACCGCGGTCGCTCATGGTCATCAGGCCGCGGTCTCGATAGATCTGCTTTGCAACAAAAAGAATCTGCTGACCGAGCGACTTAACCCGATGGTGAATCTCGTTTCGCAGAAGATGGGCATCCACGAATGGGCATACGACAGCGAGATCGACGAATACGATCGTCTGGTCGTACCTCAGGCACCGAAGACAAAGACGCTCGTCAATCGGAAGCAGGAAGTCGAGATGGGTTTCGACCGGCTCGCGGGTTTCAAAGAAGCGGAGCGTTGTTTGAACTGCGATGTGCAGACGGTCTTCGACGGGCCGAAGTGCATCGAGTGCGACGCCTGCGTCGACATCTGCCCGACTGCCTGCATCACCTTTACCGCTAACGGCGAGGAAGAAGATCTGCGTTCGCGCACAAAAGTCCCCGCTTTAAATCTTACGCAGGACCTCTACGTTTCTGAGCCGCTTATCCAAACCAAGCGAATCATGGTCAAGGATGAAGACGTCTGCCTCCATTGCGGTCTGTGCGCCGAACGCTGCCCAACCGCCGCCTGGGACATGCAAAAATTCTGGTACGACGTGACTAAAGCGGGCGAAGTGAAGTACGGATGTAATGGGAATGG
>JBBKXD010000171.1:0-8291 GCA_037969295.1 Pyrinomonadaceae bacterium | reverse complement strand
GTTGTTTGTCATCAACTCGACGTGGCTTTCGAAAGTCGTCGATTGGCCGTAGTCGATGCTCGCGGTATCGAGCCCGACCGCGTTGATCTTTCGATTTTCGACGAGCCATTTCGCCGCGTCAGGATGAAGGCCCGGAAAGTGCAGATCCTTTACCGCATCAGGTCCTTTCTGATCCGTTCCGAGATACGATTTCTTATCCGGCCATTTCGCGCCAAATCCGGTTTGAAAAAGTACGATGCACCATTCGGGGAGTTTGCCGTTCTCGGCTTCCCAGTTCTTGATGTCCTCCACGGTGATCAGATAATCGCGATCGTTCGCAGCTTTCGCGGAGACATCGATCTTCACCGCCGGCGAGATCAACTGATTAAGCTCGAGTTGATCGACAGTTTTTTTTCCCTCCGCAAAATGGATCGGAGCGTCAATATGCGTGCCGCCGTGTTCCGCACCGGAGAAATTGTAAGCAGAATAGTAAAAACCCGCCGCCGTATTCCCTTCGGCGACAGTGGTTCGCTTAAACGGCTCGGCAGTCACCCAATAGATCGTCTCGTCCGAGAAATCATGTGAGAGATCGATCCACTGTCCCTTTGGAAATTCGTTTGAGGGGGCCGTACATGCAAAAGCAAGAACGGCCAGAAGAAAAGCGAACAGCCTGTTGATGTAGGACATATGTTTCGAACCCCTAGTTCGCCTCCTGATCCTCCGCGATGTCCTCGGTGGTATCCGTTTCAGGTATGTACTCGCCGTACGCAAAATTTACAAGAACACCCCCGCCGCGGATCAGCAGAATTCCGATAAAAATACTCGCCCATCCGAAGAGAAGGTAGAAGCGAACTGTTAAGTCTTGATTTGTGAAATAACCGGTGTAGAACAAAGCAGCGTTTACAAGATCCCAAAGACCCCAAACAAGTACGAATGAACCCAGCGTTCGCACGGCGACATCAAATAGATCTCTTGGCTCCATCACGAATCCACCTCCAAATTTATGAGAAATGCAGGCCGCTAGTATAACTCTTTCTCTCCAGCCGGACGCACCTTCCAGCGCCTGTGGATCCAGAGCCACTGGTCGGGATATGCACGGATGAATTTTTCAAGCTCGGCGGTAAACGCCGCGGTCATTTCAAACACGTCTTTGTGGCGATCGCCGCTATGCGGCTGTTCGACAAGTTTGCCAAACAACACGCTGTACTTTTCGGTGGCCCTGTTCCAGACGCAGCACATCGGCAGGATCATCGCATTTGTCCGCATCGCCATCATCGCAACGCCGCTTGTCGTGCACGCGAGCGTCCCGAAGAACGGAACGAATACGCCGTCGCGCGGAAGCACGTTTACGTCGGGCAGTACACCGAGTATCCCGCCCTCGCGAAGAATGGCCATTGCTTTGGATACGGAATTATTTTTGTCGATCGGCTGATTGCCGAAGCGCGTGCGAAGCCGCACGGTGAATTCTTCGATCAACGGATTATCCAGCGGTCGCGCGAGATAAGTGAGTTTGTCCTCGAGCGCCGAATAGGCGAATACGCCCATCTCCCAGTTTCCAAGGTGCGGCCCGACGAGTAATATGCCGCGTCCCTTCGCCCGTTCCGCGTCCAGAACTTTTCTCTCGTCCGACGCCTTATTCTCTTCGCTGTCGAACTGAAACTCGATCATGCCACGCAAAGTCGCCGGCGTCGCCCGCGGAAATTGCGTCAGCTCGCCGAGGACCCGGCCGAGATTTTCGAACGAGCCACGCGCGATTTCGTGGCGTTCGGTTTCGCTCTTTTCGGGAAATGCGATCTCGAGATTTCTATGTGCGACGCGTCGCAATCCCCCGGCAAATTTATATCCGAGCCGGCCGATGAACATTCCCACTCGAACGGCCGTCCTTCTCGGCAGCCAACCCAGAATGGCGAAAAGCACCCGAACGGGAATGTATTCGAGCCAGATCTGAGTTCGGGATTTCTTTGCCACTGTGAAAAGCTACCAACTAGGGGATATGGGTGCAAGCGGCATCAACATTGGCGTCGTACCGACGAGATGTTTGAACGCGGATCTGGCGGATCAAGCTGATCAGGCGGATCTAAAAGAATTTCTTCCGATCCGCTTAGATCCGCAGCATCCGCCAAATCCGCGTTCTAAAAAATTGGTGGAACCATTCAAGCGTTCCATCGCTTGAACGCGATGACTGCGTTGAGGCCCCCGAACGCAAATGAGTTGGAGATAGCAGCTTCGGGTTCAGCAGCGAGAGCTTCGTTCGCGATGATGTTGATGTTGCATTCCGGATCGGGTTCGTTGAAGTTTGCGTTCGGCGGGAGCAATCCGTGATGCAGGCCGAGAATCGTCGCGGCTCCCTCGATCGCACCGGCCGCGCCGAGCGTATGACCGTGCATCGATTTGGTTGAGCTGACGTGGATATTGTCGGTGTGATCGCCGAATACCATCCGTATCGCTTCGGATTCCATCGGGTCGTTCGCCTGTGTCGCTGTGCCGTGCGCGTTAACGTAACCGATCTGCTCCGGTTTTAGATTCGCGTCGGCGACAGCTTCGCGCATCGCCTTCGCCGCACCGCCGGCAAGCGGCATGGTGAGATGGTGCGCGTCGGCTGACATTCCGAAACCGCAGATCTCGGCGTAGATCTTCGCACCGCGTGCCTGGGCCATTTCGAGCGTTTCCATTACGAACATCGCTCCGCCTTCGCCAAGGATCATGCCCGATCTATCTTTCGAAAACGGCCGGCATGTGTCGGTCGAAACGACGCGCATCGATTCCCACGCTTTTAAATTTCCAAAACAGATCGGAGCTTCGCTGCCACCCGTGATAGCGACGTCGATCGTTCCCTGACGCAGCAGCCAGAACGCCTGTCCGATCGCATGGTTGGCCGAGGAACATGCGGTTGAGGTCGTAAACGTCGCGCCCGTCAAACCGAATTCCATAGAGACATGGCTCGCCACGGCATTACTCATCGCACGCGGGATCGCAACCGGTTGATGGCGTTGTTTACCTTCGGCATAGAGCTTATAAAACATCTCGTCCTCGGTGGTCTTCCCACCCAGGCATGATCCTGTAATGACCCCGCCGCGTTCGCGGAGTTTATCAGTGAATTCGATCCCCGAATCCGCAACCGCCTCGCGCGCCGAAACGATCCCGTAATGCGAAAACGGATCGAGCCACAGCAACGCCTTGTCATCGAAATGCTCTCTCGCGTCGAACCCCTTCACCTCGGCCGCATTTTTATATCGGATGCCGGAAACGTCCACCTTTGTGATCGGGCCGATGCCCGAACGCCCTGCGCTAATGGCATTCCAAAACTCCCCTGCGTTGTTGCCAACACCGCAGATGACGCCAACGCCGGTTATCACTACTCTTTTCACTGTGTGTATTTCTGAGCCGGATGTCCGTGGTGAAGAATCTTTGGTGTATTTTTCGTTCGTGTTATTTCGTGCGATCTCGGAGTTCCAGGTGTGATAAGACTGAAACCACGAAGCAACGAAGTCATCGCTGAATTTAAGACCTTTCTTGTTTCGTGTTCTTTTTCGTGTGGGTTCGTGTGATTCGTGGTTTGCTTTATGAAAGCCGAACCACGAAACACACGAAACACACGAAGGAGCACGACCTTACAAACATACAAGTCACACGAAACAACACGAAGAATGCATTCGGTGGCTAGGCGGATCTTCGTTCCTCCGACTCATCGCCTGTTGCTTCCGTTTCCCCGGAATTAACTGCCGCCTGTTGGTTCTTGAGTTCTTCTATCGCATCGGCGCTTGCCCCAATGCCTTTTTCCTTTGCCTCGAGCAACGCCTCGATACCTTCCACCGCCTGGCGTACACCCTTCATATCCGCAACGCGATCGTCGGGGATCGTCATGTCGAATTCCTCTTCGAGCTCGAATACGAGATTCAAACCGTCAAGTGAATCGAAGCCGAGTTCGTCGAACGTCGTGTCCATCGTGATCTCTTCGGCTGGGACCTTTTTAAAGTCCGCAAACACACGGATGACGCGTTCTGCGACCGACTTATCTGACATAGTTTCCTCCGTTGGATGAATACGTGTACCGCAAACGCAAATCTATATTACTTAGTTTTATTAGTCAAAATTGAGGATTGTTGACCCGCAACCAGTTCAAAGCCTTCTCGCAATCGGAAAAGAATTCGACGTTAGCACCTCGGTTGCGTGCCGCGTGACGAAACAGTTCGCTGAGTTCGTCGGGTTGATAATCGTGGAAACAGAGTGCGAGCCAGAGATGCGGTGCGACGCTTGACGCCTCGACGCCGGAGTTGAAGGCTGCAACCGTATCCATCTCCCTTTTCGGAGAATTGGCTTCGACCAAGATGCTCGTACAGTCGTGCCGCTCGCATTGTCCTGAAAGGAAATCCCAGAAACTATTCATGCCCTCAGCGGTAATCTCAAAGTCGTCAGCCTGGCGAATGTAAATGTGATCGTTTCTGAATTCGAGTGAAAGTTCGTCAGACACGGTTCTGTTTGTTCAGCCTTGCGGCAATGCAAAGGTGCGCCGAATCAGCATGGGGCTGAATTCCATTCCAGTTAGGGCGAGTTAGCAACCACAAAAGTGGCATGACGGGGTCCCGTCGCAGTCATAGAATATAGAACAAAACCTGACCATGTAGCAATTAGCTCAACCACTACTTCAACTCTTACAAAACTGTTACAAAGCACCTGCCTTAAACCTGTTAGGCTTTTATTGCGGCACTTTGAAACGGCACCGCGACTTTCGCAATTATCGAGGAATATTTATGCAAAACGTAGTCGAATTTACAAAACATCAGAAGGACAAAATAAACTGGAACACGATCATCGCCGTCACTCTTTTTCATATAGGCGCTGTTGCGGCACTTTTTACGTTTAGCTGGCAGAACCTGGTGGCAGCCTTGATACTTTGGTGGGTCGCCGGAAGTCCCGGCATCGGCGTCGGGTATCATCGCCTTCTGACTCATCGCGGATTCACGACACCGAAGTGGGTCGAATACGTGTTGAGCGTTATGGGAACTCTCGCGGTCCAGTCAGGACCTTTGACGTGGGTCACAACCCACCGCCTCCATCACGCGTTTACAGAAACCGACAAAGATCCGCACAGCCCGAGAAACGGAACTTACTGGGCTCACATGGGATGGATCTTTCGCGGAACGGCGCAGAATCAATCGTGGGCGACCATGGTTCGCTACTGCCCGGATATTACAAAAGATCGTTTCCAGGTCGCACTGAACAAGTACTATTACATCCCGACGATTCTCGTCGCGGCTGGATTGTTTGCGATCGGCGGATGGTCGATGGTGCTCTGGGGAGTCGGGCTGAAGACCGTCATGGGATGGCACTTCACTTGGCTTGTAAATTCCGCGACACATCTTTGGGGAACGCGCCGGTTCGAAACCCGCGACGATTCTCGCAACAACGCCCTGATCGCGGCGGTCACCTTTGGCGAGGGCTGGCACAATAATCACCACGCCCATCCGCGTTCGGCAAAACATGGCCTTGCGTGGTACGAGTTCGATATCAACTGGATCCAGATCTGGATGTTGGAGAAGGCTGGCCTGGCGAAGAGCGTTTACGCTTACAGCGAAGAGTCTGAAAAAGCGGAACTCACGGCCCTGCAAGAAGCCGCTTAAAACACAGTCTCTAGTCCCAGGTCCCAAAGTCCCAAGTCCCAAAAGTCCCTAGTCCCATTTTGTGCCATGGCTTTGCCCCGGTGCGGAAGGGACTAGGGACTTTTGGGACCTGGGACTTTTGGGACCTGGACTTTTGGGACTAGGGACTTTTGGGACTAGAGACTTAGACTAGGTCGGTATGCGCCGCCGGAAGACCGCAATTTTCTTTCTTGTCCTCGGCATCTGCCTGAGTGTGCTGGCGGTCGCTCTAAACGTCGGGTGGATCCTTTTGAACCTGCGCGAAGTCGTTCTTCTCGTCTTCGGCATAATCTTTTTCGCACTAATAATCACCGGCCTGATCCTCAACACGATATTTCTCGTGCGCGAGATCAGACGAAGCGAACAGCACGACGCGTTTCTCAACTCGGTGACGCACGAACTGAAAACTCCGATCGCGTCGATCAAGCTTTATCTCGATACTTTAAGATCGCGCGATGTTGCGCCCGAGAAGAGAGATGAGTTTTACAAGATCATGCTCGCCGATACCGACCGGCTGTTGCAAACCGTCGAGCAAGTTCTGAACGCCGGAAGCGCCCGCGAGAAGAAGCGGCAGATGAGCATCGAGAAACTGGATCTCGCCACTGTCCTAAGCGAAGCCGTCGAAATCGTCCGCAGCCGATACGATCTTGACGAGAATATTCTCCGGATGAGTGAGACGGGCGACGGGCTCGAAGTCCTTGGTGATGCCGCCGAATTGCGAACCGTCTTTCTAAACCTCATCGACAATGCGGTGAAGTATTCCGGCGACGACCGCAGGATCTCGATCCGCGCGAAAAAGACAACACTGAACAAAAAGGTCGATATCTTTATCCGCGACAACGGCGTAGGTATTCCGACGGGCGAACTGAAGCGCATCTTCAAGCGCTTTTATCGAGTTCAAAATGAATCCGCGAAAGACACTAAGGGAACCGGCCTCGGGCTCGCGATCGTACGCTCGATCATCGAGAAGCACGGCGGGAAGATAAAGGCGGACAGCAAAGGCGAAGGGCGCGGCAGTACGTTTGTCGTACAGTTGCCGCTGGCATAGCGAACTTAGTGTCGGCGCCTTTCACCGCAGATAACGCGGATGACGCAGAAGTAGGTTTATCGCCTTTTCAAGTGGGTTGCTTCTGTTGGTTACTGATCGGGCGTTCGACCGAGGCGAGAGCGTATTCCCGTTGCGGAGCGACCTGATTTAAGAGATCCGCTTCATCAGCGTCATCCGGGGTTAAATGCCCTAACGGACGGGCAACCTTATTTCCAAGCGTTAAAGTCGAAAAAGAGTTATGAAGATTCTTATCGTCGAAGACGAACAGCATATTGCCGATGGGTTGCGTTTCAACGTTGAAGCCGAAGGTTACGAGGCGGAGATCGCCGCCGATGGCGAAACGGCGCTTGAGATGCTTAGCGGCTCGAGCTTCGACGCGATCGTGCTCGACGTTATGCTGCCCGGGATCGATGGTTTCAGCGTCGCTCGGACCGTACGCGATCGAAAAGATTACACGCCGATACTGATGTTAACCGCCCGCAGCCGGCCCGAAGACGTGCTTCGCGGATTCGAAGCTGGGACGGATGACTACCTGCCCAAGCCATTCGATCTCGACATATTCATCGCGCGTCTAAACGGTCTTCTTCGCCGCCAGCAGTGGACGAAGGAACAGCCGGAACCCGAGAGCGGAGCGACTTTCGAAATAAACGGCAAGACGATCGATTTCGACAATCTTGAGCTGATCAGCAGCGACGGGGTCACACGGCTCACACTAATGGAAATGAAGCTGCTTCGTTTTCTGATCGAGAACGAGGGTAAGACCGTTTCGAGGAAAACTATTCTCGAAGATGTTTGGAATTTGCAGGAAGATACTGACACCCGTGCGATCGATAACTTCATTGTCCGGATCCGAAAATATCTCGAGGACGAACCGAACAATCCGAAGTATGTGAGGACGGTCAGAGGCGTTGGATATAAGTTTGTTTCCGAGTGATGAGTGATAAGTAATACGACTGTTCAAGAGAGTCACTCGTAATTCAAATCACTCATTACTCATCACTCATCACTCAAGATTTTAGACGTTGGCTGCGGCACCGGGGCAAATCTTGAGATGCTGTCGCAGTACGGCGAAGCCGAAGGCGTCGATGTGTCGGACGATGCTCTTGAATTCTGCCGCCGCAAAGGATTGAATGTCCAGAAAGGCTTGGCGGAAACTTTGCCTTATGCTGATGAAACATTCGAGCTAACGACCGCACTGGACGTGGTCGAGCATCTTGATGATGATATCGCGGGCCTAAGAGAGATGTTTCGCGTAACAAAGCGCGGTGGTTATTCGCTTGTTTTTGTCCCGGCATTTATGTGGCTCTGGGGCGTACAGGATGATATTTCTAATCATCGCATTCGCTATACCAGGAAACAGATCGTTGAGCGGCTCGAAAAAACCGGTTACGCGGTCGAGCGAGCAACATACGCTAACTGGACGTTTTTCGCACCGATCCTTACCGGACGCACGATCATGCGGTTAACGGGTCTCAAGCCCGAATCCGAAAACAACATCACGATTTCGGCACTGAACGGCTTGTTCGGTAAACTCTTTGGAGCCGAGAGGTTGTGGCTGCGGAATTTTGATTTTCCATTTGGCGTTTCGATCGTCGTGGTCGCAAAGAAAAACTAGCCACAAATTT
>JBBKXD010000170.1:0-19190 GCA_037969295.1 Pyrinomonadaceae bacterium | reverse complement strand
GCAAGCTCGTCCCTCGAGTTTCCTTCGACATACTGTGCTAGCAGGACGCGATAACGAATCACGTCATTCCTAAGAAAGTCGATAATCGAATCTTCCATCCAGCGACTGCCAAAATTAACACGCGGCGGCTGCCGGCGAAGCTGGTGAATCGGCGAACGTGTATCGGTCGCATGTTGAAATAGGGCGATCCTTGTTTCGTGCCACAAACGATTGTTCAGCAGCAATGGGGAATTGACCGCCGAAGCGAGCACCGGGGCCGCGATCGCCTGCGACCAGTTGTAGGCGTTTGCAAATTTCGTCGGGTCAGTCTGTAGATGGATCTGGAAGCTCGTATTGCAAAACTCGACGAAGGTGTCCTGCAAGATCACCTGCAGCTCGTCGAGCCCTTTGATATGAATAAAACGATTCTCGCCGTGAAGCTCAGACACGACACGGTTGATCTCGAAATATCGCGGGTTCGCCGTGAGGTTCTTTTCGGTCAGATCCGATGCCTGGATGGTAGGTAGGATCCCAGCCATCACGAGGTCGGTCCCGATAGATCTTGCCGCACGTTTGACACACGCGATCACCTCGTACAGCTCATTCTCAAGCCGGTTTAGACAGTCGCCCCTGAATTCGAGTGGGGTTAGATTGGCTTCCAAATTGAACCGTCCGATCTCGGTCGTCAGCCGGGGATCATTCGCAAGAGCGATAACCTCGTCAGCCACCGGAGCGGGGTGCATGGCCTCATCTATCAGAAACATCTCCTGTTCCGCACCGACGCGTAGAACGCCGGATTCGATCAGGCCGTCGTTCAACATCGTCTCGAGCGCCTGCAGATCGTTTAAGACCGCGACTGTAAATTCGCGCATTTCCTGATCGCCGTACCCGGTCGTTACCTTCTTATCGCCCATAGATCTCCCAAAGAATTTTGCAACCGCCGTGCCTCGAGCTTGTCGCTCGAAGAAAGCCGTTTTACTGGCGCAAAGATCGACGGCAGACACAGTGAGGTGCGGGAAAACCCGCGAATCGCGAGAAAAGTCACAGAGCGGACGAGCATGCGGCGAAGCAGAATACGCCGTCGCTCAACATCTGGGGCGATCGTAGTAAGGAAGGACGGACGGACGGGGAATGAAGTTGAGTTGCAGACAGGCGCATCCGCTATTCACAAACTTCCCGGAGGGAGCTCCCGGGCGAGGATTATTTCGCGTAGCAGACTGATCACTGCTGCTCAAGGACACCCGTAGACCAAGGCGAGCGATCAGTTCTTTAACATGTCCGATATAGATGTCAGAAGTTTTTCAGGGGTGAATGGCTTGGCGAGAAATGCGTTGACCTCCAAACTCTTGAGCTCCGTTGTCTGTTCGGAGTTCATCAGACCGCTCATGCCGATTATCCTGACAGAGGGATCGAGCTCGCGTAATTCGCGGATCATGGTGGGCCCGTCCATCTCGGGCATCGATATGTCGGTCAAGACCAGATCAACCTCAGTACGCTGCTGAATATATGCGGCGAGCCCCCTTGCACCATCAGCCGCAGAAACGGTTCGGTAACCATGCATCTCGAGTGCTGCCGCGGTGATCTGGAGAATATTCTCTTCGTCATCCACCAAAAGGATCAACTCACCATTTCCTCTGGGATATGTCGAAGCGGGTTCCGGAACCCTCGCCTCGACCTGCTCCTCGATCGCCGGAAAATTGATCGAAAATCTTGTTCCACGTCCAACCTCGCTGTAAACATTTATGAAACCACCGTGACTTTTGACGATCGTTAATGCTGTCGAGAGCCCGAGGCCCGTTCCGTGGCCGAGCGGTTTCGACGTAAAGAATGGATCGAAGATGCGCTTGACCGTTTCTTCCGACATTCCGGTGCCCGTATCTTCGACGGTAATCTGAACGTAGCGGCCGGCTTCAGCCTCCGGGTTCGTCCAGGGATAACTCTGATCAATGTAAAGATTTTCGACGCTGATCCGGAGCGTTCCGCCCTCAGCCATGGCATCCCGAGCATTCAGGCAAACATTCATCAGCACTTGGTGGATTTGCGTCGGGTCCGCGGCGATCAACCACGGTGAGGAACCGACGTCATACTTGAGCGCGATCGACTTTGGCAGCGTTTCATGTAGCACGCTGACCAGATCTTTGACGATATGTTTTACCTGAACGGGAATTCGCTCACCCTCGAGACCTCGTGCGAACGACAGGACTTGCTTAATAAGATCTGCGCCGCGCTCAGCGTTTTCGCCTATCAGCGACAGCCATCTTTTCGTCTCGTCATCCGATGTCTTTAACCTGAGCATTTCGACCGACATGACAATGGGCGAGAGAATGTTGTTCAGGTCATGTGCGATCCCGCCGGCAAGCGTGCCGATCGATTCCATCCGTTGAGCGCGAAGCAGGTGTTCTTCTGTTCGTTTCTTCTCGGTGACGTCCGTGTTAATGATGAGAATGTAATCCGGCTGTCCCCGTTCATTTCCGACCAGTGTCCAGCGACTTTCGACGATCAGTTGCTGCCCTGTCTTAGTCGCGTGTCGAGCCTCCGTTTTCCACTCGCCTTTGTCCTGCAAAGCGAGGTGTGCCTCTTCGATCCGCCGCTCGTCGCCACCCAGCCATAATGCGCAAATGTTCTTGCCCAACACCTCGGCCAATTCCCAGCCGTAGATGCGCTCGGCTCCCTTGTTCCAGTACAGGATCTGGTACTTCAGATCACAAACGAGGATCGCATCCTGCGCATTGTCGAGAAGTGATGCCTGCTGCCGAATACGATCTTCGGCAAGTTTGCGTTCTGTGATATCGAACCGAATGGCCGTGTATTGAAAAGGCTTGCCGTGTTCGTCGAGAAATGGAATGATCGTCGTGGCAACCCAATAGATCGACCCATCCTTGGCGCGGTTGCGGAGCTCGCCATTCCACGTCTTTCCACCTGCTATTGTCGTCCAGATATTTCGGATGAACTCCTTGGGATGGTAGCTTGAATTGATGAGACGGTGGTCCTGACCAAGCAGCTCTTCGCGGGAGTACTTGGAGATATCACAAAACTTGTCGTTGACGTAAGTGATGATCCCGCGCTGGTTGGTCGTCGCGACGATCGCCGCTTCGTCGAGGGCAAATTTAAGGTCAGATAACTCCTTGAGAGTTTGCTTCCGAGGACTATCGGTTGTTTTTGGCGCAGTGTTTTTGTTAGCTGGACGACTCATACTTTCAGGCGACATTGTTCTTAGAATCAGCTTTCAGATCGCCCGCCTTTCTCAACTTATATCGGAGCTGATCTCGAGAAATATCAAGAAGCTTTGCGGCGCGAGTGAGGTTGCCGCCCGTGCGCGCAAGTGCCTGGCGTGCGAGGTCGACTTCAACAGCTGCGAGCGGTATTCCGTCGGCGGGAAGGGTGAATCCGGATCCGGCGTTTGGCCGGTTGTTGTGCCCGGCGACCATGTCGGCCGGCAGGTGGGCCGCCGTTACGAACTCGCCATCCTCCAGGATCGACGCCCGTTCGATAACATTCCGCAGCTCGCGGACATTTCCGGTCCATCGGTAGCCATTAAAGATGAAAGCGACTTCCGGAGAAAGTCCTTTCAATTGGCGGTCGCGTCGTTTGAGATTCGCTTTGTCGATGTAGTGCTGCGCGAGGAGCAGAATGTCCGTGCCGCGGTCACGAAGAGGCGGAATATCCACTTGTATCACCGACAGCCGGAAGAATAAGTCGAGCCGAAAAGTTCCTTCCTCGCCCGCCTTTTTCAAATTTTGGTTCGACGCCGCGACGATGCGAACATCGAGCGGCAGATCTTTCAATCCTCCGACCCGTCGAAAGGCCCCTTCTTCCAAAACACGGAGAAGCTTTGCCTGAAGGCTTAGCTCCATCTCGCCGATCTCGTCCAGAAAGATCGTGCCGCCCTGTGCCTGTTCGAACAGGCCTTCCTTTTTTTGCTTCGCATCAGTGAACGCTCCTTTTTCGTATCCGAACAATTCCGACTCGATCAGGGTTGCCGGCAGAGCAGCGCAGTTGATCGCGAGATACGGTGCGTTGGAACGCTCTGATGCCTGATGGATGGCGCGTGCAAACAGGTCCTTTCCGGTCCCGGTCTCGCCCTGCAGAAGTATGGAGCCGACATCGGAGCCAGCGACACGCCGGGCCAGATCGATCGCCTTTTTCATTATGGCCGAGTCGCCGAGTATCTGCTCAAAGCCAAATGCTTCAGTTCGCTCTCGCCGGGCATGTTTTACTTCCCGCCTCAACTCGCGAACTTCGAGCGCGTTTCTGAGAGTTATATGAAGTTCTTCGAGGTGGATGGGCTTTCCGATGAAATCATGCGCTCCGCCGCGAAGGGCGGTTAACACGTTCGGTAGGTTTACATTCCCGGTGATCATGATGACAACCGTCTCCCGCTTCAGCTCCTTTATCTCATTGAGAATATCCAGACCTGAACCATCGGGCAGATCGATGTCGAGAAGCGCGACGGCGGGATGCTCATCCGCGAACAGCTGCACGGCTTCGGCCACCGTTCCGGCTTGAAGCGATTCGTAACCCCACGAACGCACCGCTTCAGTGAGAGCAAAACGGACGCCCGATTCATCATCGACGATGAGAATTTTCACGTCCGCTTTTTTCATCTTCTTGGCTACCTAGGATATCAGGGGAATGTCGGTGTTTCATTTGACTATAGCCGATTCGATAATCCTTGAGCAATTATCTGGCCTTGACGTAATTACAGCCTGAAAGCCGCGAACTCGGCGTACTTCCGTGGAAAACGCCTGCCCTGAACCATCTATGCGCGGCATTCCCCCTCACCCCATCAGCGGAAAACCTACGCACCGATTGCGGAAAATTTCACGCTCATCCGGTTGCAAGTTAACAAGACACTAAGAAAAACGGTCGGCACACGCTTTGCACTTTCAGCGCACGTGGGAGGGGCACCAATGACGCCAAATAAACCAAACGGAGAAATCCATCACGTCCTTTGTCCATCAGACCTTTCCGAAAAATCTCAAAAGGCACTCGGATTCGCGGCCCGGCTGGCCGAAACTTTGAATGCGAGCTTAACCGCTTGTCACTGCGTCTCGGCTAATTGGTTTACGCAAGAAAATCGGGTCCCCGGGGAACAGTACGACAAGATCAAACGCGTGATCAGGGACCGGATAGCAGATTGTCAGGACAAATCAAGCAAACTGACGTGGCAAAGCGTGGTGGTCGAGAACAGCTTCGACCCGGCGCGCGACATACTTTCATTGGCCCGCGAAGCGAATGCAGACCTTATCGTCATGAAGGCTCGCCCCGGGGTATTGTCCGCATTTCGTTTCGGTTCGATCGTCGAGCGGATACTGGAAGCGGCTCCGTGCCCGACACTACTTTTGCCTTCGCGCTTTCTGGCGGATCGCGATCCCGCATCGCACACGCTCGAGTTTCGTCGGATCCTCTTTGACTACGACTTTTCGGAAGCGACCGATCAGCTGTTTCAAGCTGCCAGCACGCTGACTCGTGATTATCACGCCGATCTGCAAGTGCTGTCCGTTCTCGAGCCACCGGGTAGGGCGTTAACCGAAGCGGCAGCTGTGCCGTCCAGCCGAACAAGCGTGCAAACTATCGTGCGCAGGAAGATCGATGACGCGCTCCACGCTGAGGGAAGATCGGTCAAGGACGTTCCGACGGCCGTCGAATGGGGCCGCCACGCGGAAACCGTTCTGAGCTATGCAAAGGCGCGCGACATTGATCTGATCTGCACGGCATTGGCCCCGCCAAATTTTTATTTCGAAAAGTTATATAGCGCGTATCTTGGCAGCCTTCTGCAATCGACGGAGTGTCCAATTCTGGTGAAAAGATCTCAGCCCGGCCAAAAGGTAGCAAACTTTCCATCATGAAATTACTGATCGCATACGACGGTTCAAGAGACGCGGAGGCCGCTATCGACGACCTGCGTCGCTGCGGATTGCCTGCGACCGGTTCGGCAAAAGTGATCTCCGTGGCCGAAGTATGGCTGCCGCCGCCCGGGAGTCTTGATGCAGGTGAAGATCAGCCCTCGCCGTATATTGAAGAAATTCTTCGCGAGTGTCGTCAGAAAGGTGAGAAGGCGGTCGCCGAAGCGGAAATGCTGACGAAATTTGGCGCGCGTCGAGTCAAGGCGGCCCTTCCCGATTGGGACGTGACTTCGTTTGCGTCGTACGGATCGCCCGGCTGGGAGATCGTTAACGACGCGGACAAATTGAACGCCGACCTGATACTCGTCGGTGCGCAAGGACACTCGTTCCTGGACCGTCTGGTGCTCGGAAGTATTTCGCAGCGTGTCCTGACCGACGCCGATTGTTCGGTAAGGGTCGGCCGGGGACGGATCGATCTGGATTCGGGCCCGGAGAGGATCGTCGTTGGTTTTGACGGCTCACGAGGAGCGAGCGCTGCGGTTGCGGCCGTCGCCGCCCGCAACTGGAGCGAAGGCTCGGAAGTCCGATTGATCTCAGCGGTTGAGCCCGTGGTCCCGTCCGCGATCGGCCGTTTTGTGACACCGGTGGTCCGGGTGGCCGATGAAATAAGCGTCTTCGAAACAGTACTGATCGAACGCTCTGCGGCTTCCGCGATCCACAAACTTAAGCAATCCGGTTTGGCCGTAACGTTTCACGTGGTCGGGGGAAATCCTAAACAAGTTCTGCCGGACGAAGCGGAGAAGTGGGGAGCTGATTGTATTTTTGCGGGAGCAAATGCATGGGGCAGCCGGTTGGAGAGATTTCTGATCGGAAGCACTTCGGCGGCTGTTGCGGCAAGAGCACATTGTTCGGTGGAGGTTGTTCGCGTTGGATTAGCGGAAACTCATGCACCGACTAGATCAGCCGCGCCAAATGGCAAGGGCTTTTCAGAGGTAAATTAATGACGGTCCTTGATCGCTCTAGAATTCCGGAAAAATGCGGCGAATGTAAAAAGAGCCTAAATTCTTTCTGCAATTTGCCGGCGGACGCGTTGGCTAAACTGGATGAGATGAAGACATCCCGTTCTTATAGCCGCAGTTCAACCATTTTCATGGAAGGCCAGCCCGCAAAAGGCGTGTACTTGTTGTGTTCCGGCCGCGTCAAGCTTTCGACCTACTCGGAACAAGGTAGAGCTATCATTCTGCGCATTGCCGAACCGGGCGAGCTACTTGGGTTAAGCTCGGCGATCTCCGGCCGGCCTTACGAAAAAACCGCGGAGGCGAGCGACGCGTCCAATGCGAGCTTCATAAAGAGAAAAGACTTCCTCGGTTTCCTTCAGTCGCATCATGAAGCTGCGCTGCAGGCGCTCCGGCAGTTGAGCAGCAATAGTCACAAGGCCCATCTCCAGATCTGCTCCCTGGGCCTTTCTGCATCGGTCGGCGATAAACTCGCAAAACTGTTGCTTCAGTGGTGCGATACGCCATCAGCTAATGGCGGTCCCGTTCGTATTGAACGAAAGCATACGCATGGAGATATCGCTGAGATGATCGGGACGAGCCGCGAAACGGTGACGCGCTTGTTCAGCGACTTTAGAGATCGCGGCTTGATAACACTTTCAAGAACCGAGCTGTGTATCCCCGATCGCGCGGAGTTAAAAGGAGCAATAGGCTCAAAGCACCTAAATGGAAATGGTATGTGTGACGTTAATCACATACCCCGCAGAGGGCCACGCGTAAAATTCTGATGTACAGAGCTCAACCATAACTCTTTGCTTTGCAGTTCGATTGGAGCAGGACGAGGGGCACCATGACGTTTTCCAACAGAAACATAAAACTAAGCTTACTCGTTGTTCTCGTTTTTTCGTTGACCTTTTGGTTCGCGCTCGGCGCAGTGTCCGAACGAGCGGAGGGAGCGCGAAATTTCGCGGGAGAATCAGCTGCCCTCGATGACGATTATGTCGGGACAGAGACTTGTGCCGCCTGCCACGAGACGCAGTTCAAGGACTTCGAAGGAACGAAGCACGGCAAGCTGCACACGGTCGCTTCGTGGAAGGGAAAAGTCGTCGGTTGCGAATCATGTCACGGCCCCGGCAAGGCACACGTCGAGTCTTCGGGTGATGTGACGAAGATCATCTCGTTCAAGCGCCTTAATGCAAAGGCAACGTCGGAGACCTGCCTTAGCTGTCACGCCGGCAAAGAGAATCACAACAATTTTCGCCGCGGCGAGCATTGGCGGAACAACATCGGCTGTACCGAGTGTCACAGTCCGCACGGTCCGGGTCCCGGAAATTTCAAGGACGGCTCGATCACATTCGTCGGTGACGTTGCGGCCCAGAAGCCGGGGCAGGCGACAAAGGGAATGCTTCGCCAGAACGAGCCGCAGCTCTGCATGTCGTGTCACACGGAAACGAAAGCACAGTTCAGCAAGCCGTTCCGTCACAAAGTGCTCGAAGGCGCGATGAACTGCAGCGACTGCCATAACCCGCACGGTGGATTCGAGCAAAAACAAGCAAAACTTTCGGTCGGAGCCGACGCGGCATGCGTCAAGTGTCACAGCAACAAACAGGGACCGTTCGTTTTTGAGCATGCACCCCTAAAAGTAGAGGGATGTTCTGCGTGTCACACGCCCCACGGTTCGGCGAATCCGAAGATGTTGAAAAGAAGCTCGGTCCGCCAGTTGTGCCTCGAGTGTCACAGCAGTATCACCGATCAGTTTGCGCCTGGGGTACCGTCGTTCCACAACCAGGCAGTCCTGCGATATCAGAATTGCACGATATGCCATTCCGCGATTCACGGCTCGAACTCGAGCTCGGTGTTCTTCAGATAGGAAGGATAAGAAGATGACGTTCCATCGCCGAACAGCTGCCCCGCATTCAACAATCGTTCTCGCGATCGTCCTGGCGATCGGCGGTTCAACGATCGCACAGTCGCCAACACCATCGCCAACACCGTCGCCGACACCGTCGCATAGCGCGGGATCGTTAAGCGAGAAAGGAATTACCTCTACGATCGAGCTCGGCGTTCGTGGTGTCCACGTTAATGGTAACGATAACAAGTACCGCAGCGATCTGAACTATCGTCCGGGATTCCGCGTCTTCGATTCGAGTTTCCTCATCGATAACAAAGAAGGGCATGGTAATTTCTTTGATTCCGCGCTCGTGACAACGAGCGGCTGGGGCGGAGATCCGACGGGAATCTTCCGGGCAAATATCGAACGAACTGGTTTCTATCGTTTCGATTCGAATATCCGGCGCGTTAAGTATTTTAATAATCTCACTAACCACGCGCTCAACGAGCACAACGCGAACACCGATCATGGTTTTGGCGATTTCGATCTCAGTATTCTCCCGGAGCGCGAATCGATAAGGTTCAAACTCGGCTATTCGTTCAACCGTACCGGCGGCAACGGCGGACTTACCACGCGAGCGTACGGTGACGAGTTCGGTATCCTCTCGCGAGTCAATACAAGCTCTGACGATTTCAGGGCGGGCGTCGAAGGCAAAGTGCTCGGTTTCAACCTCGGCTTGAACTACGGTTTCCGAAAGTTCAATGAGCGAACGCGCTACTTCATCGAAGGCCTGAACCTCGGGAATAATCCGACAAACACGACGAGACTTTTTACATTCGAGCGTCGATATCCGATCGAAGGCTCGACGAACTTTGTCCAGGTTCACGCCCAGCGAACATTTGCGCGGAAGTTGGATTTTACGGCACGGCTGATCCACTCACTCACGTCGACCGACTTCAGTGTGAACGAATCGCTGACCGGCCGCGACAACTCAAATAATCAGGTAGATCTCGACCACTTCGACATATCGGGTCAAGCGAAGCGTCCACAGACTCGTGGCGATCTTGGGATCACTCACCGCGTGACCGCTGACTTCCGAATTTCGAATACATTTACCTTTGATCAATTTAATATCAGCGGGGACAACGCATTTTTCGAAGAGCTGAGGCGACGAAACGCGGCGGGCACGATGCTGCCAACTGTGTTGACAAGCACGCTGGCACATCGCGTCACGGGATATCGCAGGGCGACGAACTTGATCGAGGCGGACTACCAGATCAATAACCGGTTCGGCTTTAACATCGGGTACCGGTTCACGGACAGAATGGTACGGATCGACGGCTCCGACCGCAATCTAGGTACTTCGGCAAACACCATCATCTCCGAGGAGTTCTATAATCAGACGCACGCGGTGATCGCGGGCTTTAAGGCCAAGCCGGTAAAAAATTGGGTGATCTTCTTCGACGCCGAACACGGAAAGGCCGACAACGTCTTTACGCGGCTTGCGAATTACGATTTCACGAATTTTCGAATTCGTACCCGCGCCAGTCTTAAGACCGTTTCTTTCAACGCGTCTTTTATTAGCCGGAGCAACGACAACCCTTCGCGCTCGGTCGAGATTCCACCCGTGAACTTTACCGCCGAGACCCGCAGCCGAACGTTTGCGACCAGTGTCGATTGGACGCCGATGCCGGAACTTAGCCTAAGCAGCGGTTACACGTACCAGCATCTGAACGCTCAGACCGACATCATAGTCCCTGTCGCCGGCGTGAGGCTTTCCGGTATCAGTCAGTATTTCGTCCGTGACAGTCATTTCTTTTTTGATGTTCGCGCTCAGCCGGTCAAACGCATCTCGTTATTTGCGAGTTACCGGATCAGCGACGATCGCGGCCAGGGCGGGCGAGTTTCAACTCGTACGCAAGACATAATCACTTCCTACCCGATGCGCTTTCAATCGCCGGAGATAAGGCTCGCTATCCGGCTGACGCGCAACATCGACTGGAACCTTGGATATCAGTACTACGATTACAAGGACCGTTTGACCACGCCACAGAATTACAACGCTCATCTGCCGTACACGTCTGTGAGATTCTATTTCGGACGTGCTACCGATCGGTAGAACGCGAAGATAAACGAAAAGAGGCTGCTCAATGGCGGCCTCTTTTTTGTTCGTTCCTTGCTTTAGCTGCTGCTAACGGTTGCAGTTTAAAACTTCACCTTTTCGTAACCACCGGTGTGACACTGGCTGCACTGAAACAGCGAGATGTCGCCGAGGTTCAGCGGATGTTTGAACGGCCGGTCGCCTTTGTGACAGGCGGCGCACTGCCACGTGTTCTTGTCACCAAGATTGACGGGATGTTGAAAGGTCTGGCTAGCCGGTTGAAAAGTCTTTCCTCCGAACGACTGCTCGACGGTTGTGTGACAGATCGCGCAGTCGTTTCTGATCACGCGGCCATCATTACTGAAGTGCTGACCGTCATGACATCTGAAGCAGCCTTGTGCATTGTAATGGCCAATGTTGTTTATGTGGGCCTTCCAGTCGGTCTTCATCTCCGGGAAAAAATTGGTTTGATAGATCTGCTTTACTTCGGCCACCGCGCCCGTTATCGATTCACCCTTAGCGCTGAAAATATCTGGATAACTGCTGCGATAAAAATCCGTCAGGCCTTTCTCGATCGCGGCCAGAGCCTCTTCAGTGGTCGTGTAAGGAGCCGAGAGGACATCGACCGCACGGGCTTTTATGTAGGGAAGCGATAAGTCGAGCTTGCCCGCTGTGAGCGATCGATCGACGGCTTCGTTCGGGGAGAGATAGATGTGTGCCGGACGGTTGTGACAATCGATGCAATCCATCCGTCGCTGCGGCGATCGTTCTATCT
The DNA here is from genome assembly GCA_037969295.1 of Pyrinomonadaceae bacterium. Taxonomy (GTDB): domain Bacteria; phylum Acidobacteriota; class Blastocatellia; order Pyrinomonadales; family Pyrinomonadaceae; genus OLB17. The sequence continues at coordinate 7,663 of JBBKXD010000170.1, read as the reverse complement.
GTTGCGAGTTTAGCGGAGCGCTGCGCGAAACATAATCGGTGATAGTGCCCGAGCGATCTCTTAACCTGACCCAGGGAATATCCTGGCGTTTTTCGTCCGTTGCGATGTACGTGATCTCATTAGCGACGTTCATGTGCCAGTGGATGCCGCCGGCCTCGCCCGCGTTCGAACTGCCACCGCCCGTCTTGATCAGCATACGCGTCTGGTTCAGCGAGTTCGCTTCGTCGTAACCGAAATGGTTGAAGACCTTCATCTGCTCGCCATGAAATTTCTCAGGCCAGTGGCATTTCGCACACGTTTGATCCGCCGGGCGCATATTGTGTAGCGGCGTCTGAATCGGCCGGTTATATGTGTTGAATGTCACGGCGTACAGCTGGTGCATGCCGTTGAGCTTCGAGCGGACGTACCATTCAGCTCCGCCGCCGACATGACATTCAACGCATCGGACACGGGCGTGCGGCGATGCATTGTAGGCGACGAACTCCGGCTTCATCACTGCGTGGCACTGCTGTCCGCAGAATGCGACCGATTCGGTGTACTCATACGCTCGGTAGCTGCCGAACGCGCTGAGGAATAGAAATACGAAAGAGAGGCAGAGAAAGACCAGGACCGTGCGCCGTCTTGACGCGTCGTTGAGATCGAGTATCGGATATGGAGTGATGTGTGCGTCCGGATTTTTCCTCCGCCGGCGGCGCTCAAGCAACATCCCCGCGAAGATAAGCAGAATGCCGAACAACAGGGCACCCGGGAGGAGGATATATGTGACGAGTACCGTGTACGGATTGTCATCGCCCGACGAAAGCTCGATCAATACGAGCAGGCCGATGCTGGTAAGGCTGGCGGCGGCGACGGCAATTCCGATGAAGCTCACGTAATTGCGCAGCAAGCTCGGTTGGCGTGAACTGGTTTCGAGCGGTGGTTCGACCGGAGTCGTCTCATTATCTTCACTCATATTTCTCTCCGAAAAAAGGATGTACGTGTGATGACAACGCCCCGGTGCCTTCTGGAAACGGGAATCAGCGCCACCCGCGATCAATTCTCTTACGAATGATCAAGAGCGGTGCTGACCCCTACTGCATTGCAACAGAGTGTCAGATCATCATGGTGCCGGCTTTCTCAATTCCTGCATATATTCCACCACTGCCTTTGCGTCGTCGGCTGTCATCCCTTTCGCTTCGAATCCCGGCATATGCGGCGGTTTCTCAGCTTTTTTGCCTTTCAGGACGACGTCGATCTGTTCGTCGTGCGGCACTGCGGGATCGTAGAATTTTTCCGCTTTCGGGCTATGGCACATCGCGCATTTTGCTTTATATACGGCTGCCGGATCATCCAGCGCCGGTGTAAACGCAGCGGCCGGTGTGGCTCGAAGGAAAATGGAGAACGCCGCCAATGGGAGCACGAAAAGAATGATTGCGAATAATTTTGTCCGTTTGATTGTCATAAGACGCCGTTTTCTCTTTATAGAGATTCTGACAGGGAGCCCGCACCCGGGATGACCTGTCACTGATATCAGTCGCAACCTTCATACCTCAAATCGGCTGTCCCAAAATCGTGTAATGCTAAGAGATCTCTCTTGCCAATAGCCACGATGCCGAGATTAGCGGAAAATGTCCGCATCCCATGCGTGGAATTTCTCGCGATCACAGCGTCCCGCGTTCAAAATTTAAAGGTCCGCCCGTCGTGACACCTGCGGCAGTTTACAAAGACGTCATCACCAAACGCCCGCTTATTATTGTGGCAAGAGGCACAGCTCTTAACCCGAGCGCTCGCGAAGTGCATTGCCGCGACCGGAGCAGAGACCTGTGCGCCACGCCGGGCTCCGGGCCGAACCGTATGGCAGGCCGCACAACTCATTCCCTTTCTCGCGTGATCGGCGTGGCTGAAGTTGACCGCGAATGCGCGTGCCGACTGAGGTGTTCGCACGAGCTTTCCGGACTGATGGCATGCGGAACAAGATCCAATGTTGTTTTCCCCGACCATCGTCCGAGGTCCGTGACACTGAAAACAAGTCGCATGAGCGCTCAGCCGCGACGGAATAGAAAGCGCGACGCCGCGGCTTGCTGGCTTATGGCACGTCGCGCAGTTCGTCTGACGCACGTGGCGTGCGTGATCGAATACAGCATTAAAACTCCGAAGCGGCGGAAACCGCTTGACGTCTGTGGCCGTGTGACAGATCGAGCAGATGGGGTTCGTATTACCTTCGGCGAACTGCTGGACATGGCATGACGCACATGGAATATGACCCGGCATCTTCAGCGCTGCGCTGTTGTCGCTGCGAACGTGGCAAACAAGACAGGGCAGTCGCTCGTGCTGAGTAGTGGTGTGTTGAAATCTGGAAAAATCCTGCGACGAGATTTCATTCGAGACGATCACGTCTGACGCTGCTTCTTGTGGCTGAGGAGCATGCTTGAGCTCGATCACCGAACACGACGCGATCAGCACAGCCGTCACCACGACCGAGCCAATTCTTCGGGTTCTTCGCTGCAAAACAGGCAGTGTGTCGGCGCGCGTTTCCATCTTCAGGGTTTACCCCCAGCCTCCACTATCGCCTGGATATGAGATTGCGGTATCGGCAATTTGCCGAACACGACGTGGCACTTTGTACATTGAAAAGTCGGGTCGGCTTTCCGCGACTGTACCGCAAAATTCATCGCCCCGCCGTCATCAACAGTAGCCGTGACGTGGCACATGCTGCAGGATGAAACCCCGACCCGTTTCGTCCTCGCATCGAGCGTATTTATAGTTTGAACGTTGTGACAAGTATCACAGCTCAGCTCGGCATGGCTCTGAAACTCGTGACGAAACGTTCCGGACGAATCACGTCTGCGCCAGGCATCAAGAGTGATCCGGTCCGTCACGCCGATCTCGGTCGCGAACTTTGCATCGAAATCTGCCTGGGGCTGGGGGTGTTTGATCTTATGACACGTGGCGCAGTCCGTCGGAGCAGGTTCGATCCCGGAATCCGATGAATGGCACGTAAAGCAAGTAGTGTGGCCCGTCGGCACGGACTTGAAAGTTCCTTTCTTCAGCCAAAAGCCATCGCCGATGCTCATCGGAGGCTTCGTTACGTATTCATCGTCCGAGGCTCCTTGAGCCTGAAGCGTTTTGTGACAGACCACACAGCTTTCTTCGGTTATTACGCGGAAACGAAACGAAACGTTCTGAAAAACCGATCTCGCCGCACCGGATGCAGTAACGATGTCAATGTGCTTATCGTGCGGAAAACTGATCTGGAAATCGGAGGCTGCTTGTTTGCCTTTAGGAGAAGCGTCGAAGACCTCCCGTGGATTCGGGAATGGGTGACGGGAGCTGTCGCGCGGTGATGGATTCGTATGGCAGATCGAGCAGATCACAGGCGTTGCGCCCCGGTAGAATTGCTGCTTGTGACAGCTCAAGCACGACTCGTGCTTTGGATAATCGGTTATATCCGGGAATGCAGCGTCGCCTGTACGCACTGTGTTCCAGTTCGGAGATGGGAACTTATGACATGACGCACACTCCAATTGATGTGCCTTTGCATCGTGTGGAAACGCGGAATATTTTTTTGGAGGACTTGGGGCTCGTGGTCTGGCAGCCCGCTTCCGCGTCTGTGAGAGAGCCGTGACATCAAGATCCCTTGAATAAAGAGTGAATCCGATTCCAAGAAAAACGAAGAGCCCTACTATCACTGCACGGACTTTAGCGTTCGTGTTAGCAGGTTGATTTTTCATTGCTATACCTGATTGAAGCGTCGAGCCAGTATCTCGGAATCATATTCCACGGCCGGGCGAAGGACTGTGACAGTCGTCACATTACGAACAAGGCCGTGCCTGCTAAGTTATGCGAAATTATCCGCGCTTCCTCGGGTTTCTTCACGGTAGCACCGGTAGTTTTCATCCAGACTGTCCCATTCGAGTTGAAAATTACAACGTCTTCTGGAATCATCCCGCGCGGGCACAGCTATTGCCATACAACATGTGGTGACTCTCTACTCGTAACTATGTCCACTGTTGAAGAAAAGATCCTCCCCCAAGTCACGACGGCAGCGCCCAGCCAAACCGAATCGATATTGTCGAGATTTCTCCGACTCGTCTGTTCCGTTCGGCTTGGCGTCACATTGCTCTGTCTGCTCGGGCTCGCGTGCCTCATCGGTATGCTGGTCATGCAGCAGAATGTCGATGGCTTTGAAAATTATTACGCCGCGTTGAAACCGTCGCAGAGGTTGTTATATGGCAAGCTCGGGCTTTTCAATATTTATCATGTCTGGTATTTCAACGCGCTGCTTTGCCTGGTTTCCCTGAATATCATTCTTGCGTCGATCGACCGGTTCCCAAAGACATGGAAGTTTATATCGAAACGTCAGATCGTGGTTCCTTCGCGTTGGCTGAAGGAACAGAAGCGATCTGTGAGTTTTGAGTCGGACACGCCTTCCGCGGATTTCCGTGAACGTGCCGAACGACTGCTCAGAAAATTCGGATGGAGAAAAATTCGTGTCGCTGAGAAGGACGGCCGCGAATACATTCTGGCCGAGAGGGGCGTGTGGAACAGGTTTGGGGCGTATGCCGTCCATGTAGGTTTGCTAACGATCTTTCTGGGCGGTTTTCTCACCGCCCAGTTAGGCACGACGGGCAACCTGCCGCTCGCTCCGGGTGAATCGTCGAATCTGATGCGGGAAACGGTCGTCGATCTCGATAAGGTTTCCGAAGTCACAAAGCAACTTCCATTCGAGGTTACGTTCACGGATATCGAGCAGAAGCTCATTCGAAAGGAAGGGTCGCTTTCGGCGGCGAACACGCTGGACTGGATAACCCGTTTTACGATCACCGACGAAGGCGAAACACATTCGGGCATTGCCCAGATGAATCGTCCTTTCGATTATCGCGGCTACCGCTTTTTCCAGGCTAGCTTTGTGTCGACGGGGCGTGCGCGGAATATCACGATTGCGGCGACACCGGCCGACGGATCGCCGCCTCAGCAGCTAATGATCGAAAGAGATGGTACCGCCGAGCTGCCCGACGGAACGTCGATACGGTTTGCCGAGTTTCGGGGAAATTTTAACGCTGGGCCCGAAAATCCGAATGAGGATACGAGTAGTTACCCGAATCCGGCCGCGGTGCTTCAAGTTGTTCCGTCCGGAGGTTCGGTACAGACCGCATACGCATTCGGCCCGCAGATGGCCAATATTCCGATCGCGAAGAAGCCGATCGCGGGATATACATATCAATTGACCGATTTCGAAAAGGTATCTGACCGCCACATTCTATCCGTTCAGCGCGACCCGGGATCGAACGTCGTGTATGTCGGATTTATTCTTCTGTTTCTCACTCTCGTCGGTGTTTTCTTTTTTTCACATCAACGTGTTTGGATCATGGTCGATAAGGACGAAGCCGGTGGGCATTCGATCGTTACGGCCGGAAGTACCAATCGAAACCAGAACGCATTTGAAGATAAGTTTATCCGCTTCGCCGATGAGCTTCGGGCAGTGGCCGCCAGAGAAGGAGAGATATGAATCAGGAAATACTTGATCCGCCGTTTGTCGTAGCAAATGAGAGTAGCGACGGGACAACACACACGTTCAGTTCGTTTCTGCCGGCGATGCTCGCGGTTGGCGGATCGTTCCTCGTCGTTTTCTCTCGCATGAGTTTCGGCGGCGACCGGTTCATTTCGGACGGTGCATTGATGATGCTGGCATTGGCTTCGTATCTGATAGCCGCCGTCTTTTACCTGACAAATTTCTATGCCCCATTTCGCTTTGCTGAGCGGCTCGGCCTCTGGGCCGCGACCATCGGCGTTTTCTTTAATCTGTCGAGCTGGCTCGTCCGCTGGGTCGCAGCCTATGACAGGGAACTCGATATCTTCATCGGCCAGGGGCGCAGCGCCGCCGACATGCCCTGGACATTCCGCTACGTGCCGTTCGCGAATCTCTATGATCTGAGTCTTGCATTCGCCTTCGGAGCGGGCATTACGACGCTGCTCGTGATGCGTCGAAAACATTTTAGATTCATTGCGGCATTATCGCTGCCGCTCGCGGCGATCATTCTCGTTCTCGCGCGGTTCATTGGAAGTGAGTTCATCGATCTTCCACCCGTGCTCGATTCGTACTGGCGACCGATCCATGTCGGCATCGCATCGCTGAGTTACGGAGTCGCACTTGTGTGTTTCGCGGTCGCGGTGCTCTACCTGCTGCGCGACGGCGTCAAGATCGAGAAGATGGCGATATGGACAACGGTATTTTCGCTCGCGGTGTTTGCGACTATCAGCAAGTTCAGTGTTTTTGCTCCCGGTACTTTCGGAACATACACGGCGTCGACCTTCGTCGGAGCCTCGCGGTTTTCACTTGCCCTTCGCGCGGATATACCGCACGTCGGCTGGCTTTTGGTGGCGGCAGCGGTGTTACTCGTTGCGGCGGGGGTCGCCTTTGCGAAAGATATAAACAGCCCTGACGAAAAATTGCGTCGGGCGGGGCACTGGTGTCTTCGCGTTGCTCTTGTCGTGCAAGCAGCTGGCATCGGGATGCTGGTCTATCAGATCAAGAGCATGACGAACGTACTCGCTCAAATAAATCCGGCGCAGTATGAAAGGTTTGCGGTTTGGATGCTGCAACAGGAAAGCGTCCCGCAGACGCAAATAAATCAGATCCCGTCACAACAGCTGGTCCAGATGTCGACCGAATGGGTACAGCAAAACGGCAGTCAGCTTCACGTTAGCTTGAATGCAAATCCGGTGGAGCTCGCTGCCCTGGTGACCGCGTTTGCCGGAACGTTGTTCGTGGTCCTCTTCAGCTTTAAGACTGCCAGGATCCGCGAAGCTTTGCCCTCAAGCGAGAAACTCGACGGGTTGATGTACAAGCTCGCCGGCGTTGCCTTCGCCGGGCTCGCCTTGCTGTTGATGACGGGTGCGGTGTGGGCAAACGAATCTTGGGGACGCTACTGGGGATGGGACGCGAAGGAGGTCGGTGCGCTCGTCGCATGGCTAACTTACGCGGGCTTTCTGCATTCGCGTATCGCCTACGGGTGGAAGGGAAGACATTCGGCGTACTTCGCGATCGTCGCGTTCTTGTTCGTCATATTCACGTATCTCGGCGTGAGCTATTTGCTGCCGGGTTTACACTCTTACGCATAAAACGTCATGACAAAGGAAAATATTCTGTTTGCAGTTATCGGGATCCTTGCCGGCTTCATGGGCGGCTTCTTTTTCGCAAACTCCGTGAATCAGGGTGCCATCAACCTTGCACAACCGGGTGCACAGCAATCCGCAGCGTTGCCGTCGGGACATCCGGCCGTACCCGGCGCAAACGGAGGCGCGATACCCGAAGTTCAGGCCGCGATCGATAATGCGAGGCAGAATCCGACCGACTTCGAGGCTCAGATGAAGGCCGCTGAGCTCTATTACCAGATACAGCGTTTCGAAGGTGCGATCGAATTCCTGAAGAAAGCAAACGAGCTGCAGCCTGAAAATTACGAGGTCATTGTTAACCTCGGCAACTCGTACTTCGATGCGGGTCGGTACGACGATGCGGAAAAGACGTACGAGACAGCTCTTGCGAAAAAGCCGAACGACCTGAATGTGCGCACCGACCTCGGCCTGACGTTTCAGTTCAGGGATCCGCCAAATCACGACCGGGCTATAACGGAGTTCAAACGCGTCCTGGAAGCCGATGCCAACCACGTTCAGGCCCTGCAAA
>JBBKXD010000169.1:0-3050 GCA_037969295.1 Pyrinomonadaceae bacterium | reverse complement strand
CAAAGTGAAGCCGCGGTGTATTGCACTATCATAAAGCCCGAATTTAATCCGCCGAACTCTGTAAGAAATGCTGGAAGGACATGTGCGTTCGAGGCTTCGTCCGTCAGGCGCATAATACGTCTCTCAGAAATGTTCCCTAGCTCGGAAAGCGCGATCGCCAGATAATCAAACGCAAGCGCGAGCGGCTCGCCATGAAAGTTTCCCCCGGAAATAACTTCTATCGACACGGAGGGAGAGAGGCGTGGGGAGGTGTCGATTCCTTGCTCCGTGTCTCCGCGTCGCTCACTCTCCGTGTCGCTACTTTCACTCTCCGTGTCGGTGACAAAGATAAGCGGATTATCGGTCACTGCATTCAACTCGAGTTTGATAAGCCACTCGGCATACGCCACGGCATCACGGCAGGCCCCGTGGACTTGCGGCATGCACCGAAGCGTGTAAGCATCCTGGACGTTTGTCGGATCGAATCCGCGAACGAACTCGCTGCCCGTTAGTATCCGCCGTAAATTTCGCGCACAGTCAATCTGCCTTGGATGGGGGCGAAGTGCGTGAATTCGCTCGTCGAACGCGGAGACCGTTCCGTGCAGCGCCTCGAGGCTGAGACATCCCGCAATGTCGGCGAGTTGGGCGAGGCGGATAGCACGCGCCGTCTCAAGCAATCCGACAGCCGTCATGACCGTCGTTCCATTCGTCAGCGCGAGGCCTTCTTTTGCCTTAAGCACGATAGGTTCAAGCCCCGCATGGGATAACGCCTGGGATCCCGAAAGCAGCTCACCGTTATATTCGGCCTTTCCCTCGCCGATCAGAACGCACGCAAAATGTGCGAGTGGCGCCAGATCGCCGCTCGCACCGAGACTTCCCTTTTCCGGAATGAAGGGATGAATACCCCGATTCAGGAATTCGAGGATCAGCTCAAGAGTTGTCAGCCTTATTCCCGAATATCCGCGAGCAAGCGTGTTCGCACGGATCAGCATGACCGCCCTGACTGTCGGCCGATCGAAAGGCTTCCCGACGCCGACTGCATGGCTGAGAACGATGTTCCGCTGCAGCTGTTCGACCTCGTCGCGGCTTATGATCTTGTCCTTAAAGGCGCCGAAGCCCGTCGTGATCCCGTAGGCAATCTCTCCGCGATCGAGAAGAGTTTCGACGGCGGCGGCCGAGCGCTCAACATTGTTCCTGGCGTGGCCGGACAAAGATACTTTCGGGGTGCCCGGTTTACCGTAAGCTACCGCCGCTACCTGCTCGAATGTCAGGTCCTCGCCATTCAGCTCGATTTCGTTCATCGGAATCGATTCTAAACCGGAGTGGGGTTATATCAAAAACACCCACAAATTCGGAGATGGGGGCTTCGTTTCAGGCGCTCGTCTCCGCAGAAATATCCTTACGTTTGAAATTACCCCGGTCGGTAAGGAGTAACATCGCGACCGGATTTGAAAATTCTCTCGACAGGATCACCGCCAAATTCGTATGCGGCTTCGCGGTAGTCGCGGGTGTTGAGAATTAGAAAATCGGCCGCCTTTCCTTCTTCGATCGAGCCGTGAGTTGCTCCCATCCCGATCGCGTACGCTGCATTTATCGTCGCGGAGTTCAGAGCTTCGGACGGCAAAAGTTTCTGATATCGGCAGGCGATCGCCATCGCCATCGGCTGTGAGGGACACGGTGCGGATCCGGGGTTGTAATCGGTCGAGAGTGCGACGGCACATCCGCGGTCGATCAACTTTCTCGCGTTAGCGAATTCGCTGCTTCCGAAATTGAAATTCACGGTCGGCGTAACGATCCCTACAGTAGCTGACGCGGCGAGCAACCCGATTTCTTCGTCCGATATAGCATCGAGATGATCGATAGACGCAGCTTTGAGCTCTACGCTCAAGCGGCTGCCTCCGAGATTGGTGAACTCATCGACGTGTGCCTTCAGAGCGAAACCCAGATCTCGCGCGGTTTCCAACACTCTGCGTGACTGTTCTAGATCGAAGGCATTCTTTTCACAAAACACATCGGCGAAAAACGGTACACGCTCGAAAAAACGCGAACTCTCGTACCAAACCCACGCAGCGGGAAGCATTTCGTTGCAAATGAGATCGACATAACCACTCGCGTTCTCGCGAAACTCTGGTGGAACGGCATGGGCCGCGAGGAATGTCGGGACGATGTCGATCGCGTGCGTCTTATCGAGCTCCGCGATCACGGCGAGCATTTTAAGTTCCGTGTCGGTATCGAGGCCATAGCCGGTCTTTATCTCGCACGTCGTCGTGCCGCATGCAAGCATCTTGTCGAGCCGCGCAAGACCGAGCTCAACGAGTTCCTCGAACGAGGCGTCGCGTGTCTTCCGCACAGTGGAAATTATTCCACCCCCGCTTTTGAGGATGTCGAGATAATCGGTGCCTTTTATTTTCAGCTCGAACTCGTCGAGCCGATCGCCGGCGAAAACGATGTGCGTGTGCGGGTCGACAAAACCCGGCGTGACGACGCGGCCGTTTGCGTTGATCGTCTGGGCGGCTTCGAATTCGCGACGGAGCTCCTCGGAGTTACCAATGGCAATAAATTTGCCGTCTTTGAGGGCAACGGTTCCGTTTTCGATGAGACCGACATCGCGCGCAGCGGCACGGCGCTTCGGTCCGTCCGGCGAGGCGCAAGTGACGAGCTGACCAATATTGTCGATCAAAAGATCAGCCTGCATTCCGTGTAGTTTTGCGGGACGCGATCAGCATTTTCTGGAGTTCTTCGCAGTCAGACAAGATCGACGAAGCCTGGTCCGCTGAGATTTGATCTATGTCACGAAGAAGCCTGATCCAGTAGTTTGTCTTGAAGGCCTCTTTCGCCGCGACACCAAGTCGCTGACCGAACTCAGATCGATCCTCACCCTGACGGGCTTCTTCAACTAACGCCCCAATAGCCGTTCCTGAGTCGAGAACTTTTCTCGACAGGACGAATTCTTTCTTCTCACGGGTCAAGTACTCGCTAAGTCGGACTATTCTTATCGCAAATGCATACGACTTCTCAAGCAAAATGCTGGAACTCATTGTGGGAAATTCCTCCAAATAGATTTTAGATTC
>JBBKXD010000168.1:0-8020 GCA_037969295.1 Pyrinomonadaceae bacterium | reverse complement strand
GGCCTCGAGGACATAAAGGAACGCATTCTCGAATCTCTCGCGGTTGTGAAACTGCGACCGGATGGGAAGTCGCCGATACTTCTTTTTGTCGGGCCGCCGGGAGTAGGAAAAACGAGTCTCGGACGATCGATCGCACGTGCTCTGGGGCGCGAGTTCGAACGCATGTCTCTCGGCGGAATGCGTGACGAGGCTGAACTGCGCGGCCATCGCAGAACGTATGTCGGAGCGATGCCGGGCCGTATCATCCAGGCGCTTCGGCGCGCCGGGGTGAACAATCCCGTGATGTTGGTGGACGTGATCGACAAGCTTGGCAACGACTATCGCGGCGATCCGTCAGCGGCGCTGCTCGAGATCCTTGATCCGCAGCAGAACAATACGTTTCGCGACAACTATCTCGATCTGCCTTTTGATCTATCAAAGGTATTCTTCATCGCGACCGCGAACCAGCTCGGGCCGATCCCGATGCCACTTCGAGACCGTATGGAGATCATCCAACTCGCCGGTTACAGCGATCGCGAGAAGCTGAACATTGCGAAGCAGTACCTGATCGCGCGACAGATCACTGAAAATGGACTAACTCCTGAGCAACTTGAGATCGCGGATGACGCGATAAATCTTCTGACCTCGCGATACACGCGCGAAGCGGGTGTCCGACAACTCGAGCGAACGATCGGGAACCTTGCGAGAAAGGTCGCGCTGAAAGTGGCCGAGGGCCAGACGGAAAAAGTCACCGTCACAGCTAAGGACGTCAAGGAGTTTCTTGGGTCCCCGCGATTCTATCCCGAATCCGCACGCGAAGAGCTACCCGCCGGCGTCGCCACCGGAATGGCATGGACCGAGATGGGCGGCCAGGTTTTGTTTATCGAGGCTACGTTGCTTCCGGGCGGCGGCGGGCTCACGCTGACGGGCCAACTTGGTGAGGTGATGAAGGAGTCGGCACAGGCCGCGCGCAGTTATCTATGGGCGCACGCACTCGAATTTGGTATCGACGCTGAGGTGATCAAGCAGAACGGCGTACACCTCCATGTCCCTGCGGGAGCCATTCCAAAAGACGGCCCGAGTGCGGGCGTCACGATGGCTTCGGCGCTGGCTTCGGTTTACACAGGACGGAAGGTCCGCTCGGACACGGCGATGACGGGTGAGATCACGCTGTCGGGTTTGGTCTTTCCAGTGGGTGGAATTAAGGAAAAGGTTCTCGCCGCGCATCGGGCCGGGATTAGGCGAATTATTCTGCCGGCGCAGAACGAATCCGATATTGAAGAAATTCCCGAAGACGTTCGGAAAGAGCTTGAGATCATCCCGGCAACGCGTGTCAGTGACGTCCTTCAAGCGGCGCTCGGTTCCGACGCCGACGATTCCGCGAAACCTTTCGTAGTTCAGCCGAGTGACGGCCCGGATGCTGGCGAACGGCTGATCGCGAAGGAAGGGAAGGCCTGATCGTATCTAATTGCGGGCGCGTTTGAATTCGGGATTGAGTTGAATCGCTCGCGCGAAGTGCTTTTCCGCGAGGTCGTTCATCCCGACATTCTGCAATCGCAGCCCGAGTATCCAGTGAAAGAGAGGATCGTTTGGCGTAGACCCATCGGCCTGTTTTTCGTATACGGCCGCTTCGCCGGTTCTGCCGGAGATGTACGCTGCTCCTGCCAACAGGTTGTTCGCCAGCGGGAGGGCGCTGTTGCTTCGAAGCGCGTCCGTCCAGCTTGAAGCAGCTTCATCACGGCGACCGAGCCTCCATAACGCCTCACCTTTTTCCTCCCGTGCTGTCACCAGGTCCGGGCGTTCCGTCAGAGCCTCGTTCAAACTTTTCAGTGCCTCGTCGGGGCGTCCCAAACGATTCAGGATCGCGCCGCGATAATAAAGACTAAGAGTTCTTCCCTCTCCGGCTTGATACTCAGTCGCGCTGTTCAGCAGGTCGATCGCTTGCTCACTGTCGCCGGACAAATATTCAAGCCAGGCCACTTTAGACAATGCTTCTTTGTTAACGAACAAGCCGGCATTCCGAGCAGTGTGAAAATGTTTCTTCCCGTCGGCAATGTTCGCCACGTCGGACGCACTAAGCCAACGAACCGGCTTTGTCCGGGCAAGCGCGAGTTCGTCGGGAATTCGAAGACCCTCATATGCGACCGCCCCTGCGCGTTCGTGATAACGAATGTACCCGCTGTGCGCATTCAGGACTATCCACGCCACGGCGAAACTCAAAAATGCCCATCCCGCTTTTTTGATCACACCTCCGGATTTCAAGGTCCAGCGATGGAACGATAGGTCGCTTGATCGGATCAAACGCCACGCTCGCATTGTGAGAAAGGTGGTGACGATCGAGATACCAAGCGCCATCAGCATCGGCACAAGCTGGTAGACGTCCCATACGGCAAAGAAACTCAGAGCGAAAACGCCCGCTCCTGCGATCTCTTCGGGCCAGGTAAGGGAGTAATTCAATTTGGGATTCTGGATTTTGAATTTAGGATCTAAAAATGCCCCGGTCGCGTCTGCTCCGGATTGTGGCAAATCTGCGCCGGTCGCCGTCGCGACACCGCTCGAGTTTTTGCCTACTGCGACCGAGGGTTTCCCGAAACCGAAATACAATGCGTCGTTCGGACACACGCTGATACAGTCCATGTGCTTCATGCATCCTGGATCGATGACCATCCCATACGCCTTTACCTCCGCGTGGACCTGAACATTGGCCATACACGTCGCGGTGCAATGCCCACACTGGTTGCAGGCATCGGTAACGCGTATCTTTCCAGGTGCAAACTTGTCGGCGATCACGAAGATCCCGCCATACGGACAACCGTAGGTACAGAATCCTTTCGACCCCAAAAAATAGACGGTCATGAATCCGCAGATGAATAAAAACGGAATGGCGACGGCGACTGTCGGAAATGTTGCCCAGTATTCGGTGGTGATCAGATGATTGGTGAATTGTGGAAAGAGTTCCTCGTTCGGCGGCTTTACGAGGTAGCGCGCGACGGTTGGCCAGACGAACATATACAGCGCGACAACCAGCGGAACAAAGACCAGCAGCCGTGAGCGAAACGGCCGCGGCTTCACGCCCAACTTTTTCATCAGCCACGCACTAAAATCCTGCAGGGCGACGATATGACATCCCCATCCACAGACGAAGCGGCCAAAGATAAGCGTAGCCAAAATCGCCAGAGTAAAAAATATGAAGCCTGCGTTAACGGCACCGTACTGAAGGGTATACATCGACTCCGAAGGTTCGATCGGCGATATTGTCCGGCCCATCAGCCACCATTGGACTAGGTGGGCGATCATCAGCAGATATAGAACGATGAGCGAAGCGGCCCTCCATCTGCTAGTGCGGGATTCGCGAATTCCACTTTTCGGATGCGTAGAATTCTTAAGGATGGGGAGATTTACGACCCGTGTTTCCTTGTTTTCCTTGCCTACGCAACCACTCTTCATAAAAATTAGTGTCGGGAGCTCACATGAGAACCGGGTGAACGAATACTATACCGGACTTGATTAAACGACCCAAAAGAGTGTAAAAAAGAATGCTACTATACACGGCGCCCACTAACTTGGAGCTCATCACTTTTGCATAGCCCTGTGGCTGAAAGCCTAAAAACTGGATCTTAAATTATGTTGAAGACATTTCTCGTTGCGTTACTGCCGTTGCTCGTTTTGTTTAGCAACGGTTCCGATCGTTCATTTACAAAAGTTAGCCAGAACACCAACCAGGATACCGGAACACTCGAGAAGATGATCGTAGCAGAGGGCAGTGTTGCGATGGATCTAAACTTCGACCGGCTCAACGGGACGAGTACTCGCGGGAAAGAACCCAGGTCGAGCACATTGCGCTTTGACATAGAGCGATCCTCTTTCTTCAAGGTTCTCGTTTTCGACGGCGAATTTCGGGGAGCATTGCCCAGCTCAATGGAAATTATTCCGCAGAATACGGTCAGTCTCCCGGCTAAGTTGAGTGACTCTTACAGCCAATTGGTTGTCGAGAGCATGCCGTGGGGAGACTCCTACGACCTCGTCATTCGCGACGGGAAATCGGGATTTGCATTTTTTAACGTTGAGGGGCATCAGTATGAATACAATTCCGGCAGCCGTGTCCTCAGCCTTCAGCTCGGACGACTGTTGATCTCGAATGAATTCGCGGCCGAACTCGGGCGTCCCTCGGACGCCGGATCGGTGATCGGACAGATTTCGATCAACGCCACAATGCAGCCGATCGAGGTGACCCAGGTAGTTAACGGCGAGGTGCAGTCCTCAGAGATGCCATCGCTCAGACCCGAGAATGGAACGGTTCCGGGACCCGATGTCGTCGTTGGAGATCTTACAGGTCTCGCGCAATTCGGCAGCAGCAGCGGAACTCAGGTGGGCCTTGCGGTCGGGACCGACTCTTGCAACTTTGGTACGGTAGATCTGAACTGGTTTGCCAATCCCTCGAACGACCATCCGACTATCCCGCAAAACCTTTATCGAATGAGCGGAGGCCCAAGCAATGATGGGCGGTTTGAACAGGTCGGCCAATCAAGCGTCAAACACGCCTTTACCGCGCTGACCCAAAACCTTTGCGCCCTTGGTTGTAACGGAGTCGGCGGTTCAAGGCTCGGCTCCGGTTGTTCCGATCCGTATTCGGCAAGCTTGAATTCCGGTCCAAGTCTGGGTTCGCGTGCCTGGATAAATCCCTATACCGGTTTTTATCCCCGCAATGACTCCGCCACGCCGAATAACAGTCACACGGGTCACACACACCTCGGACCGTCGCACCGAATATTAACGGAGATCGCTGACCTCAGTACGACATTGAATCCCGGCGCATCTTATTACGCCGAAGGACAGTACGTCACACCGCATGAGTATGTCTGGTGCCAGTCGAACCCCACCCAGTGCAATATGAACAACAACGTCTCGTACCGAAAGTATACTGTGACAGGCACCGGAAGCCCGTTCAGCTTTGCCCAGGCTGGTACGACGCAGCGGGCCAAGCCCGCGATCAATGCGTGGACGGGCGCGTCGTTTGTTGCGATCGAGCCCGCGCCCGGAGCGGATGGAATCGCCATTGTCGGTTACAAAGTGACCAACCCTTCCCCCGGCGTTTGGCATTACGAGTATGCCGTCTATAACCAGAACCTTGATCGCGGCATTCAGTCGTTCAACGTGCCTACCGGGAGCGGGGTCAACCTAAGTAACCTTGGATTCCACGCCCCCCCACAGCACCCCGGTTGGACCGCCGATGGTACGACAGGGAATGCCGGGTTCAGCAGTACGCCATGGGCCTCTCTGCAGTCGGGTTCTTCGGTCACGTGGAGTTCGGAAACTTTTGCCGTGAACGATAATGCGAATGCGCTTAGATGGGGAACCCTGTATAATTTCCGTTTCGATTCCAACCGCCCTCCTCAGATGGTTGACGCGACGATCGGTTTCTTCAAGACGGGCAATTCAATGACGGTCCGCATTCAGGGACCGGCCCCGGCAGTCGCCTCGAACGTATCGATTTCAGGCCGTGTTACAAACGAAGGTGGCCGCGGGCTCGGAGGCGTTTATGTGTCTCTAACCGATTCAGGCGGTAATACGCGGATTTCGCTGACAAATCCTTTCGGATACTACGGTTTTTCAAATGTTCTCTCGGGTCAGATGTATACGATCGGTGCATCAGCTAAACGCTATAACTTCCCACCGCCGGCGATGGTTACCGTAAACGACAATATCACTAACCTTGATTTCGTGGCTCTTCCATAAATTGACTATCTTGACCTGAACCCGGGCGGTCTTTCGGACCGCCCTTTTTCATTTCGGAAGCGGGCTTTTATCGCTAGCCCCGGGAGAACGTCGATTTGTTTTCCACTTGTGAAAAAAAATGGACAAATCCCGTGGTTACAGTAGAAAAACGCTGATGAAAGAGTGTATGCTTATTCACTAGACGTTTGGGGTCCACAGTCACTTCAGAAAATCATACCCGAGTAGCGATGTTTGAGGGCGGCGACAACTCTTCCAAGCAATAAGAACCCTCTGAATCTTGCGTTCAGAAGTAAGAATTAAAAAATGGCTTTTAAATCACTGTTTAGTCTATTTTCGAGCGACCTTGCTATCGATCTCGGAACAGCAAATACCCTTGTTTACGCCAAAGGGCGCGGAATTGTAGTTTCTGAGCCTTCGATCGTAGCGATCAACAAGGTGACGAATCAGGTCGAAGCGGTCGGACGCGATGCAAAGGAAATGCTCGGCCGGACGCCCGGAAATATCGTCGCGATCCGTCCAATGAAGGACGGCGTCATCGCGAATTTTGAAGTTACCGAGAAGATGCTTCAGCACTTCATCCGAAAGGCCCACAATGGAAAGTCCTGGGTACGACCAAGGGTCGTGATCGGAATTCCGTCTGAGATCACACAGGTAGAACGTCGAGCGGTCGAGGATTCGGCCTATCGCGCAAAGGCCTCTGAAGTTTACCTTGTCGAAGAGGCGATGGCCGCGGCCATCGGCGCCGGCCTTCCGATAACCGAGCCGCACGGAAATATGGTCGTCGATATCGGCGGCGGAACTACCGATATCGCTGTCATTTCGCTGTCGGGTATTGTCTATTCACGCGCAGTTCGCGTTGCCGGAAACGAAATGGACGAGGCGATCACCCAATACATCAAGCGCAAATATAATTTGCTGATCGGCGAACGTACGTCTGAGGCGATCAAGATCGCACTCGGGAGCGCCTTCCCGCTTGATGAGCCGCTCTCGATGGACGTTCGCGGCCGTAACCTTATCGAAGGCATCCCGAAAACGATCACGATGACTGACGAGGAGATTCGCGAAGCTCTCTCGGATGCGGTCTCGACTATTATCAATGCCGTCCGTGTCGCTCTCGAACGAACGCCGCCTGAGCTTTCGGCCGACATCGTCGAACGCGGCATTGTTCTTACCGGCGGAGGCGCACTGCTCAAAAATCTCGACAAACGTCTGATGATCGAAACCGGATTGCCGGTCGTGATCGCGGATGATCCTCTCTCCTCAGTTGTTCTGGGCACTGGAAAAATGCTCTCGGACATCGAACTTCTTAAACGCGTTAAGTGGGACAATTCATTGATGACCGGTAATTAAGTTAGTGGTGAGTGGTGAGTGGTGAGTGATGAACTTGACGGCTTCATTCACCACTCACCGTTCACCGTTCACCACTAATAGGAATGGTTGAGCGTAGTCAACAAGAAGTATGGCGGATGACACCTTGGCTGGTGATAGTTCTGCTTTTGGGGAACTTTATGTTGATGGCGTTCGACGCTCGGGAGATCACGTCGGGCCAGCGGATCATTCGCGTCTGGTCGCAGGCGGCCGCCGACTTCGTCCAATCACCCGTCACAAGTGTATCCTCCGGACTTTCAAACTACTTTAGTTCGATCTCAAATCTTCGATCAGCGCAAAGCGAGAACGACATTCTAAAGCAGAGGGTGCAGGAGCTCGAGCTTGAGATCAAAGGCAAGGAAGATCTGACTGCCGAGAATGATCGCCTCCGGTCGCTTCTCGATTTAAAAGAGAACAGCAAGCACAAAGTGCTGACGGCCCGGATCATAGGCCGCGACCCCAGCATCTGGTTCGACTCGTCGATCATTAATCGCGGCAGTTTGGACGGCGTAAAACTAAATATGCCGGTGGTTAGCGACGGCGGTTTGATCGGACGCGTTACCGCGGTAGGACCGCTGACGGCGCAATTCGATCTGGTCACACGAGATAAATCGGGCGTTGGCGGTGTCGTCGGAGAGATCGGCACGTCCAACGTTCTGGGCGTCGTTGCCGGTACCAGTAAGCGCGATCTTGTCGAAATGAGATACGTTCCGGGAAGTGCGAACGTGGAGGTGGGGCAGGTGGTTTATACGACAGGTCAGGATGGAATTTATCCGGCAGGCCTGAAGATCGGCGAGATCGTCGAAGTTCGATCGGGCTCCGCGACCGTACCACACCAGATATTTATCCGGCCGAGCGCCGCGATCAACTCGATAAAAGAAGTGGGCGTTTTGCTTTACGAACCGCCGGCAAAAGTTGAATTTGACCAGAAACTTCC
>JBBKXD010000167.1:0-2925 GCA_037969295.1 Pyrinomonadaceae bacterium | reverse complement strand
ACGTCCCTATATATACAAGAACTTTCTGCCAAACCGGCGTCCGGCTCTTTTCAACTTCGATAGTCTCGTTAATTCGCAACCATAGGCGCTGTGTCGGGACCAGCGCGTTCAATTCGCGTTCGAGCGTTGCAAATACCAACGAGTTCTCTTCGTCGGACTCGGCCATCCTCTGTGCACAGTTATCGCAGGCCGCGATGTGTTCGGTCAGACGCAGCGACACATCGGGCGTTGTCTCACCGTCTAAAAAGGCCTGAATGGTGCCTGGCTCAAAACATTTTCCGTTCATACCGAATCTTCCCCCACCTTGCCATAGAACCGCATAAATTCAGCACGTGCACGAGCGACGTATGTCCCGATGCTCGTTTCGTTGAGCGAAAGGCTCTCCGCGATCTCGCGATACGAAAGCCCTTGCTGTTTCAAAACCAGGCAGCTTCTCAGCGGTTCCCTTACCCTGTTCAATGCCCGGTTGATCTCGCTCACCTCGTTCTTCTGTTCATATTCCGACTCGACCGAAAATATGCTGTTCTCAACTGTTTCTTTGACGTAATTTTCGTCACGCGTGTTCGCCCTTAAATTCCCTCGCAGGGTGTTCTTTGCGACGTTCAGGGCAACCCGTATAAGCCACGGTCGGAGCATTTCGAGATTGGGCAGCGTGTCAATATGCTTGTACAGCCTGATGAAAACCTCCTGCGTCACATCCTCGGCCAGGCCGCCGTCGTGAACTACCGACCGCGCGGCACGATAAACGGTCCGATGGTGGAGCGTAAAAGCCTCCTCAAACCCGATCGTTTCTGTCGCTGCCGCGGTCGCTGTTTGTTCGGACATCGAGTCCACGAATATTTCCGTCGATTTGCTCATCGTCAGCATCGGTCAAATGCTTTCCACCTAAAATACACCACAAGGCCCGATTTTATGACAGAAGATGCGGAATGTTTATCTGATCCGGCGATCCGGGCTTGTTTGAGATCATTTTCGGGGATTCAGGCTCGAAATATGGCTCATCGGACAGAATCTACGGCGTATGACGAAAAACACGATTCACTATTCACGATTCACGATTCGCTATTCACGACCCGTTTGAAATTCAGGGCAAAAGCATCTAAACTTTTGAAACTTACCCTGTCTGCTTACGTGATGAACACCGGAGGATCTCTTGCTGTATATGAACACCCTACGAAGGCGCTTTAAGGATCAGCGCGGATTTAACCTAATCGAATTGATGATCGTCATCGCGATCATCGGACTGCTGATCGGCGTCGGCAGTCTTGCCTGGGGAGCGATGATCAAAGCCGGCAACGAGACGGCGGCGATCACGATGATGGAGCGGCTGAGAACTTTCCAGGCTCAATACGCCTCCCAAAACCGCGGCCGGTTTGGCACCTTTGACCAGCTTATCCAGGCGTCGGGTTTGGACGAAAAGTTTGCCGGAGAGAATCCGACGGTGAACGGCTACAAATTTAGTATGGTGTTGGTTGAGCCGTCCAGCTCGGCTCCCGCAAAGTTCGAGATCTGGGCCGATCCCCTGGTCCCGAGGGGTGTTACGGCGACTGGCAACCGGTACTTCTACAGCAGCTCGTCGGTAGGCACCACAAAGGCCAACTCGGATACGCGGGCGGGCGAGAAGGATCCCTCGGTTTAGGTGATTTGGCCGACACTCAGTGGTAGAGCCCTCTTTCCCGATTTTGAAATTTCAAATTTGAGATCTGAAATTATTATCGCCGACTTAGCTCAGTGGTAGAGCACTCACGCAGATCGCTTATCTAATGGACTTTTTACGTACTACGCTTCACTTACGTTCCGAAACCGTCAGATGCTCACTGTCGCCTGCCGAAAATTCATGATGGCGAACGAGATCCGCGAAGCTCCCAGTGACAGCCTCCGATCCAAGCTCAAGCTCACTGCGCCCCCAGCACCCGTCCAGACTTACTGAGGTAGGCCGACTTGGCGCACGAGAGCTCCGAATCGTGCATCTGAGCGAAGTCCGTCAAACATCGGTTCGACCTTGAGCAAGACGAGAAGAAAGTCGTGCTCGTCGTAAGCCTTGTCTAACCAGACGAAGGCCTGATCTTTCTCGCCTAGCGCCGCATAAAGGGCGGCGATGATGGTCGGGGCGACGTACCTTCTCTTCGATTGCTCCTTCAAATCGTCTATGATCTTCCGCGCCTCGGCTTTCCTGCCTGACCGGGCGAAGGCGCGCCCGAGCTCGGCCGGCTCGTCCGGGCTATCCCCCGACAAGGGTATCGCCTTCTGAAAGACCGCGATGGCCTCCTCATACATACCTTTCTCGGTGTAAGCCCGACCGAGCGCCCAGTACGCCATGCCGGAGTTCGGGTCCATGTCGAGTGCCTTCTGGAATGCCGCAATCGCTTCCGTGTCCCGGCGCGCGAGGTGGAGTACCTCTCCTATCCCAATGAGATTTCCGAGCGAGAGCGGGTCTAGCTCCTGCGCCCGTTGCATCTCTCTCAGAGCTTCGTCAAACCGACCCATGCCGGACAGATAATAGCCATACATCTGGTGGGCGTCTGAATAGCCGGGGTTGAGCGCGATGGCTCGCTTGAACTCGGCCTCTGCCCCCGACCAGTCCCAGTCGTAAAGGAACCTGGCGTTTGCCAGCGAAACGTGGGCTTCGGCAAGGTGTTCGTCCAACGCCAGAGCTTTCAACGCCGCCTGCTCCGCCTTCGGGAAGGTTTCCTTTGGCGACAGCGCGTCGAAGTTGCCCAGGGAGATGTAGGCATCTGCCAGCCCGGCGTAGGCCAGCGCGTAGTTGGGATCCTTATCAATCGCCTGTCGAAAGTAGTCCAGCGCTTTCCAAAGACCCTCGTCCGTCAGCCTGTTCAAATGGTAACGCCCCAGCAGGTAAAGGTGATACGCCTCGATGTCGTTCGTGGGGTGCTTCGACAGCAGCTCTTTCTCCTCGCCGGTCAA
>JBBKXD010000166.1:0-3310 GCA_037969295.1 Pyrinomonadaceae bacterium | reverse complement strand
TTCACAGTTTTTTCCACACATTCTGTGGAAAAACACCACGTTTCCACAGAATTAATTTGTTCAAGACTTTGTAATATCAAGAGTTCTAGCATTTTGCACACAAGTCGAGCGCGAAAATGCGTACGTCGAATCTCCCGCAAAAACTCGTCGTCTTATTTTTGTTTTTTCCAGTCGGATCGGCTCTGCTCTCTTGCTGCACGACCCGGAAAGTGACGACTGCGTTTGGTACTGAAGCGTCGCATTCGCCCGCCTCTTTCGTTATCAACATCAACACCGCTCGCGCGGCGGAGCTACAGAAGCTTCCGCACGTTGGACCTGTGCTGGCACAGAAGATCGTCGAACACCGCGACCGTTACGGGCCGTTCCGCAGACCCGAACATTTGCTCATCATCGACGGGATTAGCGAGGAGCGTTTTCGCGAACTTAGACAATTTATCAACACGGAATAATCTCCCAGGATGTCCGACACAACCCTCCCACAAACCTTCAGCCGACACCCTCTGCTCTGGCTCGCAGTTTGGTTCGCGCTCGGAATTGCGCTTGGGCACGTCTTCGAGATCCGATCGCTTGTTTCATTGTTCATCGCTGGCCTCCTTGCAATAGTTTGCATTGTCCGACGAAACGCCGCCTTTTTTCTTCTTCCCGTTGCCTTTGTTTCGCTCGGCACGCTTTCTTTCGCGATTCAAAACCAGAGCATTGCCGAGAATCGCATCAAGCGAATTTACGACGACGGTCGCATTCATTCGGGAGAGCCGGTCGAGATCGAGGGCGTCTTATTTGGTTTTCCGGAGCCGGCATACCAGGGGATGTTCTTGCCCCTGCGCGCGGAAAAGCTGACCTACAAAAATGCTGATGTCGAGGTGTCGGGAAAGGTGCGGCTGTTTTTTCCGGGTGATGAAAACGTCAGCGACGGCGCATTTGATCAGATCAACCTCGGTTACGGCTCACGATTAAGAATATACGCACGGCTGGAACGCGAAGAAAGATTCCAAAATCCGGGCGTTGGCTCGCGGATCGAGATACTTGATCAGCAGGGAATTGACGCAACGGCGACAGTTAAGAGCATCTTTCTGATCGAGAAGCTTCGTGAGGAGGCGGTGTTTCTGCCGCTCGCGTGGATTTACGAGCAGCGTCAGCGCTTCATCTATGAATTTCGCGATCGCTTTTCGGCTCCTACGGCGGGTGTGATGATCGCTTCTCTAATGGGCGATCAACATTTTCTGGATCGGCAGACCTCCGAAGTTTTCCGCGATGGCGGCACATTTCATGTTCTTGTCATCTCCGGCCTTCATATTACTTTCATCGGCGGACTAACCATTTGGATCGTTTCGTACTTTGTCCGCCGCCGGATCTTTCAATTCATTCTTGCCGTCGGGTTTCTTTGGGCATACACCTTCGCGGTCGGACTCGAAGCGCCTGTCGTTCGTGCGACCATCATGTTCACCGTTTTGCTCTTTTCTCGCGTGATCTACCGAGAAGGATCGCAGTTGAACGCGCTCGGTTTTTGCGTGCTGCTGCTGCTGGCGTGGCGGCCCGCCGATCTTTTTTCGGCCTCGTTTCAGCTAACGGTAGTCAGTGTTGCGGCAATTGTCGGATGTGCCTTTCCGCTCATCATGAAACTGCGCGCGATCGGAAGCTGGACGCCGACCGCCCAGCGCCCGCTTCCCCCAAACGTCTCGAAATACGTACGAGCTTTCTGCGATTTTCTGTACTGGAACGACGCCGACTGGAAGATCGAGAACCGGCGCCAGATCTGGTCCGCGAATCTTTATAAGGCGCGGTCTCCAGAATGGCTCATATCTCCTAACGTGCAGAGCGTTATTTCGTACGTTTTTGAAGGCCTGACCGTTTCCATCATCGTTCAAATCTGGATGCTGCCGCTGCTGGTGATCTATTTTCATCGCGTGTCGCCGGTATCGGTCCTGCTGAATCTGTGGGTCGGGCTATTTCTGGCGGCAGAAAGTTTTTGCGCCGTCTTCACCGTTCTCATCGCGGCGTTTAGCGAATGGCTCGCAGCTCCTTTAAGCGGGCTGACGGAAGTTATGAACTCGCTGATGATGTGGGTACCCTCGTGGTTTTCCGACAATCGGCTAGCCAGTTTTCGATTACCGACCTACACGGGCAACCTGAAATGGATTTATCCTTTATTCAGCGCGGTGGTCGTGACCGCCGCCGTGGGAATCTTTAAATGGAACCCTTTCGATCCCGCTCACCAGGCGGGCAACACTCGACGCTCGTTTTCTAGTTGCTTGCTCTGTACTCTCGCACTCGCTCTCGTAATTGTTTTTCATCCATACAGCGCACCCGCGCCCGACGGACGACTGACAGTCGATTTCCTCGATGTCGGTCAGGGAGATTCCGCGCTTGTGACTTTCCCGAACGGCGCGACGATGCTCGTTGATGGGGGCGGCCGAGTCGATTACCGCGCTGGTAAGAGAGATTTCGAGCCGGACATACGAAGGATCGGGGAGTCGGTCGTTTCCGCATTCTTGTGGGCGAAGGGTTACTCGCATATCGATTACATTTTGGTGACCCACGCCGATGCCGATCACATACAAGGGCTGAACGACGTCGCGCGAAACTTTGATATCGGGTTAGCGCTAGTTGGAGAGACGCCGGTTGACGACCCGGAGTTTTCTGAATTTATGCGAGTTCTTGAATCGGAAGGGATCGCGATCGCTGCCGTCCATCGCGGCGACGAATTCTCTATTGGTGGAGCGACCGTTCACATACTGCATCCGAAAGAGAACGGGCCGACTACTGCGTCAGCGAATGATTCTTCCGTCGTGTTGAAGATCACCTTCGGAAACCGTGCGTTTCTGCTCACAGGTGACATCGAACGGGAAGCGGAGAATGAGCTACTTGCCGATTCTTCCTTCGATCTGCGGGCGGATGTTATTAAGGTGCCGCACCACGGGAGCCGGACCTCATCGACGGACGGATTTATAACTCGCGTTCGAGCTAATACGGCAGTGATCTCAGTCGGTAGACGATCTCGTTTTGGGCATCCCCATCCGGAGATCGTTGCTCGCTGGCGGGAATCCGGAGCTTCTGTCGTAACGACGGGCGAAAAGGGAACGGTCACTATCAAGACCGACGGTAACGACCTGCAAATAAACAGGTTCTTACCGTGAAAAAAACAAAAACGCCCTGAAAATTTGGATTCAAATCTTCTGAGCGTTCCTTCAGTGGTCGTGTTTAACTAGACTATACGGAAGCCGGGTCTAAGTGTCAAGCAAGCTAAGGAATAACTTTAACAAACATGGTTTAACTCTAGTGTTTGAAATGGCGAAATCCAGTGAAGATCATC
>JBBKXD010000165.1:0-4740 GCA_037969295.1 Pyrinomonadaceae bacterium | reverse complement strand
CTCCTGCGAATCCTCATGGGCTCGCCAAACGTCCTGCTCCTCGATGAACCAACCAACGATCTCGACATTCCCACCCTCATCGCCCTAGAAGAATACCTCGACGACTTCGCCGGTGCCCTCATCGTCGTCAGCCACGATCGATATTTTCTTGATAGGACGATCGACAACATTTTTCACTTCAACCCCGGCGGTAATGTCCGCGAATACGCGGGAGATTACAGTGCGTATCTGGAAGCCCACGACCGTGAAGAAGCGTTGAGCAACGAGCCAGAGACGACCGCACCAGTCAGAGCCGGGAGCCGTAGCGACCGGGGTTCCGCTCTTGTCAGAACCGGGAGCGGTAGCGACTGGGTTCCTAGCGTTGACGGAGGGGATGGCGCGTCTAACGGCGTGGTGGAAGGCGACGCCCTTCTTGCTAAGACCGAAAACCAAAAACCAAAGACCAAACTAACATTCAAAGAAACCCGCGAACTCGCAGAGTTGGAGAAGCGAATCTCCGATACCGAAAATCGCCTCCCAGAGATCGAAAGGGAACTAACCACCTCCGCCACCGACGCCACCCGAGTCCACGAACGATTCCTCGAACAGCAACGTCTCACCACCCAACTAGAAACCGACCTCACCCGCTGGACAGAACTAGCGGAACGCGTCCAAGGTTGATTCGGTTGGTGGATTTGTTTCGAGTAAGTTTGTGTGCTTTCGTGGTTTCGGCTTTAAGAACTGAAACCACGAAACCACACTAAGCCACACGAACGAAATCGGAAATCCAAAATCCAAAATCCAAAATCGAAATGGCTCCCCTCCTTCCGAAGGAGGGGTGGCAGCGGCTTCCGCTGCTGGGATGGCGCTCTGCTGCTGCACCTCGCCCTTTCCAAGCAGGCAAAGCAAAAATACTTCTTCCCCGCGCTCCGACCCGACGAAACGGGCCGCTCGCACTACGCCTACGGCTCGGACGTGACCAAGACCAACCGCAACACGAAACTACAAACCAAGTCTTTACCCCGTTACCCGAATGACGATAAAATTTGTATATCAACTTTTCGCCGACCGATCGTACGCATCTATGAAGTTTAAAATTCTCAGCCACGCCGGGATGTCGGTCGAAGGCAAAGGTAAAACTCTTCTTTTCGATCCCTGGCTCATCGGTTCGTGTTACTGGCGGAGCTGGTGGAATTTTCCAGAGATTGACCGTGCGGAGATCGACGCGATCAAGCCGGATTACATATACCTCACACATCTTCATTGGGACCATTTTCACGCTCCTTCGATGCGTCTGTTCGGTCGCGATGTGACTTATCTCGTCCCGAAGATCCCGGGCACGCGTATGGTCCGTGATCTGAAATCGTGCAAGTTCGATAATATTGTCGAGATCCCCCACGGCGATAAGTTCGAGCTTTGGGAAAATTGTTACCTGCACTCATTCCAGTTCGGTCTCTTCTCCTCAGACTCGGCCGCCGTCGTGAGTGATGGCGAAACTACTTTGTTGAACGCCAACGACTGTAAGACATTCGGGCTACCTCTAAAACAGATAACCAACCGGTTTCCGAAAGTAGATTTCTGCTTTCGCAGTCATTCGAGCGCGACGCCGATCCCGTACACGATCAAGAACTATAAGGAGAAATTCCCGGAGCTTCGGACCGCCCAGCAGTACATTGAGGAATTCACGGGTTTCTCGCTTGCGGTTGGGGCGCGGTACGCAGTCCCGTTCGCTAGCAATCACTGCTTTCTGCACAAGGAAACGGTGCAGTTCAACGACACCGGAGTAAATCCGCAAATGGTGGCCGATTTTTACAACTCGCGGCCGGAAGCCAAAGCGGCCGGCAGCGAGTGCGTCATCATGGTTCCCGGGAGCACGTGGGACAGCAGGGACGGCTTTGACCTGCGCACGTTCGACTACTCGCGCAAAGATGAGATCATCGTCGAGATGCAGGCGAAATATTCCGGGAAGCTCGAGAAGCAATACGAAAAAGAAGATAAGACGAAGGCCAGCTTCAAAGCGTTCGACCGCTACTTTCGAAACTTTCTCGACAGCACGCCGGCGCTCATTCGTAAGAAGCTTTTCCCGAAAGTGATCTTCAGAGTAGAGGACGAGGACGGCGAGCATCATTTTCTGCTCGACATGCCGGCGAACAAGATCGAAGAGCTAAAGACGCCGGTCGATGTCGACCTTACCATCACGGTTCCGGCGATCGTCCTAAACGACTGCGTACGCCGCAAAATGTTTTCCGTATGGTCCGCTTCGAAGCGTCTTGAGATCGAGCTGACCGAAGACATGGCGCTGCGAAAGCTTCAGACACTACTCGGTTTCCTGGATTTCTACGAAACGGAAGGCCTGCCGCTGAAGAATAATTTTTCCCGGCGTAGTTTCTCTATATGGCTGTCGAGATGGCGTGAGGCCGTCGAAGCCGTGAGATTGGTTTTTGTTTACAAGGTCCTTCGCCGCGAGTTTGTCATCAGCGAGCTCTACTCCCGCGGGAAGAAAACTCGTGCATCCTTCGGCGAGGCGTGATAGGGACTCGAATCACCGGTCCCGCCTTACCGTGAATGCGAAATCACCGGCGCTTTCGTATACCTTGTGCGGGCCCAGGCCTTTGAGACTTATTACGTAATCCCCGCTCGCGAGGCGCTGTGCCGGAATGACAATATGAAATCCGGCGGCTAGGAGCGCCGCTTTTATAAGCTTTCAACTCTGGGTGAACAAAATGGCGGAGACATTTCAGATTGTTTTCAGGAGCGGGTCGATAGCGGAATCGAAATGAGAGGCGGTTGCAACGCAACGCCTCTAAACAAAAAAAGCAGCAGGGCGAGACATCGTCATCTCCCTGCTACTGCAGTGCCTATGGCCAGTTACTGGCCTTCCAGGCTGTAGTGATAAGTTAATTGTTCTTCGCACACGGGCCCGGCGTGTCACCGTGCGCAAGATGCGATGCCACGGCAGATTCACCGATCGTCAGCGTCTTTTCGCCGGAGCGGCCGTTATTGCGGTGGCAAACCTGGGTCGTCGCGTCGAGTGCACAATTAGTGTTGAGATAAACGGCACTGCTTCCCAGAAGGTCGCCGTAGTCCATCAGATCGAATCTGTAGACACCGGTACCGCTCAGACGTCCGCTTATGTTGATAGGAGCCACACCAAAGTATGACGTCTCGACGGCCTGGCCGATCATCTCGAAAGGTGGTACAAATACGCCGCCGAAGAGTACGGAGATGAGTATGGTCGATAGATTGTACGGCCTTAGCCGGGGAGTGTGACTAACGAGCCGGTGGGTGCCGACCATCTTGTCAGTACCGGGAGCGGTAGCGACTGGGTTCATAACTCTTCAACCGTGAACATCGGTCGGAACCACCGCTCTTGTCATTAGCGCGTGCCGCGCGGTCTTAGCTGAATCCAAAATCCAAAATCTAAAATCCAAAATGGGGAACGCCCGCTGGGCCGAACTCGCCGAGCGGGTCGAAGGTTGATTTGGATTTGTTTTGTGTGATTTCGTGTTTACGCTTTCAAAACGGAACGGCCATGCGAGGGAACTCTCAAGACAGATGCCAGTCGGACGAATGATCACCAATTCAGTAGGGTGCCCGATCGCGTCGCAGCCACTGCACCAATAATTTTTTCGTGCCGGGCGCAATTTCGAATGTATAATGCCCCATCCCAAAACTATTACCCAACCTCAAACGCAGAAACGGCCGTAACCCGGCACGTATACAAAAGACCATCTTCCGGCGATCCAAATGTTCGGCATCTTTCTTAACGCTGCTGATATTGCTTTTGCTTTTCCGGAGCGCTGGTGCCGAACGCCTGCCGGTCAAAGTTTACACGTCGGCTGATGGTATAAGCAGCAGTTTCATTTCGCACCTGATGCGCGATTCCCGTGGATTTTTGTGGTTGGCCACCCGCGACGGACTTTCCCGTTTTGACGGACGCGAGTTTACGAACTATGAGGTCGCGGCAGTCGGGGCGCCGCCAGGAATTGAACACATTCTGGAAACGCGGAAAGGTGTGTATTGGATCGGGACCACCGGCGGTTTATATCGTTTTGATCCTAAACACTCGCCAAAAACGACGGCAGTTCGAAATGGCGACCGCGCAGTTCTAAATGCGGAATTTGTCAGCGAACGGCGTGGCTTTCTTTTTGAAGATAGTTCAGACCAGCTGTGGTTTGTCAGCGGTGATCTAAACATTGTGGAAAACGCGGGTGGCAAAGTTTCGCTCCGCAAGGTCGAACTTGGTATCCCGCAAAATCCATTGATGGGTTTCGCCATTATGGATTTCCAGCAAGGCCGAGACGGAAGTTTTTGGATGGCCACCTCATGGGGACTGATACGCCGTTTGCCCGATGGGCGCCAAATTTTTTACAGCGTCGATTCTTCCCCAACGGATCTGCTGACATCAGTTTTAGAAGATTCTGTCGGCAGGATCTGGATAGCGCGTTCCAGCGGAATTTATGTTGTGAACCCAGAACCGTTAGCGGACCTCTACCGAAATGGAAATTTTGGGTCTCGTAAGTTAGATTCCATTGCTCAACTACAAACCCATGTAGAGGTACGTCTGCCAGAACGATCGGGCGACATCTTCAAATTCACGGCAATTAAAGGGCTCGATGATGGGCTCAGAAAATACCTGTTCCGATCTGTCGACGGTCATATCTGGATCTCGACAGACAGCGGAATAATCGAATTCGACGGGCGAGTTTTTCATTCTATGACAGCGGCGCAGGGTATTACGGGCGGCCCCGGGCGGATGGT
>JBBKXD010000164.1:0-3667 GCA_037969295.1 Pyrinomonadaceae bacterium | reverse complement strand
TTCGGTCTATCCGGCATTAGCCGCGAGGCCGATGCATCGCTCGTTGAGTTCGGAACCACGCCGATGCCGCAAGCTTCGTTGTCGATCCCCGGCCTCGCAAATATCGATAACGCAATCATCTACAACTTGCTGATCATTCCGCCCGACATGAACGGCGATGTCGGGCCGAACCACTATGTTCAAATCGTCAATTCCCTGTTCCGCGTTTTCAATAAAAGCGGGCAGCCGATGTCACAGCCTCTCAGGATCAGCAGCCTCTTCGAATCACTCGGGACAGTCTGTTCGACGCGTAATGACGGTCTGGCTGTAGTTGTCTACGATCCTCTCGCGGATCGCTGGCTGATCAGCCAGACGTGCACGGCGTTCCCGCCTTTCAGGCAGATGGTCGCGGTTTCGAAAACAGGCGATCCGCTTGGCCAGTACTTCAGCTATGAGTTCGTGATGCCGAGTGTGAGGCTCAACGATTTTCCAAAATTCGGCGTGTGGCCGGACGGCTACTACATGTCGACCGACGAATTCCTGGGTGCGGATTATGTCGGCGCCGGTGCGTTTGTATTTGACCGGACAAAGATCCTCGCGGGCGATCCGATGGCGAGCTACGTCTACTTCAACTTGCCGGTTCCACCAGGCCCGCGTCGAAAGGGTTTGCTCCCATCGGATATGGATGGTTTGCGGCCACCGCCGGCCGGAGCTCCGAATATTTTCGCGAGCTACACCGCGACCGAATACGGCGATGCACAGGACGCGATCCGGCTTTACGATTTTCATGCTGATTTCAACGATCCGTTCAGTTCGACATTTACGGAACGCGCCGAGAGCCCGATATCTGTTGCCGCTTTTGATC
Source organism: Pyrinomonadaceae bacterium (assembly GCA_037969295.1). GTDB lineage: Bacteria > Acidobacteriota > Blastocatellia > Pyrinomonadales > Pyrinomonadaceae > OLB17. Next base: position 2,823 of record JBBKXD010000164.1, on the reverse strand, counting down.
CGACGAGCCCTGACGGACGGGCTGATATCACGCAGCCGTCCCCCGGTGAAAAACTTGATTCGCAAAGCGATCGCCTAAACTCTCGACTCGCCTATCGAAATTTCGGGACTCATGAATCCATTGTCGTGAATCAGACGGTACGGACATCGGTTGCGGATCCGTACCGGGCCGGCGTTCGTGTCTATGAGTTTCGAAAAACAGGGACTGCCTTTGCCGTTGCCGAGCAAACGACACTTGGCGATAACGAGTCGTCGAGATGGATCGGCGCGGCGGCACAGGACAATCAGGGGAATCTTGCCGTCGAATACAATTTCGTGACGGACAAAAAGAAACCATCCATCCTCTTCGCCGGGAAACTCGCCGCGGATCCGATGGGCGTTTTTCGACAAGAGGGTGTTCTGGTCGAAGGTACCGGAGTGCAAAAGGCTTTTGGCTGGAGATGGGGCGAATACAGCGGCATGACGGTCGACCCGGTCGATGACTGCACATTCTGGATGACGAACGCGTACTATTCACTCGAGAGTCAGGAGTTCAGCGACTTCGGATGGCTTACGCGGATCGGCAACTTCAAGTTTGCCGAATGTACGGCTGCTCCGCGCGGAGCGATCACTGGGACGGTGACTAATGCTGCAAATTCTCAGCCGATAGCCGGCGCTGTTGTGAAGGCCGGTGCTTATACGAGGGCGACAAACCAAATCGGAAGTTACGGCAGTTTGTCGGTACTGCCGGGAACGTACGAAGTCACCGCGTCGGCTCGCGGATATCTTCCCCAAGCCGTGTCCGTGTCGGTCGCCGATACTCAAACCATCACTCGAAATTTTTCTCTGCAGCCGGTTCCGATCATCGAAAGCGCGGGAATACAACTTACCGCCGAAAGCTGTGCCATCAATCAGGCTCCTGAACCGGGTGAGACCGTCGGGTTCAATATCTCTCTGCAGAATACCGGTTCTTTAGCCGCGGCGAATTTGACGGCGACGTTGTTACCAAATGCCGCGATCGTCAATCCCGGTCCGCCACAATCTTATGGGGCCGTGTCGCCTGGCGGCCCCGCGGTTTCGCGCCCCTTTACGTTTACGATCGCGCCGTCTCTCGGCTGCGGCACTATCGCCGCTCTCGAGTTTGAGCTTCGCGACGGCGGCGCATTTGTGGGTAATATTTCGATACCGCTCCAAACCGGTGTTCGACGATTTGCGATGCGCGAGAATTTTGACGGGGTGACGGCTCCAAATCTGCCGGCCGGTTGGTCGACATCGTCGAGTTCGAATCATCAACTTTGGCGAACGTCCGCGATACGGAATCAATCTACACCGAACTCTTTGTTCTCGCCTGCCCCGATTCAGCAAGGCAGTAACGAAGTAATTTCACCGGCGTTTTCTGTCGCCTCAACCAATGCCGAAATTCAATTTCGCAACTGGTACGAGCTAGAGACGACGTTCCTGAGAAACAGACTCTACGATGGATCGGTTCTCGAAATAAGACTCGGGGACGGCGATTGGCAAGACATTCTCGCCGCCGGCGGATCGTTTTTGTCGGGCGGATACGATGGAACGATCGACGGTTGTTGTATGAATCCGCTCGCGGGTCGCCTCGGGTGGTCGGGCCGCAGCGGAGTAAACCAAACATCGGAATTTATCACGACCCGTGCAAAGCTCCCGGCCTCGGCTGCAGGACAAAATGTGAGGCTACGTTTCAGGATCGGCTCGGACATCGGTGGATTTCGCGAGGGCCAGTATATCGACGATCTTGCCGTCACTGACGGATTCGTCTGCGCCTGTCAGAATTCCAGCGGGGCTCCATTCGATTTCGATGGCGACGGAAAAACGGATTTGTCCGTCTTCGACCTTAACAGCAGCGGCCAACCCGATTTTCGGATCGTCAATAGTTCGACCGGTCAACTGTCCGGCGCATCCTGGGGTACCACTGGTGACAAGCCTGCGAATGCGGATTTCGATGGTGACGGAAAAACAGACTTTGCGGTGTATCGTCCGGCGGAAGGCTCGTGGTATGTGCTGCGTAGCTCAGACGGCGGTTTCTCGGTTACTCGCTTCGGCATCGCCACGGATCTCGTTGTTCCCGCGGACTACGATGGCGACGGCAAAGCAGATATCGCGGTGTTCCGACCCGCAACCGGCGTTTGGTATGTCTTGCGAACTTCGGATGGCCAGGTTACGGCTATTCAATTCGGGCTCTCAGAAGATAAACCGGTCAACAAAGATTTTGACGGTGACGGCAAGACGGACGTCGCGGTTTACCGCCCATCCACCGGTACCTGGTACTTCCTTCAAAGCTCAAATGGGTCCGCCGGCATCGTTCGGTTCGGAGTTAGTGAAGACATCCCGGTAAGCGGAGATTACGATGGAGACGGCCGGGCCGATCTCGCGGTTTTCCGCCCCTCCACCGGCGTCTGGTATGTGCTGCGATCGACGGCGGGTTTCACCGCGGTTCAGTTCGGATTGAACGGCGATATTCCGATGCAGGCAGATTTCGACGGAGACGGACGGGCTGAGATCACGGTCTTTCGACCGTCAAGCAAAGTTTGGTATCACCTTCGGAGTTCTGACGGCGGATTCGCCGCAAGGCTGTTTGGTGAAGCCGCCGAACTGCCTGTGCCCTCGATCTTCATCGACAGGTAGACGCAAGCCATCAGTAGTGGGTCAGATTGAATCTTCCCTAGGCTCGTGGCGGCTTCTTTCGTGTTTTCTTCGTGTGATTTCGTGATGCTATAAAACACGGTTTCTCCCGACATTGAATTAGAATCGATGTCGACAAAAACAGATCCGTTCTTTGACAGGAGAAACCGCAATGACATTGTACATCGGAGTT
>JBBKXD010000163.1:0-7969 GCA_037969295.1 Pyrinomonadaceae bacterium | reverse complement strand
GCCTACCGCCTACTGCCTACTGCCTACTGCCTACTGCCTACTGCCTACTGCCTACTGCCTACTGCCTACTGCCTACTTGCCTACTGCCTACTGCCTTCAGCGAATACCGTCCAGTCTTTTTGCTGCCGAGCTTTTCAATCACCCCGGCGTCGATCAGCGGACGCAGCAGATCCATCGCGCCCTGGCGGGATATGTCGAGCGCTGCCCAGATCTCGGCGGGCGACATGCTGCCATGATCCGCGAGCAGTCTCAACAACTGCTCCTGCTTTGGCCGCAGAGTGAGTCTGGCTTTGTCCCCGGGTTGGAAGGCCTGAACGCGGATCCAGACGCGGGCTAGCGTTTCGCGTAATCCCTCGACCGAGTATTCCAGCCATCGCGTAAGATCGTCGCCCTGCCGCCGGACGGCATCGAGCTCGGCATAATAACGCGGCCGGTCTTCCCAGTAGAACTCGTCCACGGAAAATATGTGATGAGTGTCGAACCCGCGACGATAGAGTTCCCAAAGAGACAGAGCGCGACCCGTCCTTCCGTTTCCGTCGGCGAATGGATGGATCGATTCGAACCGGTGATGCAGGATCGCGGAGCTGACGATCGGCGAAAGATCGCGCGAAACGTCATTCCACCACTCGAGCAGATCCATCATCAGGGCCGAGACATCTGCCGCGGGCGGCGGCACGTAGCTCCCGACGCGGACCCCGATCGTCCGATAGCGTCCGGCGTCGCCCTGGTCCATCACTCCGCGTGCAAGGATCTTATGCAGCGCGAAAACGTCTTCGTGTCGAAGCCGCTTTTTCATCGCGTTCTTTTCAACGTAGCGAAGCCCGGCAAAGTAGTTGAGCACCTCGCGCTCGGAGCGGTCATTTGAAGCGGTGAGAATGCGTCCTTCTTCGAGCGCGACAACTTGTTCAAGTGTCAGCGGGTTCCCCTCGATGGCGGTCGATGCATGAACATTTCGCGATCGCGCATCCTTTTGAAGAGCCGGCACCCATGATATCTGAATAGCCGCCGCCTGTATGCGTTCGCGCAGCACGGCGATCTCCTCGCTCAGACCGAGAAGTCGTGGAGTAATGCTGAACTTCGGAACGTAACCCACTCGGTAAGTCAAGCATTAGTCAAGTTATTAGTCAAGCGGCGTTTGGATTGCGGATTGCGGATTGCGGAATTCTGAACTCTGCCTTCTGCCTTCTGTCGACCCGGTCTCGAGACAAAATACCTTGCAGGTGAGGAGAAAAGCGCCTATAATCTCCTCACGATATGAGGAGATTAGGGTCAGTAATCTCCTCACGATATGAGGCGAATGAGGTCTGTATTCTCGTCATAAAGGCTAAGCTTCCTGCATTGGGCTACAAAGTCATGACTTACATCCACGAACTAAGCGATTGGCCGAAGTTTCGGTGGCAGGACTCGCTTCTGGCAGCGGACCTTTCGCGTGTACGGCATCTGCAGGGCCGGCTTATCGGCCGAATGGAGGCGCTCGGATTCCGTCTTCAGGAAGAATCCGTACTCCGGACCCTTACCGAAGAGGTCGTCAAATCGAGCGAGATCGAGGGAGAGAAACTTGACCGGGACCAGGTCCGGTCCTCGATCGCACGCCGGCTCGGGATGGATGTGGCCGGCATGGTTCCCGCCGATCGAAATGTCGAAGGCGTGGTCGAAATGATGATCGATGCGACGCAAAATTATAACGCAGCGCTGACCGACGACCGCCTCTTCGGGTGGCACGCGGCGCTGTTTCCGACCGGGCACAGCGGCATGCGCAAGATCACGGTCGCCAACTGGCGCGATGACGCATCGGACCCGATGCACGTCGTGTCAGGCCCGGTAGGCCGTGAGCATGTCCACTTCGTTGCGCCCGCGGCCCCGCGCCTTACGCGCGAAATGAGCGACTTTCTAAAATGGTTTGAACTCGAGAAGTCTACAGATCCGGTATTGGACGCCGGAATCGCACACTTATGGTTCGTTACGATCCATCCTTTCGACGATGGAAACGGACGCGTCGCGCGGGCGATTGCCGATCTGGCCCTGGCTCGCTCGGAACACAGTCCGCAGCGCTTTTACAGTATGTCGTCGCAAATCAGAGCCGGACGCAGCCAATACTACGACGTCCTCGAAGCGACCCAGAAAGGAGACCTCGACGTCACGAGATGGCTGCAATGGTTTCTCGGCTGTCTGGAGGGAGCATTGAATCAAGCCGAGGAGACTCTGAGAGACGTCATCGACAAGGCCCGATTCTGGGAGCGGATAAAAGGCGTCTCGATAAACGAACGTCAGCGGAAAGTGCTGAACCGGCTGCTCGACGGGTTTGAGGGCAAGCTTAGCTTGTCTAAGTGGGCGAGTCTGACGAAAACCTCGAAAGCCACTGCGGGTCGTGATCTTGAAGACCTCGTACGGAAGGACATCTTAGTTCCTGTCGGTTCGGGACGGAGTACGAGCTACGACCTGGTGGGCGTTCAGAGTGGGAACGATAAAACCTGACGGGCCGTTTGTCCGCCCGATAGTAGTCCGCGAGGTTGTTTAGTAATCGTGCCATGGCCGATGTTCATCGCGTCGTATGAGAGATCGCGGCAAACGATAGGCACGACACGTTTGGTTAGAAACACTCCGCCTTCCACGCTTCGTAGATCATGACCATGGCGAGTGTGTCGAGTTCACAGTAGCGTTTGAGGGCTGCGATGATCTCCTGGCGTTCGTCTTCGGACATGTCTTCGAATTGCAGTCGGGCGTAGGCCATCATCGCGGCACCGCCGTCCTTTAGTTTGTCGTCCTCCTCTTCACTGAGGCGGTTGATCAATTCGATTCCGAAAACCTCGGGTAGCAGCAGGTACGGATCTTTGTAAAACGATCCATCTCGCTCGGCCCAGACTTTTCCTTCCGGATAGTTTCGGCTGACAATCGGCTGCGAATATTTTTGTTGCAAGAAAGGCGAACTGTTCAGGATAGCCGGCAGCACATACTTAATCGAATTCGACTTCTTCATCATTGGATGAATGTAGTACCGCTTGACGAGCTCGAGCATGTCGACCATGTTCCTCTCGCCTTCCCATTTCTCGACGCTGTCCTTTGTAGACTTTGATATCGATTTGATGAAGGCGCAAAGCTCTTCGCGATCGGGTATGTCCGCGGTCTCTGCGTTTAGCTGTCGGTAGATGGCGTTGAGGTAGCTGTTCTCATGCGACGCATATCGAAAGATCGTGCCGTCGTCGTTCGAAAGCTCTTCGCGAAGTTGTCGGAGAAAATCGTAGTTAGGAAATGTGAGTCTGCGTTCTTCGAGATGCTCGCCAGCGTGCTCGACCGTGCCGTCCTCGCGAACGATGTGATGTGAGAACTGAAATGCGACCTCACCGTAAGGCCGACGACCGCGTGTGAACGGGATCGCGGGCGTGGCGGTTTCGAAGTCGATGAAGTGATATGGAAACTTCCATTTCTTCATCTCGGCTCGGAGGCCGTCGAGGTCGATGTGCGGATCGGTGTCGCCTCGGACCGCCATTTGAACCTGCAACCATCGACGACGGGTTGCGTGCATCCCGACCTCGTCCGACTTTATGTCAAAGTCGGATTCGATAAGCTCGGAAAATTTCAAACGGCGCTCGGCGATACGCTTATCCGTGTGTGTGAAGTGATAGCTCCAGATATCGAGAACTGTTGGCTCTTCGCATTCGGCGGCGGTCCAGCCGAGTTCGTGCTGCCAGCATTCGCGGCGGCCGCTCAGCATCCCGAGCTCGTCTTCTTCCGGTGTCGTGCGGAACTCACATGTTCGACATTCGCGTGAGACGGGTGTCCATTCCCGCTCGTCTTTTGCGTAGAGACCAGCGAACTGATCGGCCATCGCGGCAAGACCGTTCGAAGAAACCTTCGTATCAGTTCCCGCAAAGATGTCATCGCAGATATCGTCGACATTCACCTTGCGGAGAATTTGATTTTCGGTTTCTTCCGGCGTCAGCTCGCCGATGAGCTCGCAGTATCGTCGATCGCCATCAGCTCTGATGCGGAACTTCTGATTTAAGCCATCGGTCGGGCAGACGGAACCGCGGTCGGTCAGCATTAGCGATGCGGATACTGATGAATCCGGGAACGCTTTCATCACGACATGCTTCTGAAAGGCGACATCGTAAAGGTAAGGTGTCCAACCGGAATCCATGCCACCTCTTTTTCCGTAGAATTCCGTTTCGCCTTCTTTGTAAGACTTCGACTTTACCTCGATCAGCTCCAGGTGGTCGCCGTTCTTAACGAGCACGTCGACGCGGATGAAGAGGTTCTCGTACTGGACCGCCGCTTCGAAGATCGTCACATTGTCACGCTCGAGAAGCTCGTTGGTGTGTCGCAGTGATACGTCGTAGTCGCGCTCAGTCACCTCCTCTCCGCCCGGGAAATAACATTTCGCCAGTTCCCCGACTTGAAAGCCGCCATTCGCAAGCGCCATCAGAAACGGATCGTCAGCTTTTCGATTCGCGTACTCTTTCTTGTTCGTGTAGAAGAGCTTTGTCGGGCACTCCACCGCGAGCTTGAATCGCGATTTTGTGAGATAGCGTGGTTGGGACATTTTTTTGGGAAACTCTAAATGACTTTTGGTGCGGAAATTGTAGCACAAGTGTCGGTCGTCGATGGCGAACTCCCCTCCTTGTTTAGGAAGGGTGCCGAGGCCTTGCGAGGCGGGGTGGTAGTTCGGACAAATCTTGATTCATTCTTTTTTACTACCACCCCGTCAGCGGGGGATCCTGAAAGAAGAATCGGCGCCCTCCGATCATCAGAAATTTTTCGCCGCGCCGGGCTCCGACGATTACATAAACTAGCGGCCAACCGAAATTAAATTTTCCGCCAAAGCAACCAAATAAAATTGTCGCCGCATCAAGAGTGCAGGCACACACAAGAACGTTCCGTCCGGAACAAATAGCAGAAAAAACTGTCTAACCAGTCCGAGCAGAAGCTTGTGAAGTAAGTATTGCTGTGTGAGGAGGAGTCTATGAAAAAGAAGCGTTATGTCGAGACCCTAAGTGTCAAAACACCTTGTACCGAAGAGTGGGACCGGATGGCCGGGACCGATCAGGTTCGTTTCTGTTCGCATTGTTCGAAGAATGTGAACGACCTCTCGTCGATGACGAGAGCGGAGGCGATGCGCCTTGTGAGACGATCAAAGGGGCGCCTTTGCGTTCGCTACATGAAGCACCCGACGACGGGCGCACCGATCCATGCCGAACAGCTTATTCAGATCTCGCGTCGCGCTCCGCGAATGGCGGCGGGTGTAATGGCGGCATCGATGAGCCTCTCCGCGATCGCGTATGCACAGGGCGGAGTCGGGTCGACAAAGATCGAACGTTCGACCCAACCCGGGATCGAGAGATCTCTACTCCCAGTTCCCGTAAAAGAACCGGCGGTCCCGGTCTCGGAGAACGGAGCGCCCTCTGCGACAACGATGTCCGATGCGCCCGAGACACATGGGTCCGTGTGGGGAACGATCACGGATGACAACGGCGCAGTGATTCCCGGTGCGACGGTAGTGCTACTCGACAAACGCGGAAACGAGCTAACGAAGGCCGTCACGGATTCTGACGGCGTTTACCGGCTCCAGCAGGTTCCGCTCGGACGATACCAATTGGTAGCGGCGGCGGAACACTTTCGGAAACAGATTGCTCTCATCGGGGTAACGGCTGCGAATGAACGTATCGAGACCCTCACGCTGGCTGTTCGACCGACGATGGTAACGATGGGCGTCGTGGCGATAATGCCGACGACATTACAATTGGTCGAACCCGACAACCCTCTGACGATCGCGGTCGCCGACGAGGATCTCGAGAAAGTCCGCGATCTGATCGCCGCCGGCGAGGACGTAAATCACGCGGACGAGGACGGATCGACGCCGTTGTTCGCGGCGGTAAGATCGGGGAATCTCGAGATGGTCCGTCTACTCATCGATTTCGGTGCGAAGGTAAATGTGCTGAACGAAGAGAAAGAGACGGCGCTAATGAGGCTTGATGAAGATTCGCCGGTGGAGTTGGTCGAGCTGTTGATCCGCAGTGGGGCGAAGGTGAATCTCGTCGCCGATAACGGCGACACCGCCCTGATCCGGGCCGCGAAGGGTGCGCAACCTGAGGTCCTGAAAGCTTTGATCGACGCCGGTGCCGAATTGGACGTGAGAAATAAAGAAGGCGTCACGGCGCTCATGAACGCGGCGGATGATGAGAATCTCGAGAATGTGCGGCTTCTGGTCCTCGCCGGTGCGGACGTAAACATCCGCGACGAAGACGGCGACAACGCCTGGGATTATACGGCCGAAGAAGAGATCGAGAGTTTTCTTGTAAGCCACGGCGTCGTGCTCGATCCGGAAGATCTTGACGGCCAGACGGCTGACGATCCGGAAACCGATGAAGAGCCCGAAGACAATTGAAAACTTCCATCCGATTGCCTCCGTCTTTAGACGGAGGTCAGGGAGCACATAGAAACATCGGCTTTAGCCGAACCAATAAAAAATAGAAAGTATGAATTCCGACGGTTTGAAGATTCGTAAGAGATTCGGCTAAAGCCGATTGGTTTTTCTTGCTGTTAACCTCCGTCTAAAGACGGAGGCAATTCATCTCTTTCTCTTTCAGACCTCGCTTTCGTAGCCGGCCGCGCTTCTTCGCGTAATGGCGGCGATATGTTAAAACATTCCTACAAATACATCCCGCGGTTCGACCATCCAATAATTTATGAAATATTGCCCAACATGCGAGACGCGTTACGACGAAGAGATCCTGCGGTTTTGTATGAAGGACGGCACGCCTCTCCTGGAAGAGGAAGAGCCGAAGTTCGTCGCGATGCCGAGCGAAAGCCTCGGCGACGAGACCGAGGACGACGCCGGCGATATTACGGTGGTGCGTCGAAATGTACCGTTACCTGAACCCGACCAGGAACGCCCGCGCATTGTCGTGCCGACATACGAAGAGGCTCGTGAACAGCGAGAGCGCTCCCGAGTGGCTCCGCCGTACCGCGGTCCCGCGAAATCGAACACCGCAAAGGTCGTCATTCTAACGATCCTTGGAACACTCGCCGTTCTGGGCGTTGCCGCCGCCGGACTCTGGCTTTTGCAGGGCGATCGCTCGGCGGATTCGAACTTAAATGCGAACGCCAATGCAAACGCCAATGCGAACATCAATGCTAATACGAATCTCGGCATCGACACGAACTTCAATTTCAATCTGAACGCGAACTTCAACTCGAGCACAAATCTCAATACCAACGTAAACGCCAACGCAAATATCAAAACTCCGACACCAACCCCGAAACCGACGCCGAGCGCCACGCCGTCTCCTACGCCGGATGACGACGCAACGCCGGTTCCGAGCCGTACGCCCATCCCGACTCCCGAGCCGACGATAATCCGGCCAGGTTCTTCGCCCACGCCGCGGCCGGTCTCGACGCCGAACCGCAACTTGAACGGTGGCGTCCTGAACAACATGGCCGTCAGTCTCGCTCGTCCGATCTATCCTCCGATGGCGAAACAATTAGGCGCGTCGGGTGAAGTGCGTGTGCAGGTTGCGGTCGACGGAACCGGCAATGTCGTCTCGGCCCGTGCCGTAACCGGCCATCCGCTGCTTCGTGCCGCCGCCGAAAGCGCGGCACGCCAGTCGAAGATGCGCGTCGACGCCGCGAACACCACCGGACAGATCGTCTATAACTTCAGAAATAATTAAGTTAGTTGATAATTGAGAGTTGCGTTTCTCAATTATCAACTCTCAATTATCAACTATCCATTTAAGCGCCATCTCCACCGCCATTCTCGGATCAACAACGCCCCAACCCTGCCGATCGACTTCGTAATGCGGCAGCCGTTCGGCCGTCAAAATAAGAATGCGTTTAATATTTTGAGGTGTAAGTGCGGGGTTTGCCTCGAGCATCTGCGCGATGAGCGACGAGACGATCGGAGCTGAGAACGAAGTTCCGTCAACATATTTGTAATGCTGGGTGATGACATTTTCTCGGCGAAGCTTGAGGA
>JBBKXD010000162.1:0-3536 GCA_037969295.1 Pyrinomonadaceae bacterium | reverse complement strand
GTTTCTTCGCGTTCGTCGCGAAGCACGTCGATCATGTTTAGATATGCTCGATCGACACGTTCGCCTTCCGGATACTTTTCGATGTACTTTCTGTATCGCGTTCCCGCCTCGTGATGCTTGCCGACCCGTGCGTATGCAGACGCAGATTGAAGCAGCGCGTCGGGAGCGACGGCATGATCCGCGAACTGCTCGAGAGCACGCTCGAACCATTTCAGCGCTTCCGTGAAATCGCCCTGCTGGACATACCCTCTACCGATTTGAAATATCGCATCGGGGACGAGTCCGCTGCCGTGGTGTTCATTGATTATCGCTGCGTAGTGAGTGCGGGCGTGATCGAAGTCGCGATTGAACTGATATATCGACGCACGCTTGAGATGCTCGTAGTCGGTGAGCGACGTTTGCTCAAGCGCCGTCGATTCCAGGTTGTCCAAGCCGCGGGCACCGACCAGCGCAAAATCGTCGGGTTGTGCCGGATTTGAAGGAGTGGTCGTCAACGACGCGAAGATCTCCTTTGCCTTCGCGGTATTTCCGGATCTGAGGTGCGCATCGGCCAGGAATGCCTGAAGCTCTCTCGAGATCTGCTCGGCCGCGCGTCCGGCAGAAGGCAATGAACGCTTCGGTATCTGCTCGATCTGGCGAATTGCGAGATCGTAATTTCCGCTCTCGAACCAGCTTTGGGCCATACGACGGGTCGCCGGATACAGCAGCAAGCTGTCAGTTGAGAACGAGATCAATTCCTGCAGATAGGCGCGTTCGACGATCAGATTGCCCGATGTTCTTGCCAATCGCGAAAGGTGCCAAAGAGCATACGGTTTCAGGACCGAGTTGCGACTGACGACACCCTGGTATGCGGCCATCGCCTTCGCGATGTCTCCGCTGCTTTCCGCGACCCGGGCGCTCAGGTAGTCGTAATTGTTTTCGCGAAATCCAGATGGATCATTTGATTCGAGATCTCGCAGCTCGCCCGCGACAGTCAGATAGTTTCGATCCGCCAGGGCCGCACGAATTCGTCCATCGATTTCAACCGGAACTTGAGCGGAGACAAGTTGAAAACTGATCGCGATAAAAAAAAGAAATACGGGTCTGGACATTGTGTGAATTCTAACGCGTTTAGTTTAAAGAAAAAAAGAGAAGCCCGCGGGCTTCTCGAAAAAGGTCGTCATGACCTGAACTCTAGGGGACTGCAACGATACTCTGTCGGACGACACCGGAGTTGACCGGTACGTCATTTGTCTGACCAAAGTTATACGTTCTAAGGCGTGGGCGAGAGCTGTCATTGATGTACCATGTGCCGCTTCGGTAAACGGCAAAATCAGTTGTTCCGTCGCCGTCATAATCGGCGGGAACGGCAGCATCGTCGCTAAAACCAAAATGAAATTGTTCGGTCTCCCCGGTTTCGCTGTTGATGACGTACCAGACACCGCTCCGATAAACCGCAACGTCGGCTTTCTTGTCGCCGGTGTAATCGGCCGGAACTAAAGTATCAAGTCCGGCGAGCCCGAAAGGCTGAACCGAGGACTTTCCAGTCATGCTTGAGCGGATATACCAACGATTCTCAGTCGAACGAAAAATTGCAAAGTCGGCTGTCCCGTCACCGTCGTAATCTGCCTGCACCGGGACGTCGCCGAGCTTTCCCCAACGGAAGACAAGTGGGTTGTCCTGATCGTAACCGTTTGAGGATTTTAGGATCCACCACTCACCTGTGTCGGGGCGCCAGACGCCAAGATCGGTCAATCCATCGTTATCGTAATCCGCGGGCACCGGCACGTCCGGCAGGCCACCCGTCGGGTGCATTGTCGTCGTTCCCCAGCGGACCAGCAGAACGCTGACGTCGCCACTCTGATGTACGTACCAGACGCCGTTCTCGGGCCGCCACACTGCGAAATCCGTTTGACCGTCGCCGTCGTAATCGGACGGAACCAGAATGTCCGAAGCACGTCCCCACTGAAAGGCCGAAGCCTCAGCCTTGTCGCTTGACGGCTCGCACAGCCAAGTCGCCGACGAGGGACGAAACACCGATAAGTCGGCTTTCCCGTCGCGATCAAAGTCCGCCGCCGAAGCAGCCGTGGCTATTGTCAACGACATGGTGATCGCCAGAAATGATTTTGAGATCATTCGAAACATATCGGTCGGGGTAAAGTGATTCATCGGGTTTAGCATCAACGACGGTTTCAGTTTGGATCTTTTGCCGTACAATCTCGGTTAACTGCCCTACAAAACTGACAATCTCGCGGCAGTTCCTGTAAAATCTCGAAATTCGCTATGAATGCCACGATTCTGGGCGGCAAAGATATTGCCGAGTCGATAAAATCTGAGGTTTCTGCGGAGGTCGCCAGATTTCTGAGCCAGTACGCGATCACGCCGTGCCTTGCCGTCGTGAGGGTCGGTGACGATCCGGCCTCGGCCGTATACGTCGGCAGCAAGGTGAAAACCTCCGAAGCCCTCGGGTTGAGATCGGAGCATCATCATCTGCCCGCGACGGTTTCGCATACCGATCTCCTTGGCCTGGTACGTGAACTTAACTCGCGTGACGATGTCGACGGGATCCTCGTGCAGCTTCCGCTGCCCGAACAGATCGATGCTCGCGAGATACTCGAAGCGATCGATCCTGAAAAGGACGTCGACGGTTTTCATCCGATCAATGTCGGACGTCTCGCGCAGGGCGAAAAGGCGCTCGTCCCGTGCACGCCGGCCGGCGTAATCGAGATTCTGAAACGGTCTGGTATCGAGATCGCCGGGCAGAATGCGGTGATCGTCGGCAGGAGTAATATTGTCGGAAAACCGATGGCGATGCTCTTGCTTCAGGAAAATGCGACGGTCACGATCTGCCATTCGCGAACACGAGACTTGCCCGACGTCACGCGGCAAGCTGACATTCTCGTCGCGGCGATCGGTCGCGCGGGTTTCATTCGCGGCGAACACATTCGTGAAGGCGCGACCGTTATCGACGTCGGCATCAATAATGTGTCCGATGAAAATTTCGCCCGCGAACTTTTTAGCGGCGACGAGTTGGAGAGACGTCTTGGGGCGATAGAAAAACGCGGCTTCACTCTCGTTGGCGACGTGAATCCGAAAGAAGCTATCGAGAAGGCAGCGAATTTTACGCCGGTGCCGGGCGGCGTCGGGCTGTTGACGGTCGCAATGCTGATGAAGAATACAGTTGAAGCGGCAAAGATGAGACGAGAAGTTTAGCCACAGAGCACACAGAGAAAAGACTTAGATGTGTGTCGTCGGTGGTCTCGGTGGTTTCAAAACTAACGGCGGAAGAACAGAACAAGCGGAAGTGAAAAACTCTGTGAGCTCTGTGGCAAATTCTAGTTTCGTAAGAAAATTATGACATTCGAAGAATATCAAACCGAAGCGAGCGCCACGGCGCTCTATCCGAATCGCATGAAGAACCTCGAATACCCGACCCTCGGTTTAGCCGGTGAGGCGGGCGAGGTTGCGAATATCGTTAAGAAGATCCAGCGGGACGACGGCGGTGTAATAACCGACGAGGTCCGCGGCAAACTGCAGGACGAGCTCGGCGACGTGCT
>JBBKXD010000161.1:0-3046 GCA_037969295.1 Pyrinomonadaceae bacterium | reverse complement strand
GGATCGTTGCTTTCGTCCGAAGATCTCGAAATCCTTCGCACCGTCTCGGGCTACATCGCGGTTGCGATCGAGAACAGCCGGCTCTACCAGGATCAGCAGAAGCACGCCGACGAGCTCGCACTGCTCAAGGAATTTAACGAATCGATCGTCGAATCGGTTAATGTCGCCCTGCTTGCTGTCGATGAAGATGGCCGCATCACTCGATGCAATACGACGTTTGAAGAGATGATGGGCCTTAGCCGTGAAGAGTCGGTCGGTAAACTTGTCGAAGAAGTTTTCGACGAAAGCTTTGCGTTAAATCTCGGAAACATTCTCGGTAAGTCAAAGTGGCATTTGACCGAGATCCGCAACGCGTACAAGCTCCACACGTATGATGGCAGCGGACATTCTCTGATCGTAAATGTCGCGGTCGCCCCATTGCGTTCGATCTCGAGCGCGCAAACCGGAGCCATCATTGTGCTCGAAAATGTTTCATCGCGCGTAAAGCTTGAAGAGACTCTTCAGCAGAGCGAGAAACTGTCCAGTATCGGTTTACTTGCGGCCGGAGTCGCTCATGAGGTGAACACGCCGCTGACCGGTGTGTCGAGTTACACGCAGATGCTGCTCGGGATGATCCCCGAGACCGATCCGAAACACGCCCTGCTGCAAAAAATGCAACGGCAAACCGATCGGGCAACGAACATCGTCGGTAACCTCTTGAATTTCTCACGCACTGGCAGCATCGTCGAATCGGCCGAGATCGATGTCAACAAACTTCTCGACGATACGCTTCAGCTTCTCGAACCGCAGCTTCGCAAATCGAATGTCGAAGTCGTTAAGAACTATACGTCATCGCCACCCCTCATCTTTGGCAACGGCGGAAAGCTTCAGCAGGTGTTCACGAATCTTATCCTCAACGCTCGCGATGCGATGATGAGCGGCGGCCGCATAACTCTTGTTACCGAAAACGTGAACGACGGCGAGGTCAATATCGAGGTCTCCGATACCGGCGAGGGCATCTCGGAAGAAAATCTCAACAAGATCTTCGATCCGTTCTTCACAACCAAAGGCGTCGGCAACGGAACCGGCCTGGGTCTTGCGGTCAGCTACGGCATTGTCCAGGAGCATGCCGGAACCATCGAGGTCCATAGCGAGAACGGCAACGGAACTACCTTTAAACTTTCCTTCCCCGCGACAAGCAAACAGCGCCAACGCGCGGTTAGTTAGTAACGCGAGACAAACACTTCGAGTACCTGAATGTGTTTGCGAATGGGCATCAACCGCCATGCGACACGCCACTTGCTTTTACTTCGTCAAATGCTGCATCCGTCGCACGCTAAGCGGTGACGTGCCTGCCTATCAATCGCACCGAATAGATGGCGATAAAAAATGCGAACAGCATTATCGCCGCAGCTGTAAAGAACGTCCGGTAAAGCGTATTGCCGTCCATTGTGTTTGCTGCGTTGCTTAAAAGCAGGCCGCCGATCGTCGGGCCGATGGCACGGGCGAGACTCCCGCCGGATTGCAGGATGCCGAGAGCGCTGCCTTGCTTATGGTCGTGCGTGACCTTCGATGCGAGACTTGTGAGAGAAGGCGAGGCCAGCGAATTTGCAAACGCGAGCATGATGCACACACCGAGCAATCCGCCGACACCGGCGAATGTCGGGGTGATGAACGGGATCAGGATAAAACTCGCTGCCATCAACAAACACCCGAACGCCGCGAGCCACGTTTCACCGAAACGCTTGACGAGCGGGGCGAA
The DNA here is from genome assembly GCA_037969295.1 of Pyrinomonadaceae bacterium. Lineage (GTDB taxonomy): Bacteria > Acidobacteriota > Blastocatellia > Pyrinomonadales > Pyrinomonadaceae > OLB17. Next base: position 1,305 of record JBBKXD010000161.1, on the reverse strand, counting down.
TAAAACGCCCTGCCCGAACACGGCCGTTAATCCAATGAACGCGAAAAGATATCCGTTCTGCTCGGCGCTGTAATTGAACCGAAACGCCGTGAAGAGTACGAACGCATATGTCATGATCGAGAACGCGGTCACCAGCAAAAAATAGGTGAGGCTGATCGTGCCGAATTTTCTTTCGCGGAGCGTCCCGAGCAATTCGGTTATGCGGCCAACCGGTTCGGCGTCGGCGACCTCGGCGTGTATCCGGCGCGTTTCAGGAAGTACGAGATAGACCGCAGCTCCGGCGACGAGCGACAGAACGGCAGCAATAAAGAAGGGAACGTGGACGCCGTACTTACTCGTGATGCCGCCGATCGCCGGGCCAAGCACGAATCCTAAACCGAACGCCGCGCCGAACAGCGCCATGCCCTTCGCACGATTTTCTTTCGTCGTGACATCCGCGATGTAGGCTTGAGCTGCCGAGATATTTCCGCCGGTGATCCCGCTGATGATGCGACCGACGAAAACCAGAAAAAGCGTATTCGCCAACCCCAGAACGACGTAACCGACCGCCGAACCGAGCAGGCTCACGAACAGGACCGGCCGCCGCCCGTACCTGTCTGAAAGCCGGCCCAGGATCGGCGAAAAAACAAACTGCATCCACGAATAGATCGACACGACAAGACCGATCTCAAACGGGTTCGCAAAGAACGGCGCGGTCTGGGCGTAGATCGGCAGGATCGGGATGACCATCCCGAAACCGACGAGATCGATGAATACAATTACGAAGATCAGGATCAGCGGCGTGGTGAAGAACTTCTCTGTGTCGTTGGATCTTATTTTATCGGCAACGGGTGGCTTGCTCATCGAATCCGTGTTTTAGGACGGCTCTGGCAACGCAGCCGGTCTATAGTAAGATAAAAAGAATCTACCAAGTTTGACGGAGCTTTAACAACGAATGCGCGGAAAAATACGATCAAGTGGTGCCATCGCCCTATTACTCACAGCTATTTTCTTTTTGTATCAAGAGACCTCGGCCCGACCGAAACAATCGGAAGGCTCGATGGTCGATCCCGCCGCAACGCAGGCATCTGCGCCGAACATCACCTTTGCGGTCTCTATGTCTAAGCCGTGGACTCATTTATTAGAAGTGGAAATGCGTGTTAGGTGGGATCGGATGCCCGCCCAGACACAATTAAAGATGCCGGTCTGGACGCCGGGTAGCTATTTGGTCCGCGAATTTGCTCGCCATGTTCAGGACTTTGCGGTCAGAGACGCTGGCGGCCGGGCACTTGCATGGCAGAAGATCAACAAGAACACCTGGCAGAT
>JBBKXD010000160.1:0-6303 GCA_037969295.1 Pyrinomonadaceae bacterium | reverse complement strand
CGCCACAACGCCCTTCTGAAGCAGATTGACTTGACCGAAGAATTCGCCTCAAAAACGCTCGAAACCGAGTATGAAAAAGAAAAAGTGCGTTTAAAAGCGGTAGATGTGAGAAAGGTTTTCGAGCCGATAATCTGAAAAAGGTGGTGAATTACCGATGGATTTTTTAGTGGAAGCATTTTCATTTGACTTGAAACAATCGCTCGTAGATTTTCTGCGCGTTGGTTTAGCGTTTCTTTTGGCAGTTCCGATCGGTTGGGAACGGTCACAATCGGAACGCAGCATGGGCCTCAGAACTTTTCCAATCGTGGCTATCGGGGCGTGCGGTTTTATGTTAATAGCAAGAGATGGGACGGGAGCATCCGCGGAAACGCAGGCTCGTCTCGTACAGGGACTGCTCAGCGGCATCGGCTTTATTGGCGGCGGTGCGATATTGAAGGAAGGAGTAAACGTGCGCGGACTGGCGACGGCGTCCAGCATCTGGACCACGGGCGCGATCGGTGCCGCCGTCGCTTTCGGCCGCGAAGAGATCGCCGTCGTTCTGAGCGTGATCGCTTTTCTCACTCTACGTCTGCTAACTCCAGTCGTGGAAAACGATAGTTACGAGAACGGGAATGAATCTGGAAAAACTGAATAGAGCCTTTCCACGGGAGATCATTAGACGAGTACGATGACGGTGCCTGGCTCGGAGTAATGAGGGGGATGATGGAACGGTTTTTATTGATGCAGGCAAGCAGTGATTCGTCGGCCGGGATTGTCTGGCAAACGTTGAACAATATCATTAACGGGCTTCTTGAGCGTCTGCCGTATCTCGTTATCGCGCTGATAGTTTTCGTGTTGTTTTGGTTTTTCGGAAGCATTGTGCGAAGCGTCATACGAGCGACCGGGGCAAAAACCAGACTCGATGTCACGCTTGCCGAACTTTTGGGCAGACTTGCGTCGGTATTATTTATAATTCTTGGCGTTTTTGTCGCCGCGGTAGTTATTTTCCCGGGCTTTAATCCGGGCGATCTTGTAGCCGGTCTCGGCATCACATCAGTCGCCGTCGGTTTCGCCTTTAAAGACATTTTGCAAAATTTCTTCGCCGGAATCTTGATCCTGTGGCGCAAACCGTTCATCGTGGGCGATCAGATAAAATTTCGTGAGTTTGACGGAACGGTCGAGGAGATCAACGTCCGTTCGACCCGGATCAAAACGTATGACGGTGAGCGGGCGGTTATTCCGAACGGAGATATTTACACCAATGCGGTTTTGGTACGAACAGCATTTGACCGGCGACGCGCAAGCATTATCGTCGGTATCGGCTATCAGGATTCGATCGAAGAAGCCCGAACGGCCGTAATGAATGTTCTGGAGAGTACGAAAGGCGTTCTGGATGAACCGGCACCATCAGTTCACGTAGTCGAGCTTGCGGGTTCGTCCGTCAATCTGAAAGTATTGTTTTGGACAAAGTCACAGAAATCCGATGTTCGCGTCGCCAGCGATATGGTCGCAACCGGTATCAAACTCGCTCTCGACGAAGCCGGAATAGACATGCCGTATCCACACTCAGTAGTATTGTTTCACGATACGACCGGCACACGCGAAGGCGATATCGAAAGGACGGACATGCCTAAACGTCGCCAAGCCTAGGAAATCAGAGTAACCGCATGATTCTGTTATCCATTCTGCTTCCCGCGTGGCCCGCTTTCGAAATATGCAGGACGCTCAGCAGGGCCCTTTACCGACCTGCCATCGCATCCGATGCTTTTGTTACCTAGGCAACCGACCTCCTCCCACTGTTCACTGACGAATTTCAACCGTCAAAGCTACGTTGGCCCGCACCTCGATAGTTCCTGGCTCGATCGGCGTCGAAGCCGTTTCTGCTCGTGCGAAAGCAACGTCGCGGAAAGGAATCGCTGTCGGCCCGCTTTCCGCAATGGAAAGAATTCGCACAATTTGCACCCGCAAAGCGGACGCAAGTGCATCGGCTTTCCGGCGAGCATTCAGCGCTGCTTCACGCAAGGCCTGAGTCTGTACCGTGCGTTCATCTTTAAGCGTAAAACGGAGGCTTTGGATCCGGTTCGCACCGGCCTGCGTGGCAGCATCAATCGCTCTGCCGACCTGAGCCAGATCGTCAATCGTCACGCGTACAATATTTGTTGCCGTGTAACCCGTGATCGACGGCTCGCCTCCCTCCTTCGGGTAGCGATAGTTTGGAGAAAGATTATAGCTGATAGTTCTTATATCGGCGGCTGATCCCAGCAATTGCCGCAGCCTTTGAAGCGTCGCTTCGAGTTTTTGGGCATTCTGAGCGACAGCGGCCTGTGACGTGTCGGATTGTGTAACCACGCCAACGCTTATCTCAGCCCGGTCCGGTGTTGCCGTAACGACCGCTTCGCCGGTTGTGTTGATTGACGGGGGTAATTTATTCCCCATGTCCTGGGCGGCGGCCGAGGCGGCCAATAGCGCCATAATAATTGTCAGATTTCTTGTAATATTCATTTGGTTTATAAACCCCGCGATTGGAAAGCGGTTCGACCGCGTCGACGGATTGTAGCCGCACGGAGGAGCGGCGGCATTCATGTCTGGTGAGTCGTACGCAGGCAAAATCATGGCCCCGGAAAAATGCTTTCACCGCGCGGATCGCCTGCCAGCACTCCGTACAAAATGATGACGACAATCAGTGCAACTGAAAACAGGACTACGAGACCGGCGGCCAGCAGTATCCATTTCTTGCCGCTCAGCCGCGTTGTGATTTTTGACGATTTGTCCTCTACCATCTTAATTCTCCTTCTGTTGCGCCATTATTTCGTCGTTCTACTTGTCTCGTCCCCTGTCTCTCATTCCTCCAACGTTCAATTCGCCCAGGGTGACCCGCACGTGCTGCTCGGCACCATCCCGCATTATCGTCAGCGTTACTTCGGTTCCCGGCGGCGTATTTGCGACGCGGTTACGAAGTTCGTTGCTTTCGTTGACCTGCTCGTCCTGAAAAGCGAGGATAATATCCCCTTGCCGCAGACCGGCTCTTTCCGCGGGACTGCCGGGCTGAACCTGGGCGACGACAGTTCCTCGGGCCTCGGACATATTTACGCTATTTGCGATCTCACTCGTCACGGGTTGAACCGTTACGCCAAGTTGGCCGCGCCGGACCATACCGCCTTTGATTAGCTGATCCATCACGTTTTTGGCCATATTTGACGGAATCGCGAATCCGATACCGATATTGCCGCCGGTCGGGCTTAGAATTTGCGAATTGATACCGACCAGTTCGCCAGTGGTGTTAATAAGTGCGCCGCCTGAATTCCCTTGATTGATCGGGGCGTCAGTTTGTAGAAAATCCTCGAAACTGCCGTCGGAAACCCCGGTGGCGCGTCCTTTTGCTGAGATGATCCCGGCGGTGACGCTCTGCTGCAAACCAAGCGGGTTTCCAAGTGCCAGAACGACATCGCCGACCTCAACCACATCCGAATCGCCCAGTGTTAAAACATTTAGATTGCCCACGTCTATCTTTAGCAAAGCGAGGTCCGACAACGGGTCGCTGCCGATCACGCGGGCGTCAAAGGTGCGACGATCGTTCAATCCGACTTTAATTTCCTCAGCCCCGTCAATAACGTGATGATTGGTCAAAATATAGCCGTCCGCGCTGACAATTACTCCTGACCCAATCCCCCGCTGCATTTGCGCGGGCGGCGGCTGCTGGCCACGCGGCGCGTTGCCGCGGTCGCCGAAAAATTCCCGAAACCGGGGGTCGTCGGCAAACGGAAACTGCTGCGGCGCACGGGATCTGCGTGCCGATTGAACCATCACGACGGCCGGGGCCGCGCGTTTGACGACCGCCGAATAGGAGACGGCTGCCGTGCCCGGCGGGGCCACAGGCGTTTCGCGATTCGTCTGGGTTGTATTCGTAGGCGCCGTGTTTGTTTGCGGAGCGGTTGCTCCATTGGAAACAAGACCATTTAACTGACCGCAACCCGAGCTAAAAAGAGCCAGAGTAGCCAGCAGAAACGACGCTTCGCCACGACCCTTCAAATTGTTTATGCTTTCCAACATTGATCTCTCCTCGTACTAGTCGAATCCTTATTTCCACAAAAACAAGCGAATTATTTTTATTAAAACAATTTAGCGTCGGTTGGTCGGTGCGTTGCCGCACACGTTCAATAGAGACGGCAGTTGGCCGTTATCCGACCCTCGAATCAATTTTTTGCGCGAAACAAACTTCAACCAATCAAGGTGAAGCCTTTTTAGCGCGACAGTTGCGTTTATTCGCAGTCGAAATGCGGCTTTCTGAGTCAACTGCGTTCAAGCATTTCGAGTTACACCAAGCACAAAAAGGTGATAGTAGCCCCGCAGTGGATCGAACGCGTTAGTTGGGATCAATCAAAAGTTTTTGTGAATCTGACAAAGGAAAGTATTAAGAACGCGAGTCCATGGCTGATTTGGCTCGGTCGGTTCGGTTATGCGGCAAAAGGAATTATTTTTGTTATCGTCGGAATCTTAGCGGCATATTCGGCAGTCGGCGCGGGCAAGGCAAATGACGGAACGATAAGCGCGATGAACCACATCGAGGAATTGCCGTTCGGACAATTTTTACTAATCGTCGTGGCAATCGGACTTGTTTGCTACGCGCTCTGGCTAAGTATTCAGACGTTTATGGATACGGAAAACGAAGGCTCGGATGCCAAAGGCTTAATCGCTCGCGGAATTTATGCAATAAGCGGCTTGATTTATCTCGGACTGGCTCTTTCCGCCGTGAAAATCATACTCGATGTGCAAAGCAATGGAGATTCGTCGCAAAGTTGGATGGCGTGGCTGCTCTCGCAGCCTTTCGGTCAATGGCTCGTCGCACTTGTCGGACTTATCAATATTGCCATTGGTTGTTATCAGTTTTATCGGGCTTACACGGCGGATTTCCGCGAAAAACTGCTGCTAGGAGAAATGAGAGACGCCGAAAAAACTTGGGCAACTTATATCGGCAGAATCGGTTTTGCGGCACGCGGCTTGGTTTTCATTCTCATCGGTTGGTTTCTGCTGTTTGCGGCTTATAATTCAAATTTGGGCGAAACCCGCGGACTCGGCGGCGCGATGCGGACGCTTGAACAACAGGCATACGGCGCGTGGCTGCTCGGTTTTGCCGCCGCCGGTTTTATATGTTACGGACTTTTTATGTTGGTGCTGGCAAAATATCGCCGGATGATTATTGAATAGTTTGCGTTCAGGAAATCAACAAGCGGTTGAAATTAGGGAATCAAACAAATCAAAAACAAGCCACAATCGCCGGCTAATTTTTAATGGCGGCGGATTGCTGCGTCAGGATTTTTTTACCGCGTTCTGATTTTGTCCGCGTAATTACGTTGGTCGGACTTTTGCTCGTTTTAGTGTGGCAATGCACGGAAGTAGTTTTGCTAATTTTCGCCGGACTTCTGACAGCGTTTCGGTCGGGTGTTGATATAGCGACTTGCGTGTCCGAACCGGACGAAGCTTTCCGTGTTGACCTGGTTTCAGTTTCAACGATCTCATATCGCTGCCAGCGGCACTCGCTTCCTGGACCTGCGACGATCCCACCGCTGAGCACACATTCTATTTCCGCCACCTCTTATGCGATTGCTGACGCCTGCGACAATCGAATTGAAGGGTTTGATCGATCATCTATAGGCAAGATCCTGGATTTCCTGACCCTCCATCCTGTCAACGTACTAATGCTCTAAGGTAGTTCGGGGCCGGCACGGGACTTACTTACTCTTGTCTGATGCTTCAGACGCCGGATGGGCTTTCCTCAATTCTTCCGCGTCATCTTCCATGTCATTTTCGGTGTAGAAATCCATAACTTCAACCGCGGTTTCTCCGGTCGGTTCATTTCCGCCGGACGCTCCGGCAACTTCGGCGGTTGCCGGGATCGGTTCGAAACCGTAACGCGTTGAATCCGCTTTTTCGACCGAGGATTTTTCACCCCGCGAATTTGATTTCTGCTTATTCATAAAGTTACCTCAACTTTTGCTGTTCTGATCGGCCGGTTCGTGATCCGTTTCAGCTGCAGGCGGTAAGACCGTTGCCTGAGCGCGACCCGGAATAAATTTTGAGCCGGTTCCATGTTCCCGGGCTTCTTCCTCGGCCTTTGCCTCAGTGTATTTCTCTTTTTCGATCTCCTGTACAATGTCCTGTCCGGGACGCTCGCGGCCGGCGGTTTTGTAATGATCTGGGTTGACGTTATTTTTGCTGCTCATAATATTTAACTTCATTTCTCGGTGGCTACTTCAAACGCCGCCGTTACTCATCTATCGGTTTTTGTTTCTCAGCTTTTGCCGATGCGGGATTCAATGCCCAGCG
>JBBKXD010000159.1:0-2802 GCA_037969295.1 Pyrinomonadaceae bacterium | reverse complement strand
ACTTGGTCGGTTAACAGCCGCGAAAACCGCCTTACTCCCTGGTCGAACGACGCGGTCAGCGACCCGCCCGGTGAAGTGATCTATTTGCGCGATGAAGATTCCGGAACGATCTGGTCACCGACGCCTTTGCCGATCCGCGAACACACGCCGTATAAGATCAGGCACGGCCAGGGCTATTCGATCTTTGAACACACAAGCCACGGCATTGCACAGGAATTGAAAATGTTTGTGCCGCTCGACTCCCCGGTAAAGGTCTTGATACTTCGCTTGCGAAACGAAACCGAGCAAACCCGAAGAATTTCCGTTACGAGCTACATCGAACTTGTTCTCGGCACAATGCGGGAAAAGACCGCACACCAGACAATCACGGAATGGAATGCTGCAGATAGCTTTATTCTTGCTCGCAATCCTTACAATAACGAATTTGCCGGGCGGATCGCGTTTGCCGCGTTGAACGTTCGCCCTAATTCATTCTCCTGCGACCGGAAGGAGTTTCTCGGACGCAACGGTTCGCCTGACGATCCAGAAGCTTTGCGTCGGGTTCATCTTTCAGGCCGGGTCGGAGCCGGGCTCGATCCCTGCGCGGCTTTGCAGACAAAGATCGAACTGAAGCCGGGCGAAGAACGCGAGATCATCGTATTGCTGGGCGAAGAAGCTTCCGAGGAAGCAGCAGTTAAAATTGTCGAAAAATATCGGAACCCGGATAATGTTAGCGAAGCATTTCAGCTGGTTACAGATTACTGGGATGGCGTTCTCGGGGCTATCGAAGTCAAAACTCCGGACGCTGCTCTCGACATGATCGTAAATCGATGGCTGCTGTATCAAACGCTGGCCTGCCGGATCTGGGCGCGTTCGGCATTTTATCAATCGGGCGGTGCATTTGGTTTCCGCGACCAGCTTCAGGATGTGATGTCGCTCGTCTACGCCAAACCCGAGATCGCCCGCGAACAGATATTGGTCGCGGCGGCGCATCAATTTCCGGAAGGCGACGTTCAGCACTGGTGGCACCCGCCAACAGGCCGCGGAGTTCGCACGCGATTCTCTGATGACCTGCTGTGGCTGCCGTTTGTCACGAGTTTCTATGTTAACGCGACCGGTGATCGTTCCGTTTTGAACGAGGAAGTGTTCTTTATTGAAGCTCCACTTTTGAAGGAACGCGAGGACGATTCGTATCGTCAGCCGGAGGTTTCGAGCGAAAAGGCTACGATCTTCGAGCATTGCGCCAGAGCGATCGACCGTAGTTTAGCAGTGGGCAAACATGGCCTGCCGCTGATGGGTTCGGGAGATTGGAATGACGGAATGAACCATGTCGGCAATCAAGGAAAGGGCGAAAGCGTCTGGGTTGCATGGTTTCTCTACAAGACCATCACAGACTTTTTGCCTTTCACTTCACAGTTCGACGCGAAGGAGCGCGCCGCGGAATATCGAAAGCATTTAAGAAAATTATCAGAAGCAACGGAAAAGAACGCCTGGGACGGTGATTGGTATCGGAGAGCATATTTCGACGACGGAACGCCGCTCGGTTCGGCGGAAAACGACGAATGCCGCATAGATTCGATCGCGCAATCGTGGGGTGTAATTTCCGGTGCCGCAAGGGATCATCGGGTAACGCGTGCCATGGCTTCGGTAGAGGAGTATCTGATCAGACGCGGCGACGGCCTGGTTCTTTTGTTCGCGCCGCCGTTCGATGACGGCAAAGTGTATCCGGGATATATCAAAGGCTACCCGCCCGGAGTGCGCGAAAACGGCGGACAATACACACACGCTGCTATCTGGACCTTGATCGCATTCGCAATGATGGGCGACGGCGACCGGGCCGGAGAGCTTTTCGCACTGCTCAATCCGATAAATCACGCTTCTACACGAGCTGGCCTGCATAAATACAAGGTTGAGCCATACGTCGCAGCGGGCGATGTATATGCTCATCCGTCGCACACGGGACGCGGGGGTTGGACGTGGTATACGGGTTCGGCAGGCTGGATGTATCGCGCCGCGGTTGAAAATATGCTCGGGGTTCAACTGATCGAAGATAAGTTTTTGCAGATCAACCCATGCATTCCACGCTACTGGCGCGAGTTCGATATCATTTACCGCCGCGGGGAAACAGTCTATGAGATCAAGGTCGAAAATCCTCTGGGCGTAAGTCGGGGCGTAACAGAGGTCAGGTTGGACGGAAAGCAGCGGGCGGACGGCAGGATCCCGCTTGCCGATGATAGTCGAACGCATACGGTTCGAATCACTTTAGGCATTCTAGATCGAGAGGTAGAAACCGTGCCCGAAGCGGCAAGAGCGGTCGGCGGTTTTTCCTGAGCAGGGTGAACTCTCCGTGAAAAACGGGAGGAGACCCGGGGCATAGAGGTGTGAATATGGAAAATAAAACGCGATATCCGAACTACAATGTCCTCGATAAGTGGTCATCGCCCGACTGGGACGATCAGACGCGCGAAGTTGTCAGAGAACGTCTCGAAGAAGTTCCGCCAATTCGTTTTTTTAACGCGAAAGAGGCGGCAATTTTGAACGCCGTTATTGAATGTATCATTCCGCAGAACGACCGGGCGGAACGGGAGAAAATCCCGATCGCACCGCGCATAGACGAGAAACTTTCCAAGGACGAACGTGACGGGTACCGCTACGAAGACCTACCCGAACAGCGCGATGCGTGGCGGCTCGGGCTACGCGGAATTGACGAAACGGCGCTCGAGCTGTTTAGAGGGAAATCTTTTGTCGAACTCGATCCGGCTTCTCAACATAGAGTTCTCGAAAAAACGTCGCAGGGCGAGGTTTCCGGCGGAGTCTGGGAAA
>JBBKXD010000158.1:0-4341 GCA_037969295.1 Pyrinomonadaceae bacterium | reverse complement strand
CGTCCGCGGCAGACGTCGGTCGCCAATCGCGTTTCTTGGTTCGGACTTAGTCCAAAAGGTGAGCGAGCCGTATTCAGTGCACGTGGCGACATATTTACCGTTCCGATCGAAAAGGGCGGAGCTCGAAACCTGACGCGAACTTCCGGTGCACATGACCGGTTTCCGACATGGTCGCCGGACGGACGATGGATAGCGTTCATTTCGGATCAGAGCGGGGAAGACGAGGTGTGGATAGTCGGACAGGATGGCTCGGCGCAGCCGCAGCAGATCACGACTGGCGGTTCCGCTCAGCGCTATGCACCGCAGTGGTCCGCGGACAGCAAAAAGATCGTCTTCGGAGACAAGAACGGCCGTGTTTATGTCGTCACGGTCGCGACCAAACAGATGCAGATGATCGTTGACGCACCGAACGGTCAGATCACCGATTACGAATTTTCACCAAAGGCGAATTATGTTTCCTACTCGATGGTAGGCCGAAACGGCGTTCAGTCGGTCTATATCTGGAGCTCGGATGAGAACAAGAACTATCGCGTAACACCCGAAATGTTCCAGGCCCATGATCCGACGTGGGATCCGAGTGGCGGATTTTTGTACTTTTTGAGCGACCGGGAATATGCGCCGCTGATCTCGTCGGCGGAATTCAATTACGCGACAAACCGATCGGATTACGTTTACGCACTCGCCCTGCGCAAGGATTCGAAGAACCCATTCCCGCCGGAAAGCGACGAGGTGGCAATAGCCGAAGAAAAGAAAGAAGCGACGCCAGGAGCTTCACCGTCTCCGTCGCCATCACCCGTCGTCGCACCGATCGCAGAAAGGATCGATTTCGACGGAATCGAAGCGCGCGCATCAAGAGCTCCGCTCGGTGCAGACAACTATGCGGGGCTAACGGCGACAAAGGGTCATCTCGTTTATAGCGTGAACGCTCCGTTCTATTACGGGCGACAGGCGGATACTCAATCGTCGGTGCGGATCTTTTCACTAAAGGACAGAAAGGAGACGACCCTTCTGACGGGCACGGGAGCATTTTTGCTGTCGGCGGATGGCTCGAAATTGATGTCGGTTTTGCAGGGGGCCTATCTGACAATGGACGCAAATCCCACCGGCGAGCGTTCGAGAAAAACTATATCGGTCGCCGGGCTCGTCACCGAGATAGATCCGTCGAAGGAATGGCGCCAGATCTTCTTCGAAGTGTGGCGACAGTATCGCGACTGGTTCTATGCACCGAATATGCACGGCTATGACTGGGCTAAGATCCGCGATGATTATCTGAAGTGGCTTCCGTATGTGAATCACCGGTCGGACCTGAATTATTTATTGTCCGAGATGCAGTCCGAGCTTGCGGTTCAGCATGCTTATATCGACGGAGGCGATTTCAATCTTCCGTCCCGCGTGCGAGTCGCTCTGACCGGTGCTCGTTTCGAAACGGACAAAACTGCAAACCGCTATCGCATCTCGAAAATATTCGCCGGGCAGAATGAGGAGGATATTTACAGATCACCGTTTACCGAGGTCGGGAGCGAAGCGAGAGTCGGTGAGTACGTGCTGGCGATCGATGGTATCGACGTCACGACGGACCGAGACATCTACTCATATCTCCGCGGAAAAGCTGACAGCACTGTGACATTCACACTGAACAGCACACCGAACATGCAGGGCTCGCGAGCCGTTACCATCCGTCCGCTCACAAGTGAGTCGGATTTGGTCTACCTTGACTGGATTCTCGACAATCGTCGGCGCGTCGATCAGCTTTCCGGCGGGCGGCTGGGCTATATTCATATTCCTGATATGGGTGCCGCTGGTATCCGCGAGTTTATCAAGTGGTATTACCCTCAGCTTCGAAAAGAGGGTTTGGTTGTCGACGTTCGTGCGAACGGCGGCGGTAACGTGTCTCGGATGTTGATCGAGCGTCTGCGTCGCAAGGTTCTTGGCATCAACTACAATAATTTCAGCGAGGACGGCAATACTTATCCGGACGGCGCGTTTATGGGGCCGATGATAGCGATATTGAATGAGAACTCGGCTTCTGACGGCGATATCTTCCCGTATATGTTCCGTGAGGCGGGTCTCGGACAATTGGTCGGAAAGCGAAGCTGGGGAGGAGTTGTCGGGATCTCGAATCGCGGGACGCTAATGGACGGCGGCGTAGTCAACGTTCCGCAGTCGGCACTTGCAAATCCAAAGGGCGAATACATCATCGAAGGCTATGGCGTAGATCCTGACATCGAGGTCGAGAACGATCCGAAGTCGGTGTTGGCGGGACGCGATCCGCAGCTTGAGCGTGCGGTCGCCGAATTGATGAAAAAGCTCACGTCGCCTGTAATGCTTCCGCCGAGACCGAAAGATCCTGTTAAGACTGGAAATTAGCTAGGCGTGGCCGCCGTTACCGACCGGAGAATCGATGCCTCATCTTCTCGAAGTTCAAAATCTCAGCACTTACTTCCCGACGCGAGCGGGACTTGTGAAGGCTGTCGACGGTATCGGCTTTCACATCGACGAGGGCGAGCTGCTCGGGCTGGTCGGTGAATCGGGTTCGGGAAAATCGATCACAGCTTTGTCCATTTTGCGTCTCATATCACCGCCCGGAAAGATCGTTGGCGGTTCGATCAAATTCAAAGGGGAAGAGCTTGCCACGGCGACCGTTGATCGGATGCGCGAGATCCGCGGTAATGATATCGCGATGATCTTCCAGGACCCGATGACCTCACTCAATCCGGTTTACACCGTTGGTGAACAGATCGCAGAAGCGCTGCGTCTGCACAAAAAGCTCGATCGAAAAAAAGCCTGGACGGCGGCGATCGATGCAATGAAGGAAGTCTCGATCCCTTCCCCGGAACGCCGTGCCAACGACTACCCGCATCAACTCTCAGGCGGCATGCGGCAGCGTGTGATGATCGCGATGGCTTTGGCGTGTGATCCTGAGCTGCTGATAGCCGACGAACCTACAACGGCACTCGACGTAACCATCCAGGCGCAGATCCTCGAGCTTCTCGAGGGGTTGCGGCGAACGCGAAAGCTTGCCATTCTGCTTATCACACATGATCTCGGCGTAATCGCCGAAACCGCGGACCGTGTTTGCGTGATGTACACCGGAAAGATTGTCGAGGAGTCCGGCGTAGACGAGATCTTCGAAAAACCGAAACATCCTTATTCCCAAGGTCTGCTTAGATCCGTGCCGAAACTGACAGCGCGTGATATCGAAAAAGCGGTTCGCCTGCAAACTATCGACGGCGTCGTCCCTAGTCCAACAAATCTACCGCCCGGTTGCCACTTTGGACCTCGCTGCGAATTTCGGATGGAGAAATGTACGCAGGGCGAGATACCGCTGTACAAGTTGCCCAATCACGTAAAGGTGCGTTGCGTTCTGTATGACGAGGAGTCTGGCGATGAGGTTGAGATCGAAAAGAGTTTATCTGCGAGCTCCGGAACGTGACGACTGCGATGCGTTGATCGAGCTCTATCGGAAAAGTCAACGGCATTTTGCCGGTTACGCTAACTCAGTCTATACACGAGAGCGCTTTGGGGCGATGCTTGCCGACGCGGCAATAGAAGCGAACGAATATTTCCTTATCTGCCGAACCGGAGATGACGCCATCATAGGAACAGTGAATTTTAGTCAGATCTTTCGTCGGTTGTTTCAAAATGCCTACATCGGATATCAGCTCTTTGCCGGTTATACAGGGCACGGATATATGACGGAGGCCGTCGATGTTGCCCTGCGGTATGCATTTGCGGAGCTTGGCCTCCATCGTGTCGAGGCGAGTGTTCAGCCGAGAAACGTAGCGTCTATCGCCGTCCTGCGACGAAACGGTTTTGTCATGGAAGGGTCGTCGCGGCGCTATCTCAAGATCAACGGTCGATGGCGGGATCACGAACGATGGGCAATACTGAAGGAAGATTGGACCCTGCTTAAGAAGGATGGACGGAATAACGCTCAGCACACAAACAAGTGTTCTGCTTGACGTCAGGCGGCTCGTCAAATATTTTCCGGTTGAGAAAAGCGACGATGTTGTAAAGGCGGTGGACGGCGTGTCTTTCTCGATCAAGCCCGGTGAAACGCTTGGCCTGGTCGGGGAATCGGGATGCGGCAAATCAACCGTGGGTCGCTGTTTGTTGCGTTTGCAAGAGCCAACTCGCGGCGAAGTCTATTTCGAAGAAGAGAACATTCTCGAACTCGGGCCGTCGGAAATGCGCGATTTGCGTCGGGAGATGCAGATCATATTTCAGGACCCATATGCGAGTCTCAATCCGCGGCTTAGTATTCTGTCGATCGTCTCGGAACCGCTGAAGATCCACGGGGTGTCGAACAAAACCGAGCGCCGCGCACGCGTTGCCGATCTT
>JBBKXD010000157.1:0-13447 GCA_037969295.1 Pyrinomonadaceae bacterium | reverse complement strand
ACGGGGCTCAGTCCGATTCGCTGGGGAATCGCCGGCGATGTTCGCACACCGGGCGATTTTGACGGTGATGGAAAAACCGATATCGCTATTTGGAGATCAAGCATGACTCCAAACGAGTCAAAATATTGGGTCCGGCGTTCGAGCGACGGAACGGCTGCTGTAGCCGGTTGGGGACAGCCTGGGGACTTTGCGGTCCCGGCCTGGGTCGTCCACTAGAACCTTCCAATTTCCTTGTTTTTCATTCCTGGGCTGAGGGTAAAACCTCAGCCCTCTTTTGTCTGGCCGCGGTCGGTAATGCGTTATCGCAATGGGCGGTTATAATGACGCTGCGTTTCGATCCTAAATCAACTCACGGAGATCCACTACATGAAACAATGCTACTTGTCCGCTCTCGCATCATTGGCAATATTGACCGCTCTCGGTCTTGGTTGTAATCAGCTCAAAGACGCTGAGCCCGTGCGCGTTGAGAATGCAACCCCTGCACCGGTCGTCTCGGACAAGCTTAGCGGAGCATATGACGTTACTGGCATGAACGAGAATGGTGCCGGTGCGTATAGCGGAACGCTGGCCGTGACAGAGCGCGGCGATGTTTATCAATTTAGCTGGGACACGGCCGGAAAGAAGTATGACGGGGTAGGCGTCCGCACGGACGACTCCGTCGGCGTAGCCTTCGCGGCCGGCGACAGCGGCGAAGGCTGTGGTGTTGTCTTGTACAAGATCGGTGCTGACGGAACCCTCGACGGAAAAGCCGGCTACTGGGGTAACGACAACAGCGAAACCGAAACAGCAACGCGGACAAAGGGCGACGGGCTCGAAGCGGAATACGATGTCAGGGGAACAAATACGGCAGGTCAAAAGTACGAAGGGAAGCTCTCTGTAAAAAAGAGCGGCGCGGGTTATACGTTTTCATGGAATGCCGGCTCGACGTTCGAAGGATTCGGTGTCAGGCAGGGTGATACGGCCGCTGTAGGATTCGGTGGCAGCAAATGCGGCTTTGTCAGTTACGAACTAAAGCCCGGCGGTGTTCTTGACGGCAGATGGGGTGGATACGGCTCAAGATCGGTCGGAACCGAAACGGCAAAGAAGAAATAAACGCGTTGCGTTCGATGGCAATTTACGTTGACAATCTACGCGATTACGGTTGGCGACATGGGCCGTCGTGCCATCTCATCGCCGACACTATCGATGAGCTGATTGAATTCGCCGTCGGGATGGGATTACAGCCGGCATGGTTCCAGGCGAAGAGCACTCCGCATTTCGACCTGACTGTCGATGGACGAAAGCTGGCGGTCTAGCATGGGGCGATCGAGATTGATCAGAGACAGCTGGTAGCGAAGATCCGCGAGCTTCGAAAGCTCCGGCTTCGGGACCCGGAAGAAGAAAAGCCGAACGCGATCAGATCTAGCAGAGCGTGACCATGACTAAGAAAGTGTTATTCCAGTAACCAGTTTAGAGTCGCCAGTAGCCAGGCTGCTCTTCTGGAATCTGGTGACTGACTACTGGTTACTGGTTTCAAAACCGATTACGACCACTTCCGACTTGATCGAATTTGCGATGTAGCAGCCATCGTGGGCGGCGTGATGCAGCTCGGCGATCTCTTGTGTGGTTGGTTGCGTCTCGCCCGACCATTCGATCTGCGGATCGAGGGTTATCTTTGAGATCCACTGCTTGGCGTCTTCGCCCGTCGTCAGCTCACCGACGGCCGCATCTTCATAAGCGTCGATCACAAAACCCTTCTTCGCAGCAACCCAAAGAAACGTCAGCATGTGACAAGACGCCGTGGCGGCGACCAGAGCCTCTTCGGGATCGACAGCTTCTTCAATTGAGAACGGAACCCTAACGGCGTGCGGCGATGACGATGCGGGCACTTCGATCCCGCCGTCAAACGACCATATGTGCCCGCGCGTGTAACGGTTCTTAGTGAACGTCTCGGGAGAATCATTTTTCCAGTAGATCTTTGCGGCGTATGTAGACATATCTTCGATCTATCGATTAGAACGTCGAGTATTCGCCCGACATAAAAATCCATTCGATTCTGCCGGAGTTGCTGATAGCCCCGGCGAGTATTGTGTTTAGATATACGGTGTCGCCTTTTTTGACATAGGATTGCAGATGTTCACGAGTTTGATTGCGCAGTATTATCCAATGTTCCTTGTCGCCCTCCTTGAAAAGTCCTTCACTTTGCATCAATTGCGAAGTCCCCGGAGGCGCACCACCTTTTTCAAACCATAGATCCCTGAGTTGTCGTCGCCTTCCGGAGATCTCACGAATCTCGCCCGTAAACACGACCTTTGCTTTCGCCTTTTTTTGGCGTGAATCAAACCAGATGTCTCCGCTCTTTCCAGGCATCTCCTGATTCTGCCCGATGACGTTCTCGAGGCGCATAAGGGCAAAACTTGAGCCCACCGTTTCTGCCCTTTCAACCGCAAACAACCAACGCATTGTATCGGATTCAGGCTCCCCCGATGTATCTCTGGACTGCAGCAATTTCGGATTGAACCCTCCGAGGTAAAAGTAATAAATAATAATTTCTTCGCCCGGTCGTAAGTTCTTCTCGATCGATTGTGCTGTCCCCTTTACGACCGGCATCCAGTGCTCGGTTCCTCTTTCAAGAAACAGAAACTCTTCGAGTAGCAAGTTCGCATTGCTTGCCGGCATACCACGCGATTCGTTCCAGATCTTTATATAAGACTTACCGTATTCGCTTACTGCTCGTTTCTTACCAGTAAAAGTTACCCGGGTTTTTGACGGAAAAGGTTGTGCCGAAATAACCATATCCGCCTTGGCGGCCACATTATAGAGCGCCTGTTCACCTGCAATAACAGTTGCAAGATCGCGGAAGGGATACTTGTGCCAATCGTCTTGACCGATGACACAACATGCGAGGAACAAGAGAAGGGCTATGGCGCAAATGTGTTTATACATATCCGTGTTCAAGACCTCAATCTATACAACATCGTTGGAACGGGATCGTCTCGCGGACCTGTTCAATACCGCACATCAGTCGAGATCTATTTCTTCCGGCTGCAGGATCACAACTTTCCCGTCCTCGGAAACTGCGACAGAGTTGCCGGCTTTCTTGTGCCGCAGAAGCGCTTCGCGGACGGCACGTTGGTAGGCCGGCGTGATCTCGTCACGATGCTTGTCGAACAGGTCTTCTCTAGCGTTCGCTATGTTTTTATCTTTTTCCATATAGCCTCGTTGAAGATCGTCTCGCCCTCCGTTTCAGAATATCGAGCAGTTTCTTTGGGTATTTTAGCCGAGGCATTAAAAACTCGCCAGGAATCGGCGACGGGAAGGTAAAGCCCGAAAAGGTTGAGAAGACCACGCTCGTAACGACGCCTGATAGTTATCTCAGGAATGTCATGTCCGCCCGCGCGAACCCGGGCACGGACGCGCTCCACGGCCAATTCGGCGTCCTCCAGCCACAAGAAGACGAGGTTAACTCGGTAGCCGGAGCCTTTAAGTTCCCGCAACCACGTAGCGTAGAAACGTGAAGCGAGCGTTGTTTCGAAAGCGAAGTCCTTGCCGGCCGCTGCAAGCTCATGCAAACGTCCAAGCATCACGCGCCCGGCGTCAAACGACGCGTCCTCTGGAGCGAAGGCGGACAATCCCTCTGCAATTGTGTCCGCGTTTACGAATTCGAGTATGCCGAATGTATCTCGCAAGAGTGCAGGAGCAAGGGTTGATTTTCCCGCTCCGTTCGGTCCAGCGATGACAATGACATCAGGCATCTTTTACGGTCTCAACCTATACAACATCCTCGGAAACGGAATCGTCTCCCGGACGTGTTCGATGCCGCACATCCAGGCGACCGTCCGTTCGATACCCATGCCGAAGCCGGCGTGCGGAACGCTTCCGTATCGTCGAAGATCGAGATACCACTCGAACGTTTCCTGCGGCAGATCGTGGGCCTTGAGCTGCTCGATCAGATAGTCGAGGTTCGCGGCCCGTTCGCCGCCGCCGATGATCTCTCCGTACCCTTCGGGTGCGAGCAGGTCGATACCAAGCGCGCATTCGGGACGGTCCTTGTCGACTTCGAAATAAAATCCTTTGATCGCGGCGGGGAAGTGATGGACGAAAACCGGCTTGCCGAACTGGCTCGATAGATATGTTTCATCGGGAGCGCCGAAATCGCCGCCCCATTCGAAACGTTGCTGGAACGCCGGCATCTTGCCGGCATCTTCTTCATCTGCCGTGCCGGCAGGATGCCGGCGTTCCATATCGTAGCCTTCCTGCAGCATCTTCACGGCGTCGTCGTAGTGCAGACGCGGAAACGGAGCCGCAATCGCTTCGAGAACAGACGTATCGCGCTCAAGCGTCTTCAGTTCTTCGGGCCGATCATTCAAAACCCGCTCGACGATCGCGAGGATCAAACCCTCCCCGAGATCCATCATGTCTTCGTAACCGGCGTACGCAACCTCAGGCTCAACCATCCAAAACTCCGTCAGATGACGTCGCGTCTTCGATTTTTCTGCACGAAACGTCGGGCCGAACGCGTATGATTTACCGAACGCCGCAGCCGTGGCTTCGTTGTAGAGCTGGCCCGATTGCGTGAGATAAGCTTTATCGTCGCCGAAATAATCGACTTCAAACAGCGTCGTAGTGCCCTCGCATGCCGCCGGTGTGAAGATCGGTGTATCCGCAAGCGTAAAACCGTTGTCGTCAAAATAATCGCGGACCGCCTTGATGACCGTGTGGCGCACTTTGAGGACGGCATGCTGCTTTTTCGAACGGATCCAAAGATGCCGGTTGTCCATCAGGAACTCGGTCCCGTGTTCCTTCGGAGTGATCGGATAGTCGTGAACGTTCTGCAGTATCTCGATATCTTTCACGTCTACCTCGACGCCGAGCGATGATCGCTCATCCGCCTTAACGGATCCCGTCACAATTATGGAGGACTCCTGGCCAAGTGATTTCGCCTTCTCGAAAACGACTTCGTCGTTGCCTTTAAAGACAACGCACTGGACGATGCCGGTTCCATCGCGAAGCTGTAAAAACACGAGCTTGCCGCTCGAACGCGTGTTGTAGAGCCAGCCTTTTAGCGTCACGTCTTCGCCGATGCGATCCTGTAGTTTGTTGATGTATGTCTGGTTCATCGATTGAAATATAAATGAATACTAAAGAGGAGATTCTAGCGGAAAGGGAGCCTTTCGCAAAAATGGAGTGAGATTTTGGAGCGGGTTTTCCGGATGTCACGTGAGTCGCCGTGTATTGATCTACGATTTTGCAGGGAGGTTCATCCGTCGCGAAACCTCCTTCCAGCGCGGATCCGATTTTAGTTTGTCGAGCACGAGGTAGTTGGCGTAGCCATTCAACCCGTCGCGCCGGTCAAGACTGTTGTTCAAAGCCGCGAAAGCTTTGTCGAAGTCGTCCAAGGCGGTATATAGAAGTGCCAACTTAAACTGGTCTTGATCAGGTGACCGATTCAGAAAGTCCAGTGCTTTTTGGCGATCGCCTTTACGGGCATATATATATGCCATCGATAGAGGGCCGTACCCGCGTTGTTCCGCCAGCTTAATAGCTTCAGCAAATCTCCCGGTCTCCACGTAAAGGTCCGACAGAACAGCGTACCCTGACGCCCAGGTCGGATCGATCTCAGTCGAACGCTTGAGATACTTTTCGGCTTCTTCAAACCTGCGCGCCTGGATCAACATATTTCCGTAAACTGACGGCCACCATGGCTCAGCCGGGTCGAGGCGCATGGCGATTTCCATCTGCTCAGCCATTTCGTCCCATCTGTCGACCCGCGCCAGCATATACGCATAAGCGAAATGGCCCTTGGCGTTGTTGGGATCCAGTTCGATCCCGCGCTTACACGCGCTTTCGCTTCCGGACCAATCAAAGTCATAGTTATTACGAATAAAGCAGATTGATATGTGAGCGGCGGAGTTTTCAGGATCCAGCTCGAGCGCCTTTAGTGCCGCCTCCCTTGCCGGTTTTTCGGCCTCCCCGAAGCCAATACCTCCCACGATGCCCAGAACTTGCCAAGCGTCGGCGAGACCGGCCCATGCTTCAGCATACTCGGGTTCGATACTGACAGCCTTCTGGAATTGCTCCACTGCCTGCCGCTCACTCTGCCGCGTCCAGGAATGGAAATAGTGTCTGCCAAGCAAGAATGCCTCGGTCGCACGTGGATCGATCGACTGAGTTTTGGCAAAGCGCCTCTGCTCGTCCGGCGTTAGCTGTACGCGGATCTCGTTGGCGACGGCTCGGGCGATCTCACTTTGAAGCTGCAAAATATCTGACACCGGTCGTTCATAACTCTTTGTCCAGATAGGAGAATCCGTAGCCGCATGGATCAATTGCGTCGTTATGCGGATCCGATCCGCCGAACGCTGCACTGAGCCTTCGATTATCCCGTCCACTCCTAGTTCTCTTGCGATCTCCGGAATCGATTTCCCGGACTTTTTGTACCTCATTACGGACGTTCGGGAGATAACTTTCAGCGAGCCGATCTGCGAGAGATTACCAATGAGTGCTTCCGTCATTCCGTCGGCGAAATAATCCTGCGAGGGATCACCGGAAAGATTCTCGAGCGGCAGGACCGCGATAGACTCGATTCGTTTTGTATTATTCGTCGAACGATTTGCGAAGAACCAGAGACCGATCGCGCCGACAAGCAATATTACCAACGCAGCCGCAGCGAGTGACTTGTGCTGTTTGACTGTCTGCAAAGAGGTGATTTGTGTTTCACCGGTTGTCTTGTTAGCGCCTGCTGTGGTGGCTTGTAAAACAGCGGTAGGGTTTTCGCTTCCGTTCAAAGCATAGCGTGTCGATTTGTCTTCGACTGACAGGTTCTCTCGAAGATCTTTCAAATCCGTGAGGACGTCTTTCATCGTTTGATAACGTACGTCCGTATTCTTGCGAAGCATTTTCGAGACGATCCGCTGCAACTCATCAGGCACAGTGGATGAATAGCGCGCGAGCTGTTGCGGTTCCGCGTTTATCAAATTGGCAAGGGTCTCCGAAACCGACTCGCCGCCGAAGGGCGTCCTTCCAGCGATCATTTCGTAGATCACGACACCCAAGCTGAAAATGTCCGTACGCTGGTCGACCCGATGGCCTTTTGCTTGCTCCGGCGACATATAATTGACCGTGCCCATTATCACGCCCTTGCCGGTGTGATTCTGTAAGGCAGTCGAGTCTTCCAAACCGAGAATAGATTTGTTCTTCTGCTCGACAAGTTTCGCCAAGCCAAAATCCAGAACTTTCACGAATCCGTCCGGACGGATCATTATGTTTTCCGGTTTGATGTCGCGGTGGATGAGGCGAGCTTCGCCGGCGGCACATAGCGCATTAGAGATTTGAATTGAAATGTCCAGGACCTCCGACAGTACCAGGGTTTTGGACTTGAAAATCTCGCGCAGAGTATCGCCATTAATAAACTCGCTGACGATGTAATGCGCCCCCTCGGATTCGCCAATTTCGTGGATGACGAGAATATTCGGGTGGTTCAAGGCTGAGGCGGCTTTGGCTTCGCGGATAAATCTCTGCAGGTTTGCGTTGTCACTACTTAATTGTTCGTTGAGGATTTTAACCGCGACTTGTCGCTCAAGTTTCTTATCGCCGGCAAGATAAACTTCGCCCATTCCGCCTGCTCCGATTTGCCGGACGATCTCGTAATGCCCTAAACAGTCGCCTTCTTGGAGCTCGTTGCCATTCGTTTCGATCACATCGGCGACACCGGCGACGGCGGGCACTTCCATAAACTCCTCAGCGCTCTCCAGCGATGAGAGAAGCGACTTGACCTCGGCGAGCAGAGTTTTGTTATTGCCGCAGGCTTCTTGAACGAATCTACGACGTTCATCCGGCTTTTGCCGCAAAGCCGAGTCAAAAATCTCTCTCACCTTTTGCCAACTATTATCCGCCATATCTATTTGCGGACGATTGTTTTAATTGCTGCCAGTGTTTCGAGGTCATTACTTTTCGCTTATATGTTTCCAATCTTTCTATCATCAATTCTCACTCTAACTTTTCGTATTCCTGTTTAGCTTCGATCAGAAGAGGAACGCTCATCCGTCTTTACCGTGCCCGTCACGATTATCGAAGACTCCTGTCCCAGCGCTTTCGCCTTCTCAAACACTTCCTCGTCGTTGCCCTTAAAAACAACGCACTGAACAACACCCGTCCCATCGCGAACCTGCAAAAACACGAGCTTACCGCTCGAACGTAAATTATAAAGCCAGCCTTAAGTGTGACCTCCTGACCGATCCGGTGCTTTATTTCATCTATATTTTTGTTTCATTGCGATCTAGTTAAGACGTAGTTTAACCAACGTCCGCACAGCATCAAAGCGGCCGCATGTAAGGCGGCATTGCCTGTATTCGTCCAAGTGACGGGCCACTATCTACGCAGCGGGAAGGCCGGTCCCAACTTTGATCATTTCCGCCCCAACGGGCCCAAGGGTCTTGTCAAAGAATCGGTTCATGGCCGGGACAAGTGCCTCAATCCGCGGGGCATGAGGGCCACCATACGATGTAACATCCGTGCGCCTGACATGCAACAATAACTTCATAGTTGACGCCTGATTCATGACTCCGGCGGATTGGTTCGTATCAGCAGCGCCTTGAATCGAGGGTCGGAGCGCAGATCGTCAAACCAGGGGTGCACATCAAGCGTACTAAATCCTATGCTGCCATCATCGATTCCCTTTCCCAACCAGAAGTAGGCTTCATCTTTATTGCCGAGGCCTATGTAGGGTACCGCAAAGTGGAAAGTACCAATATGTTCGTGCTCCGCCAGACGCTTCAGCTCATCGATCAATTTCAGGGCCTCATCACGCTGTCCCGCCTTTGCCAGGGCATACGCCAAGTGGGACTTGGCATTAGGACTGCCATCACTGATTTGGATGGCTTTCCGAAACGTAGCAGCGGCCTCAGTGTATTGGCCTTTTAGCGTTTGGGCGGCACCGAGGTATCCTAAAGGTACCCACAGGGTTGGATCCATTTCATGCGCTCGCGTCAACATCTCGATGGCTTCGTCGGGGCGGCGGGCGAAGAAATACGCCGCCCCCAGACGCGTAGTTACAACGACGGATGAGGGGTCCAATTCGTGAGCTTTACTGCATTCGGTTATTCCTTCATCAAAACGCTTTGTCATCGTGAGATTAATACAGAGGGCGACATGTGCCTCAGCATAATCGGGATTCAATTCGATCGCACGACGAACATCCCCCACGGCAAGGTGTGCCTCAGCAAGCGAATCGTCAAGCTCGAGTGCGCGTTTGGCCGCCGCCCTTGCTTTCGCCCAGTCAGGCACAAGGTTGTAAAGGTCATAGGAACTATAATTCAAAGCGAGACCGGCATACGCGAGGGCGTAATTAGGGTCTTTTTCAATAGCTTTATTGAAATAGTCGGTGGCGCGCAGCACGTTGCTGCGGCCGCCTTTGTACCGATAGAACTGGCCTTGAAGATATAGCTGAAGGGCCTCGGGATCGGCAGTATGGGTTTTCGTGACTTTTGCCTCTTCGGCTCCCGAAAGCTTGCTTTTTAGTTTGCGCGAAACATCGCGGGCAATGTCGCTTTGCAGCGTAATAAGCTCGGACTGCGGCCTGTCATATTTCGTGCTGAATATCACATCCTCTGTCTCCGTATCGACCACCTCTAATGTCACACTCGTCCGAGCATCCCGCTGCGCCACGCGCCCATTGATTATCGCCTGTACGCCAAGCTCTTTGCCGACGGTCTTTGGATCGATCTCTTTTCCTTTGTATCGAAAGACAGATGTTCGGGCCTTCACCTTTAGGTTCGGGAGCTCGGACAAACTACTGATCAGCGCGTCCGTCATTCCGTCTGACAGATACTCGACCTGCGGATCGCCAGTTTCATTAACAAACGGCATAACCGCAACTGACCTTATCTCATTTGATAGACCCGCCCTTTGCCGCCAGAAATATCCGCCAAGGCCGATGCTTCCGAGTAACAGCACGCCGAGGGCGACCATCACCGGCCAGCGTCGATACCATCGACCGCGTGATTCGGTGTTTTCAGCCGTTGTATTGGCTCCGCCCCTCGTGGATTGCTGCATTATTGCGGTCCGATTTTCGCTGATCCGTTGCGGCGACCTTTCTAAGAATGAGCCCGAAAGGCTGCTATCTAATGCCTTCAAGTCATCTGCGGCTTCGCGTACTGATTGATAGCGATTCTCAGGGGCCTTTTCGAGCATTTTTGAGATGATCTGCACGATCTCATCCGGAACGCCCGAGACGTAGGTTCTTATCGGCTCCGGTTCATGCTCGATCAGCTTGGCAAAAGTCTCAGGGATTGAATCGCCCGCAAATGGTGCTTTCCCCGTGATCATCTCGTAAAGCACTACGCCGAGGCTGAAGATGTCCGTCCGCTGATCGACTTTTTCGCCCTTTGCCTGTTCCGGCGACATGTAATTGACCGTTCCCAATATAACGCCCCTTGCAGTGTGATTCTGGAGGGCGGTCGAGTCTTCCAAACCGAGAACGGATCTGTTCTGCTGCTCCACAAGTTTTGCCAATCCAAAATCCAAAACTTTGACGAATCCGTCAGGACGGATCATTATGTTTTCCGGTTTGATGTCGCGGTGAATCAGGCGAGCTTCGTGGGCGGCGCAAAGCGCGTTAGCGATCTGAATTGCGATGTCCAGGACCTCGGCCAGTTCCAGGGTTTTCGACTTGAAAGTTTCACGGAGAGTATCGCCATTAATAAATTCGCTGACGATGTAATGCGTTTTGTCGGATTCGCCGATTTCGTGGATGACGAGAATATTCGGGTGGTTCAATGCGGAGGCGGCTTTCGCTTCCCGTACAAAACGATTGAGGTTGGATTCGTCCTTGCCCAATTTTTCGTTGAGGATTTTAACAGCAACCTGGCGGTCGAGCTTCTGATCTTTAGCGAGATATACCTCGCCCATGCCGCCTGCGCCGATTTGTTTGATTATCTCATAACGCCCTAACATCTGACCTTTTTCGAGATATTTCGCTTCGGCTTCCATCACGTCTGCGACTTTGGCGACGGCGGGCGTTTCCATAAAACTATCTGCGCCGTCCAGCGATGACAGAAGGGATTCGACCTCGGCGAGCAGAGTTTTATCATCACCACACGCCTTGACGGCAAACCTTCGGCGCTCCTCCGGCTGCCGACGCAGCGCTGAATCGAAAATCTCTCTTACCTTTGGCCAGTTTCCGTCCGTCACTTGTTAATAGGACAGGAGCGCCGGGCGTCCCCATGCATAAGCGCGTAGAGTGTGCAATACGCTCATTAAATTATAACGCAGATGTTAGCGTCGAAAGACGCTCATTGCTTGGAAGGGGCGCTCCGGTCAAACTCTATTTAGTCAATTCGCGGTGAAGCCAGGCCTTTGCCATTTGCCAATCGCGTTTGACGGTTGATTCGGAAATGCCCAACACGTCAGCCGTTTCCACGACGTCGAGACCGCTAAAAAATCGAAGCTCGACGACTTTGGCAAGATGCTTGTCTTTCGCAGCGAGCCTATTCAAGACTTCGTTGAGCGCGAGCAAGTCAAAATTGGTTTCGCTGACGCTGATCGTCAAAGCCTCTTCAAGCGGCAGGTCGCTGTGCACCCCGCCGCGCCGCAACCGATGTTTGGTTTTGGCGTAATCGATCAAGATCCGTCGCATCATGGTCGCAGCGACGGCAAAAAAGTGCGAGCGACTTTCCCACGAAACATTTTTTTGCTTGCTAAGCTTGAGATAGGCCTCGTGAACCAGGCCGGTGGTTTGAAGGGTGTGTCCGGGGCGTTCCTTTCTTAAATGACGATGCGCCTGATCATGCAACTCAGCGTAGACGAGTTCGAGCAATGCATCACCCGGTTCGTTACGCCGATTCTCACTCCAATCGCGCAACATTTCTGTAATTCCCATTTCCGGACTCGATTCATTCGCCATGATGCTGACCCGTTTTTATGTCGGGACGAACTCGAATTTAAGCCTGAAACTATGCCCTTTTATTGTAAAAGTCAATCATTTCCAATTAATTGTAGTGTCTTCGGAAATAAGACACTACCCAATCAATTGTCCTCTTCTTTCTGCCGAAATCGTCGCGCAAAAGATAGAGGAACATTTCTCTCAATAAAATAAATCAGGAGGCAATACTGTGGAAAAGACGGCACTACTAATTTCTCGGTACTAGGATTTGCGATTCTAATTTTGATGGTGGGGCATTTCAGCGAAAGCCCAGAATCGGATTCAGCGTCCATTCGATTAATTCTACCATCGGTCAGAAAAGCTATAAGGCAGGGAATTATGTCATTGTAGCGAATGCGTCATCGAATGATCGCAGTTAGATATGCGAAGGCCGCCAGTCTAAAATGATAAACAATCTTACCGCTAACTATCGTCGTCACTCGTGGCGTCTACCGATTCAGATCCGCCCATCATCGGTCGCAATACCTGCAAGCTGATTATTTTCCGATTAATTTGACCTCCCTTTGGAGAAGCTGTCGCGCTATTAAGTAGAGGGAAGTTTCTTTCAATCCAAAACAAGGAGAAAATATGAATAAAACAATCACTTGGAAGACCGCATCGACCTTCGCTAGACACAAATTGGCGTTTTTCATTATAATCGCCGCTATTACCACCGCGGCCGGGGCGGCGCTAATGACACCGGGCTCAGGAATTCTTAGCGCTCCAGTCTTCGTCCGAGCCGATTTCGCCAACCCCACCGACATCAAGTTCAAGGTAAAAGGAGTCGGACAGGAAGTTATTCACGTGCCCGATGCGCAGCAGACCTTAATGCAGCAAATTGTCATTGGACCTGGTGGCCATACGGGTTGGCATAGTCATCCTGGACCTGTCGTCGTCCTGATCAAGTCGGGTACGATGTCTTTTTACGACGGTGGCGATCCGGGTTGCACCGAGCGGACCTACTCGGCGGGCCAGGCATTTGTCGATAGCGGACAGGGCCATGTTCACATCGCCCGGAACGAAAGCACGACCGATAATCTGGAAATCTGGGCGACGTATTTTGACGTCCCGCCGCCGCCGCCGCTTCCGGCTCCGCAAAACAATTTTCGCATTGACGCTCCGAATCCGGGGAACTGCCCATTCTAGAATTGTCCTAATTTGATTTGCCGCGTTTGTTTCTTGACGCGTTTCGAAGAGTTGCGACCGTTGCAACTCTTTCATATTTGACATTGGGCAGTGTGAAA
The DNA here is from genome assembly GCA_037969295.1 of Pyrinomonadaceae bacterium. GTDB lineage: Bacteria > Acidobacteriota > Blastocatellia > Pyrinomonadales > Pyrinomonadaceae > OLB17. Next base: position 307 of record JBBKXD010000157.1, on the reverse strand, counting down.
ATCAGACTATGCCCAAAGTGGCAGAAGAAAAAACGGATAAGAAAAAGATCAACTACTCGAGCGCCTGGGCCGAGGCCAGAAGGATAATCTGGAATGCCCGGTGGCGGCTTGCGTTCGGCAGTGTGCTAATGCTCGTATCGCGGCTTGCCGGAATGGTCCTGCCAGCGTCGACCAAATACATCGGTGATGAGGTTTTCACCAATCGAAACTACAGCCTGATCAAATGGATCGCCCTCGCTATCGGTATCTCGACGCTGATCCAGGGCGTGACGTCGTTCGCTCTTTCGCAGATCCTGGGTGTCGCGGC
>JBBKXD010000156.1:0-4945 GCA_037969295.1 Pyrinomonadaceae bacterium | reverse complement strand
CGTATTATGCGCCTGACGGACGAAGCCTCGAACGCACATGTCCTTCCAGCATTTCTTACAGAGTTCGGCGGATTAAATTCGGGCTTTATGATAGTGCAATACACCGCGGCTTCACTTTGTACGGAGAACAAGATACTCGCACATCCGGCGAGTGTCGATACGATCCCGAGCTCAGCGAACGTTGAGGACCATGTTTCAATGGGAGCGACTGCGGCGCTCAAGCTGAGGCAAGTTGGGGAAAATCTGGAGCACATCCTTTCGCTCGAGTTATTATGTGCCGCACAGGCGGTCGACCTACGGCGCAAATCGATCGGGGCGGATAAAAAGCTCGGTGAAGGGACTCGAGAGATCTATGAAACAATCAGGCGCCGCGTTCCGTTTGTGGGCCGGGATGAATACATGAAGGATCATATCGATGCGGTCAACGCCATCGTTCGCGAGTTTGAACCGGGGGGAGGAGTGTAATGGCAACCGGACACAAGACGACGATATTTGCACGATTCTCTCGCTGGATCGCGGCGCTAACCGGGCGACCGAAAACGTTCATATTGGCGTTCGCGGTAATAGTTATTTGGGCGGTCACCGGGCCAGTGTTCGGATTCAGCGACACCTGGCAACTGGTTATCAATACCGGAACGACGATCATTACTTTTCTTATGGTATTTCTCATTCAGAACACACAGAACCGCGATACTGAGGCGCTTCAGATAAAGCTCGATGAGATCATTCGGTCGCTCCGCGGGGCGAGAAACGAGGTGCTGGATCTCGAGGAAATGGACGAGAAGCAACTCGACGAGATTCGAAATGAGTACCTGCACCTTGCCGAGCACGCACGGCAGCACATTGAAGAGCGGGGCGGAAAGCATCGGCCTGACCTTGAATCATGAACCCACTCCTTCAGGATTCCATTCCAGTCACATTTATCTTTCTGTTATTGATCGTCGCCTCACCCGCGGGTCTCGCCCAGCCGTTGAAGCCCGTCGATTTTAACAATGTAGTAGAAAAGCGTTTGTCGTCGGAGCTGAAGGGCGGGGAATGGAAATTCGAAAACTTTTGTCAGGTTTCAAGCGATGTTGTTTCGCGGCGGGTCCTTGAAAGTTACGGCTCGATGTTCGTCGCGAACGAGTCCGTAGTGCTGCCGCCGACGTGCGTTCACAAAGGTGAAGGTGACGTCCTGAGATATCACCGAAAACTCCGGAAGAAATCGTTGGACATGAATGGGGTACGGATTGATCTTCAAGCCGGTGCATCCGACGCTCTTGCTTTAGCGATCGCTGAAGCCGGCGCAATAGGCTTACGAATCACGCCTCTGGACGGCTCGATCGCTGGCGGCCGCTCGTATGGCGATACGCTGATGCTCTGGAATTCGCGGGTTTTTCCGGCGATGGAGTTTTGGATCAGAAAAGGGCGGTTATCGTCCGCCGATCGCGACCTGTTGGCTCGGATGGATATATGGGGAAAGGTCGCCAAGGTTCTTGAATGGGAGTCGCTAGGCATCTTTTTTAGTACGGACCGAACGCGGTCGATCTTGACTTCGACGGCCCCCCCGGGCACATCGCAACATCTCGCACTTCTTGCGGTAGATGTAACAGAATTTTGGAATCCGACAGTCCGTTCTATCCTCAACCGAAACGGCTGGTTCCAGACCGTCGTCGATGATCCGGTACATTTCACGTTCCTCGGATATCCTGAGTCCGAGCTCCCCGCCCGTGGCTTGATCGCCGTTTCAAAAGGTGGGAGAAAATATTGGGTGCCGAATCTGTCGTCGACACCCGTGGCCCTGAATCTTACGAATTGATATTTACAGGTGACGGGTAACCCTTACCTTTGAGGGCGGCGATATTAACAACCACTTCTTTGTCGCCTTTAACGTTCCGGGTAACTTTTGCGCTCGTGGCAGGTTTCTTGTTAGAAGAATCTTCCTCTTCAACCGGCTTGCCTAAGGCGTCGATCGCCATTTTCTTCAAGGCATCTTTGACCTTTGTCTGCTCGGCGGCTGACAGATCGTTCATCGATAGTCCATAAGCTTCAAGGACGCGAGCGAGATTTTCTTCATTATTCGTACCGTGCTCGTAGACGTCGCGAAAGATGTGGAGCTTTCCGTCTTCGGCAACGATCGTTTCATATCGCAACTCGACGCGAACCGGTTGCGAAAGATCGTAATCGGTCGTCTCGGCACGTTTCTTCTCATATCCCTTGATCTGATCGAGGGTGAGAGGCGACCCACCTAGCTTTGAGATCTCACCCGCGAAATCCTGAATCAGATTGTTCGTCAATCCAACGCAACCGTGCGATGCGAAGTTGCCAAGTCGGCTCGGGTCCTTTCCGCCGTGTATCAGCGACGGTAAACCGATCGGGATCTTTATAAAGCCAAGCGGATTCTGTTTGCTGCCTGCTTCGACCTTTTTACCCGGACTGAAATCGCCTTTGACCCACGGTTCGTCCGGCGGCGTCCATGTCGGATTGAATATTATCGACTTTGCCGTTCGCAGGCCCGTCGGAAGTGGAAACTCGGGATAGCCGATACCGACCTTATAACTTTTAACTAGCTTTCCATCCTGGAAAAGATCCATCCGGTAGGCCGGTGCGTTTACAACGATCCGGGTGTCGGTCGGGACGGAATTAGGCTTCGCGACGCCGCCGCTCTCGCCCCCGGACCAATGCGTCCGTGCAAGATTCAGAAACTTTGTACCCTTATCTTTGCCGAGAATGTCGTTTACCTGTTTTTCGGCTTTTGCGATAGATGCTCGTGTCGAGCGCTCGCTATCGTCCGAACCGCTCTCGGTTAGCTTGAGGACAGCATCGCGAGCCGCGTTCTTGAGCTTGTCAAGTTCTTCATCGCTCGGCTGCACCGATTTGCGAACCTCATTAACGAAGGAATCATCGGCGAAAAGTGCGTCGAGTACGGGGAGCGTTACCGGTACATTTTGCAAATCCGCCTGCGAGGTTTCTGTATTGGAGTTCGCATTTGAAGCAGCAGCGTTAATATTTGCGTTCGACGCTGGAACTGCGGAGTTATTACCCGGTTGGTTTGGAACACAAGCTCCAAAGATGGCAGCAGCTAAGACAAGAGCCGCCGAGATCGATAATGTGCGTAGGAATCGAATCGACTGGGCGCAGAAGAATCCTGTTCGTGTTTCGTACATACGAATCCATTGAGCAAGTGGTGTTCCTTGATCGTGAATCACCTACTGGAGGTATTGGCCAGAGCGCAAAACCGTATAGGGATTAATGTAGGTTCCTGAAGTAAAGTGCTTTGGGTCGGTGATAATGGCGATGGAAAAGTGAAGATGAAAGTTACCTGCACCGGCGTTTCCGGTGTCGCCGACGAATCCGATCGTCGTACCTTTTCTTACCTGCATCCCGACGGAAATCTCGTCAGCTCGTCTCTGCAAATGCCCGTAGTACAGAGCGAATCTTCGGTCGGCCGTCAGTTGGTAAATTGTGATGCCCCCGCGCTCGCTGTCAAAGAACTTTACAATCTCGCCGTCGGCCGCTGCGACGACAGGCGTGCCGGCAGCGGCGGGAATATCGATCGCGTCGTGATAACGTCCCACCGATCGCGATGCCGAGAACGTGTCGATCAACTGATCCGGGCGGACGCCGGCCACGGGAATAATGAATCCCGATGACATAACGTTTGCAGAGCCGGACGGAGGGTTGAGGTTGCCGTTTGTATTTACGTTGGCATCTGTCGAATCGCCGAAAGATTCGGGAACGAGAATCGGTGTCGGTATGGCCACGTTCTCTTCGGGGCCGGAAACTGAGGACTCATCGAGAGGTACGAGAGAGGTGAAGCGATGTACAACCCGCTCACCTACCAAATATAAGATCACGGCGTGAATCGCGATCAGATAGATCACGAAAACAATCCGCTTCGCCTTTTGCAACACCGTCTGCATTCAAGAATTGTAGCGGCAGACGTCTGGTGACGACAAGGAATTGCCGTTATGCTATCGTCATCGACGATTTAATATGACGGATCACCAACCTCAGAACGACAGTATGTTTTTGCAAAATCTGCCTTCGGGTTTTGTTCTCGGCTCTGATGCCGCACAGCAGAGGCTTTTTCGCGAGTATGGTGCGGTTTTCGTCGCCCGAGGCGGTGTGTTGGCACCGAACAAAGTGGTATTCAGGGACGAATCGGATGTCACCGCGTTTCAGTCACAACTGAATATTGCACGGCGCACGATCGGCGAGCATTCGCTTGAGCTGCAAGCTCGCGCAATGGATAAATTGCTGGACGCGATAGCCGAAGCCGGTGCCGCGGGATTATCGATCACGCCGCGCGGCGCAGATTCGGCTCGACGAAACTATAACGACACGATCGAGCTTTGGAATAGTCGCGTCGAACCGGCGCTCGTTCATTGGGTACAGCAGGGAAGGATGACTCTGGAACAGGCCGACAGTATTCGTGGGTTGAAGGCCTTTGAGCAAGTGCCCGAAGTGTTCGCTCTCGAAGAGAATGGGATCTTCTTTGCAAAGGACCTTTCAAAGTCGATTATTTATTCAGTCGCCCCGCCCGGTGCATCGCAGCATCTCTCTTTGCTCGCTTTCGATATCGCCCAGCACGACGACGCTCGAGTTCGGCAGATTCTCGCTAGACAGTTTTGGTATCAGACAGTCGTGACCGACCTTCCGCATTTTACTTTTCTTGGTGTTCGCGAAGTCGAGCTTCCGGGGCTCGGGTTGAAGAAGTTGGGGACCAACGACAGGGAATTTTGGATTCCCGATATTTGATTCAGTCTCAGCTACTGTCTGAAATTTCAAATCTCAAATTTGAAATTTCAAATCTCGCTTTCAGTCTGAACTTTGAAATTTCAATTCACAATCTGAACTCTAGCTCTCTGTCTGAAATTTCAAATCTCAAATTTGAAATTTAAGATGGTACACCCGGCAAGATTCGAACTTGCGACCCTCTGATTCGAAGTCAGATACTCTATCC
>JBBKXD010000155.1:0-12539 GCA_037969295.1 Pyrinomonadaceae bacterium | reverse complement strand
GTTTTTCGGCGAGAACAAGTTCGACGCGATCATTCACTGCGCGGCGCAGCCTTCGCATGACAAGGCAGCCGAGATCGCTTTGATGGATTTCGATGTTAATGCCGTCGGTACGGTGAATTTGCTGGAAGCAACGCGGCAGAATTTTCCGGAATCGCCCTTCGTGCACGTCAGCACAAACAAGGTTTATGGCGACTCGCCGAATGAACTGCCGATGAATGAACTCGAGACTCGTTGGGACTACGCTGATCCGAAGGATTACAACGGCATAACTGAAGAGTGCCGCATCGACCGGACACTTCACTCGCTGTTTGGTGCCTCTAAGACTGCGGGCGATGTGATGGCCCAGGAGTACGGAAAATATTTCAACATGCCGGTCGGCATTTTTCGCGGCGGATGTTTGACCGGGCCCTCGCACTCAGGCGTCGAGCTCCACGGTTTCTTGTCGTATCTCGTAAAGCAGATCGTGACCGGCGGCAAATACACGATCTTTGGCTACAAAGGTAAACAGGTCCGCGATCAGATCCATAGTTTTGATGTCGTCCGAGCATTCGAAGAATTCATCAAGTCACCGCGTGCCGGCGAGGTCTACAATCTCGGCGGCGGTCGCGATAACAGCGCCTCGATGATGGAGTGCATCACGATGGTCGAGGACATGACCGGGAAGAAACTCGACTCTACATACAGTGACAAGAACCGCATCGGCGACCATATTTGTTATATTTCTGACCTGTCAAAACTAAAGAGCCATTATCCCAACTGGAATATTACAAAGAGCCTCCCTCAAATCTGCGAAGAGATAATCGCGGCCCAAGTCGGCAAAGTAGCAAACGCGTAATCGATTCCGTGGATTTTTTTTCATGGTTCTATTTGAAAGCTAATCGCACGGCGTTTGAGCATAGCCACGTCCTTAAGGACGTGGGCAGATTCGAACAAGAATCGAAGAGGGCGTTTCAACGTCCTTTTAGTCGATAAGCCCGTTGAAACGGGCTCGGCATCAGGAGCGTAACCGATCCACGCCGTGAACGGCGTAGCTACGCGAAGCCATTGGCGCCGGCGCAGCGTCTTAATATTTCTTTCGGTGAATTCCGTATATTTTTGGTTGGGCTACTCTTTAAGAACTGAAACCACGAACTCCCACGAAAGCGCACGAGAAATCTGTGAGATCACAAAAATGCACCATCGTCGATTACGGAACGGGAAATCTGAATTCGATCAAGCGGACGCTCGATCGAATCGGGATCGGCTGCATTATCTCGTCATCGGCGAACGACATTGTTAATGCGAGCAAGATAATCCTTCCGGGTGTCGGCCACTTTGGCAAGGCGATGTCGAATCTGAACGGCCTGAATCTGGCGGACGTGTTGAATGAGGAAGTCTTGATCAAACAGAAACCGGTACTCGGGATATGTCTCGGCATGGAGCTGATGGCGAAGGCAAGCGAAGAGGGGAATGCAAGAGGGCTCGGATGGCTCGCCGCCGGTGCGACCCGGTTCGATATCGGAGATAGCGATCGTTACAAGATTCCCCACATGGGCTGGAACGAAATTAGCATCAGGAAGACTAGCCGACTGATGGAGGGCATCGAGGACGGCTCGGAGTTCTATTTCGCACACTCATATCACCTAACGCTCGACGATCCGGCCGACTTGTTGGCTGAAACGGAATACGGGACCGGCTTTCCGTCGGCCATCGAGAAGAATAATATTTTCGGAGTACAGTATCACCCCGAAAAAAGCCACGACGTCGGCGCCCGGTTATTGAAAAATTTTGTTGAGATGTAAATGTTTCGCCCGAGAATCATCCCCGTTCTGCTATTAAAAGATCAGGCTCTCGTAAAGTCGGTCCGGTTCAGGAAGCATAAATACATCGGCGACCCGATCAACGCCGTAAGAATCTTCAACGATCTCAAGGCGGACGAGCTCGTCTTCCTTGACATCGAAGCGTCGCGGAACGATCGGTTGATATCGCTGGATTTTGTGCGAGCGGTTGGGGAAGAAGCGTTCATGCCATTCAGCGTTGGCGGCGGCATCAGGACGCTCGACGACATAAAGTCAGTGCTTGCGGCCGGGGCCGAGAAGGTTGTGATAAATACACGAGCCGGCGTCGAGCCGGATTTTGTAACGAGGGCGGCGGATGAATTCGGCTCTTCGACGATCGTAGTTTGCATCGACGTCAGGAAAAAGCTTTTCAAAGGCGATCGAGCGTGGGTCATGAACGGCTCATGGGCAACACGATTTACGCCGCTTGAATTCGCGCAGCTAATGGAGCACAACGGCGCCGGTGAACTGATCGTGCAGTCGATCGAGCGGGATGGTGCGATGAAGGGATATGACCTTGAGATGATCCGATCTATCTCGACGGCGGTTGGCATTCCGGTCATCGCTCTCGGTGGTGCGGGGCGCAAGGAAGACCTGATCGAAGCGTATCAAAGCGGTCGAGCAAACGCCGTCGCCGCGGGAAGCCTGTTCGTTTATCAGAATGAGCGTCGCGGGGTTTTAATCAACTACCCGGAGAAGGGAGAGTTGGGATTCTAAATCAGGGCAACGCGTTTGGTTTGCACTGAGTGGCCGCGAAATGTTCTCGGTGGAATATCCGCTCTGAAGAGCGAAATTTGCAGGAGGATTACCGCTCCAGAAAAGCGAAATGTTTGTAGAAGATCGCCAAATTGATATCCGCTCCGTCGGAGTGGAATGTAGTCGCCAACAACATTGCACTCCTCCGGAGCGCGCGACTTTGGATCATTACGTTCTACAAACATCGGGCTCCTCCGGAGCCGGGCGACGAGCTACACCATAACGTCCTAATGCAACCCCGAACCTATCAACAATGCAGTCGTTGTGTCATGGATACGACCGACCTCGAGATAACTTTCGACGAGAATGGACATTGTTGTCACTGTACCGCTTTCCTCGCCAAGCGCGGCCAACATACCTATCACGGCGAAGAGAGTGATGAGACTCTCGAGCGGATGTTCGAGACGATCATTCGCGATGGAAAGCGCAAGGAATACGACTCCGTCATAGGCGTCAGCGGCGGCGCCGACAGCAGCTATCTTGCGTACATTGCGAAAGAGCGAGGCTTGCGCCCGTTGGCCGTGCACATGGACAACGGCTGGAATTCGGAGAAGGCCGTCGTCAACATAAAGAATGTGACGCGAAAGCTCGGGATTGGTTACGAGAGCTATGTTCTCGACTGGGAAGAGTTCAGGGACATTCAGCTCGCTTTCTTACGAGCGTCGGTGCCGGAGGCTGAAACACCGACCGACGTCGCGATCCCGGCGGCCCTTCATTATGTTGCGGCGAAGTACGGCGTCAAGCACATTCTGAGCGGCGGAAATTTGGCGACCGAGGGCATACTTCCGAAGAGCTGGCATTATGACATCAAGGACCTAAAGTATTTCTGCTACATCCACGGTACGTTCGGGACAAAGCCGCTCAAGAAGTTTCCGACATTCGGATTTAAGCGCGAGATGTTTTACAAATTGGTGAGAGGGATCAAAACGCATTACCCGCTGAATCACGTCCCTTTTGTAAAAGCTGACGCGATCAGGCTTCTCGAAGAAGAGTTCGATTGGCGCAACTACAGCGGAAAGCATTACGAGTCGAGATATACGAAATTTATCCAGTCCTATTATCTCTATGAAAAGTTTGGCATCGATTATCGCCGGGCGACGCTTTCATCGGAGATCTGCGCCAGCGCGGTGACACGCGAAGACGCCGCCGAGCTTCTCAATTCAAAACCATACGATGCTCGGCAGATCGAAGACGATAAGGAGTACATTTCAAAAAAACTCGGCGTGTCCGCAGACGAGTTTGAATCGATCCTCGAACTGCCGCCAAAGTGGTATTGGGATTATCCGAACGACTATAAGAAACTGGAATTCATATATGATGTTTACAGGACGATTTTCAAAAAGGAGAAACTTGACAGGTTTTAATTATGGCAGCACTCCCGGCCCGGCTGCCCGGATAAGAGATGACAGATAAGAATTTACCGACCGTAACCATTGTAACGCCTGCATATAACCAGGCAGAATTTCTACGCGACACGATCGAGAGCGTGCTTTCGCAGGACTATCCGAACATCGAATATATCGTGCTCGACGACGGTTCGACCGATGAGACACCCGAGATCCTCGCGAGCTACGGTGACCGGTTCCGATGGGAAACGCACAAGAACATGGGCCAGACGGCGACCATCAACAAGGGATGGTCGATGACGAGCGGCGAGATAATCACATGGCTCAATTCTGATGACACTTTTTACACGAGATCCTCAGTGCGCGAAGGTGTCGAGTATTTGATGGAGCATCCTGAGGTAGGGATTGTATTCGGCGATTCTATGTATACAGAGGCCGACGGTACTGAGATCGAGCCGACCCGCCCCGTGATCGACTTCACGTACGAAAAGATGGTCCGGACGTGCGAGAACTTTATCTCGCAGCCGTCGGCTTTTATTCGCCGCGAAATTGTGGGGAAGGTCGGAGAGCTCGATCCGAAATATTACTACTTCATGGACTGGGATTTCTGGATTCGTGCCGGCATCTACTACGGGATCGAGCACGTTGATGCGATATGGTCGACGTACAGGTTGCATGCTGATTCAAAGACCGTCGCTCAATCCAAGAAAGCGGCGCCGGAGCTCGAGTACTTGTACAAGAAGTTCTTTGCACGCGACGACGTTCCTACCAGGATCCGAGCACTCGAGAATGAAGCGATGATGAACATGTGCTTTACAAGCGGCGGGTATTATCTCAAGGGCGGCGACACCGAAAACGCGGCGAAGATGGCGAAGAAAGCTTTTGAAAATTATCCGAAGGGCAGGTTCGAATTTGCGAATCTGCACAAGTATCTTTATTGCCGGCTGGGAAATTCCGCGATCTACCGGAAGAGTCGCGAGTTTATCCGCGGGCCGCAGCCAACCTATTAATGCCGAAATCCATCTCGGTCATCATCCCTACCTATAACTACGGGAGGTTTATCGCGGAGGCGTTGCAAAGCGTCCTCCGGCAGACGCTCCGTCCGGACGAGATCGTTGTGGTGGATGATGGTTCGAGCGACGAGACAAGAGATGTGGTAAGCGGGTTTGGCGAAGATGTGAAGTACGTTTACCAGGCGAACGCCGGGGTGTGTGCGGCGCGGAACGTGGGCGTGGCTGAATCGAAGAGTGAAGTTATTGCTTTCATGGATGCGGACGACACGATGGAATCGGAAAGCCTCGAAAAGCAGATCGCGCCGATCGCTGAGGAGGACGATGTCGGGCTGGTTCACTGCGGCCTGCGTCTCTTCGATGACGAGTCCGGAGAAACGATCGAGTTGCAGCTCGAAGGCGGCGCAGACGGCGTCGCGAACAACTTGCTTCTTTGGGAAGGTCCGGGTATCGCGGGCCCGGGAGCGGTCCTCGTGACGCGTGAAGCGTTTGATGCTGTGGGTGGATTTGACACGGACATGAAAGTAGGAGAGGACTGGGATTTTTGCTACCGGGTCGCACGAAAGTTCAAGGTACGGTTTGTTCCCGAACCGCTGGTGAATTATCGCAGCCATGCGACGGCGGCGCATCGGGATGTGGCCGAGATGGAGCGCGGGATGAGTCGATTTTATGAAAAGGCTTTTTCGACAAATGACGAATCGGTTTTGAAACTGAAGAGGCGCGCATACGGAAATTTTCATAAGGTGATGGCGGGTTCATACTTTCACGCGGGGAATTACAAGAACTTTGCGCGGCACGCCGTTCGAAGCGTTTTTATGCGGCCGGGAAATCTGGGACACTTTCTTAAGTTCCCGGTCAGAAGGTTTCTCTCTACGAAAAAATAATCGCGGTAACAACTAATGACCCGTTCTCTTTACATCTGCTATTTCGGACTGCGTGAACCGCTCGTTCAGACGCAGGTCCTCTCGTACCTTCGAGAGGTCCGAAAAGGCGGTGCAGAGATCTCTCTATTGACTTTCGAACCAAATCTCCGGAATAGCTGGACGCCGGAGCAGATCGAGTCGAAAAAGAAAGATCTCGCCGATGAGGGCATCACGTGGCATGTCTTGCCATATCACAAACGCCCGAGCCTTCCGGCAACCGCGTACGATGTTCTTAACGGCGTTCGTTTCGTTCGAAAACTTCTCAAGAAGAACAATTTCGATATTCTGCACTCTCGTGTACATATTCCCGCGTTGATCGCAGTGCTGGTCAGAAAGTTCAGCCGCAGGAAACCCAAAATTCTTTTCGACATTCGCGGGTTCGTTCCCGAGGAATATGCTGACGCGGGCGTTTGGAAAACAGGTGGCTTTCTATTTCGGCTGGCGAAGCGTGCTGAAGCATGGATCATGCGAGAGTCGGACGGATTCGTCGTCCTGACCGAAGCCGCGCGAGATATTTTGTTTCCTGAATCGCGGAAGACCGGCTACGACAAATTGCATCGGCCGGTCGAAGTCATTCCGTGCTGCGTCGATTTTAAGAAAAGATTTTCCGTTGAGATCGACACGCTTCGGACGCGGATGCGGGACGAGCTGGACGTCGATGGCCGGCAAGTAATAATCCATGTCGGATCGCTCAGTGGTTTATATCTCACGCCGCAGATCATCGAGTTTCTAAAGGTCGCCAAAGAGCGCGATCCCGGAGTTTTTGCATTGTTCCTGACGCAGAGCAACCACGAGGAAATCGTGGAGAGGCTGGTCGATGCGGGATTTTCTAAAGCAGACTTCCTTGTAAAAAAGGTCGATCAGTCGGAGGTGCCGGCGTACCTTGCCGCGTCTGATATTGGCCTTTCGTTCGTTCGAGGCAGCTATGCAACGATCTCTCGATCTCCGACAAAGATACCCGAGTACCTTGCAGCCGGCCTGCCAGTTATCGCCAATGCCGGTGTCGGGGATGTCGACGGTCTGATCGTTACTGATCGTGTCGGTGCTGTTGCCGCGGAGCTTAATGCAAATTCGTATCGCGTGGCTCTCGAAGAAGTTTCAAAGCTCGAAGGAATCCGCGAGCGTGGTGTTGCGACTGCTCACCGGGAATTCGATCTTGAAAGTGTGGGCGGTGAGCGTTATCGAAGGCTATATAGTCGATTGACGCAGAAGGTTAGAGGCACCCTTTACATATCTTATTTCGGGATTCGCGAGCCGCTCGTTCAGACACAGGTGCTCCCGTATCTGCGAGAGGTCCGAAATATCGAGGACGGTCCGTTGCGTGTTTCGATATTGACCTTCGAACCGCCATCATTGCCGGATGCAGAATCCATAAGAGCCGAGCTCGCGTCGGAGGGGATTGAGTGGTATTCGCTCCCGTATCACAAATGGCCTTCGGTGATCGCGACTGGATGGGATATCCTGCGCGGAACTTTGTTTGTCAGGCGTTATATCAACCAGGCCCAGCCGGATGTCCTGCATGGGCGCGTTCACGTTCCAACGTTAATGGCGGCACTCGGAAGAAAATTTTCGCGACATAAGCCGAAACTCCTTTTTGATATACGTGGTTTTTTTCCGGAAGAATATACCGACGCGGGAATCTGGCCGGAAAACGGATTGATGTACCGGGCCGCGAAGCGAGTCGAGCGGTGGCTTCTGAAGGAGTCGGACGGGTTCGTCGTATTAACGGATAAGGCCCGCAAGCTCCTGTTCCCGGAAACGGAAGCGGATCGAAGCTTTGAAGAAGTTAATGGAGATTCGCCCCGGCGAACCTACATGATCCGTCGAACCGGTGAGGGCTATCGAGATCGGCTCGGACGGCCGGTAGAAGTGATTCCGTGCTGCGTCGACTTTACGCGGTTTGCGGCGGCGAACGGCCAGTCTCGAGACAAGGTGCGGCGCGAGCTAGGGGTCGAAGGTCGTCGTGTTCTAGCATACGTTGGCTCGTTCGGAGGATGGTATCTGACGAACGAAATGCTGGACTTCTTTATCGTCGCCAAGGAATACGATCCGCGAACGCTTGTGTTGATCCTGACGGCACGGAACGAAGATCAGGTTGTGGCGAAATTGCGCTCTAAAGGTATTGACGATGAAGACTTCATCGTCAAGTGCGTGAGCCCGGCGGACGTGCCCAGATACCTGCGCGCGACAGATATGGCGGTATCATTTATTAAGGCTTGTTATTCGAAGCAGTCGTCAAGCCCGACAAAGATCGCTGAGTATCTTGCCTGCGGTGTGCCTGTCGTTGCCAACCGCGGAGTAGGTGATATCGACGAACTGATCGGAGACAATGGCATTGGCGTCCTGGTCGATGATTTTTCAAATGAAAGCTATCGAAGAGCGCTGCAGTCGATCGATGGGCTTGGGAAGGTCGGTGAGACTTGCCGGACTTTCGCGATGAAGGAGTTTGATCTCGAGATGATTGGCGGCAAAAAATATCGTCGCATCTACACTCGACTGCTCGGCGACAAATGAAGGTACTTGCACTAGTTCCAAATCAAAAAGGCTACTCGCCGGGTCAACGGGGGAGTATCGAGCTTTGGGAAGATGTGCTCAGACCCGAGGGGATACACCTCGATTACGCACCGTTCGAGACGGAGCGGCTTCGGCAGATCCTTCATCAAAGCGGTAACCAGATCGGCAAGGCGGTTGAGATGGTCCGTGCTTATGGCGAAAGGCTCGGGCTGTTGAAGAGGTTGGACGAATACGATGCTGTCTTCGTATATCGTGAAGCGGCTCTCCTCGGCCCGGCATATCTCGAGAAAAAGATCGCAAAGAAGAAACCGATAATTTACCAATTGGACGACCCGCTATTTGTTCCGTACCGGAGCCCGTCGAACGGTTTGTTCTCGTACTTCAAGTTTTTTGGCAAGGTAAAAGAGATCATCCGCATGAGCAAGGTCGTGATGGTCAACTCGACGCAAATTCGCCAATATGCGGAACAGTTCAACAGCAGCAAGATCTGGCAGATACCGAGTATCGTCGATACGAGACAATTTGCTTACAAACCTTTTCCCGAGGAACCACCGCGAGTGTGTGTCGGTTGGAGCGGGAGTCCGACGACCTTGAAGAATATCAAGCTCGTCGAGCAGCCTCTGCGGGAACTATCGACCTCAGATGTTTGTGACATACATCTTATCGGTGGAGACCAGTTCGAACTTAAGGATGTTTCTTATTCGGCTCAGAAATGGAATGCGGAAACGGAGGTGGAGGACCTGCGAAAAATGCAGATCGGGCTTGTGCCGCTGCCCGATCACCCGTGGAATCCGTATAAGTTCATCATGAAGACAGCGCAATATCTCGCACTTGGCATTGTACCGGTCGGAACCCCGATGGCTTCGAATACGGAAGTCATCGAACATGGCGTGAATGGATTTCTAGCCGCTACAGATTCCGAATGGTTGGAGTATCTTAGTCTATTGATAGGCGATCATAAGCTCCGCAATGCGATGTCGAACCGGGGTGCGATCGAGGCGGGTGAAAAGTATAGTCTTGAGGCCAATAAAGCGAAGATCATCGCGGCCTTTCGGTCTGCAGTGAACTAATTTTATGAATGTACTGGTAACCGGCGGAGCCGGATTTATTGGATCTCATCTTGTTGACGCGTTGGTCGTGGAAGGCCATAGCGTACGCATTCTCGACTCGCTAGCCGATGAAGTGCATGGTGGCGTCGCGCCGTCACACCAGAATCCTGATGCGGAGTTTGTCCGCGGCGACGTCTGCGACCCGGTGACGGTTGAGAACGCGATGGATGGCGTTGACGCCGTCTTTCACCTCGCGGCGGAGCTTGGCCTCGGCCGCTCGATGTATCAGGTTAGGCGTTTTGTCACCGGAAACGATCTCGGGACGGCGGTCCTTCTTGAAGAACTGATAAAACGACGCGATCAGGTCCGGAAGCTCATCGTTGCATCGTCCATGTCGTTGTATGGCGAGGGGCCGTATAAATGTGAGAAGTGCGATCGGACTTCGTTTCCCGAGCTGCGGTCCGACGCTGAGCTTGCGGCGAACCAATGGGAATTTCTTTGTATCGAGTGTGGTTCTCAGCTGGTCGCGATATCAACTCCGGAAGACAAGCCACTTAATCCGACGTCTGTTTACGCGGTCGGAAAACAGGTGCAGGAGCAAATGAGCTTGATCATTGGCCGGGCGTATCGAATCCCAACCGTTGCGTTCCGATACTTTAATGTTTACGGCCCGCGCCAGGCGCTGTCGAATCCGTATACCGGTGCGTGCGCGATCTTTTCATCGCGGCTGCTCAATGACCAGCGTCCGTTGATCTACGAGGATGGAAATCAGACCCGCGATTTTGTCAGCGTCCATGACGTCGTACAGGCCAATCTGCTCGCGCTGCACTCAAGTAGTGCGGATTATCAGGTGCTAAACGTCGGAACTGGAAGAGCGAACACGGTGATTTCGATCGCCGAGGTCATTGCCAAAGGCTTGGGAAAAGATATAGAGCCAGAAGTAACCGGACAGTTCCGCGAAGGTGACATACGACACTGTATCGCCGATATCTCGAAAGCTCGGCGACTGCTCGGGTACGAGCCGCAGGTAAATCTCGAAGATGGCCTGAGCGAACTACTCGCCTGGGTTGGAGGTCAAAATGCCGACGATCGACTGCAAACCGCATCTGCCGAGCTCGCCGCCCATAATCTGGTAAAGTAAAAGTATCTCGATGCCCGGAAAGCTAAGGTTATTTTCGCTCGCGCTTGTCGCGATCCTTCCCTCTGCGATGGCTCGGCCGTGCTACCGGTGGTTCTTTGGTTACAAGATCGGGAAGCGAGTGCGGATCGGATTTAGCATTATCGACGCCGTCGAATGTTCGATCGATGACGATGTTTCGATTGGGCATCTCAACGTCTTCACCGGAACTGAAAAGCTGTCGATCGGTGACCACACGCGGATCGGGGTGCTGAATATTTTCCGCGGTGGACGTGAGATCCGCATCGGGCGCTACTGCGATATCCTGAGATTGAACGAAATCAATTCCATTCCCGAACCGGATGCGGTCAATGAGATCGTACCGGAATTTATTTTGGGTGACGGGAGTGTGCTGGCAGCGTCCCATAAGATCGATTTTACCGACCGAGTAGAATTCGGGAAGTGCGTGATTCTCGGCGGACGGAACTCATCGCTGTGGACGCACAACCGGCAGATGACACGGAGTATTAAGATAGGTGACTACAGCTACCTCGGTTCGGAAATTCGAATCGCACCCGGCGGCTCGATTCCCGCCAAATGTATCGTCGGCATGGGATCGGTCGTTACGAAGTCGTTCGATCGACCCTACTATTTGATCGCGGGTGTCCCCGCAGCAGAGGTCAGAGAGTTAGAAGAAGACGGACGCTTCCTCACGGAACGGAAGACGCGCACGGACCTGCCGGATGACATTTAAAAAAAGAACAACTAAGTTTGCCAGGTACTTCATCTGGAGTTGTGCCGGGGCGATCTTCGTGTGGATGCTGACGCTTGGTTTTCCGGAGGAAGGCTCCGCCCTGCTCATTGTCTTGTTTGCCTCCGCGATTGCGCTTTTCCTATTTCGTCATTTTACAGACGAAAAGGAATTCATAACGACCTTGTTTCTCGCCGCCCTTTTGGCCCGTTTGGCTTTTGGGATGTTCGTTCACGTTTATGACCTCCGCGATTTTTTTGGCGGTGATGCGAACACTTATGACTATTACGGCAACGCCATTTGCGAGTACTGGCTTGGGTTGATCGATAGTAACGCCGTTTCGTACCAGTGGGCGACCCTAACAAGCCGTCCTGGATGGGGAATCAACTATTTGGTCGCGGGAATTTATCTCGTGGCCGGCAGGAACATTCTCGCCGCGCAATCGTTCTGCGCGGTTGTGGGTGCTGCCACGGCGCCAATGGTTTATTTCTGTGCTAATAAGATCTTCTCGAGCAAGAACGTTGCGAAAACGGCTGCCCTCAGCGTTGCATTCTTTCCGTCCTTCATTATTTGGTCCTCGCAGCTATTGAAAGACGGGCTGATCATTTTTCTTCTGGTCCTGGTTATCACGATGGTCCTGCAGCTGCAGGAGAAATTCAGTTACGCCGCCATATTGATCTTGGTGCTATCGCTTTTTGGCATCATCTCGCTCCGCTTTTATATTTTCTATATGGTCGCGGTCGCGGTCGCGGGCAGCTTTGTGGTCGGATTGTCACAGCAAAGGACATCGATCATTCGCCGGGCCGCAATACTGGTGGTGATCGGAATCGGCCTGACCTATCTCGGAGTGATCAGAAACGCGTCTACTGATTTCGACCTTTATGGTGATCTGGATCGCCTTCAGAATAGCCGCATGGATCTCGCTCGGTCCGCCGAATCCGGTTACGGCGAAGACGTCGATGTTTCGACGGCCGAGGGAGCCCTAACCACTATCCCTATCGGGTTCGCGTATCTGATGTTCGCGCCGTTTCCGTGGCAGATCTCGAGCCTTAGACAGGCGATCACGCTTCCTGAAGTTCTGTTATGGTGGGCAATGATCCCCCTCATGATATCGGGCATCGTCTACGCCGTGCGACATCGGCTTCGGAGCGCGTTTCCCATACTCTTTTTCAGCTTTGTGCTGACGTTGGCGTACTCGATCTTTCAGGGAAATGTCGGAACTGCATACCGGCAGCGAACGCAGATACAGGTTTTTC
>JBBKXD010000154.1:0-3406 GCA_037969295.1 Pyrinomonadaceae bacterium | reverse complement strand
TTGTAAGACGGCAACTGTTCGGCGGTCTGTCCCGATGTGGAATCTTCCTTTAATGCCGGTTCCTGAAGCTTCAAGCGAAACTTTTCCGGAGCGGTCATCTCGACGGTCCGTGTCCGCGGCGTCGGGAACAAGACCTCGAACTCCTCGAGTTTGGTCTCGTATCCCCACGAGCGAAACTGCGAAGCGATAAAATCGGCGTTTTCCTTGTTGTATCGTGAACCAAGATGATGCGGGCGTGCCGAGAGACGCTTCATCCAGGATCGGAGATTATCCGCGTTGAGTCCGGCGTCGAAACGGGATTCAAGAGCGGCCTGGATCCTTGCGGCCTCGGACGAAAATCCCAGCATGGGCGCCGGCATCGATTGGCTAAATACTGTCGAGACGACGAACAGATAGATGACACATCGCGTTAACGATCGAAGCATAGAACTCCTTTTTTGAGAGCGAAAATAGATATGAAAGATGAGGTATTGTAAGCTAAGTCGCCGAATTTATCCCAATCCGAGCCGAGCCGCGTCGGCGTCCGGAATTTCGACGTTCATCCGAAGCAAAGCCGTTGAGAAGGTCTTTCCCTGTGCGTCGGTCATAAGGCTGAGCGTCCCGCCGCCGCCGAGGCTGCCGTGAAGCAGGAAGTTCAACGCGCCGAGATTGGGCAATTCGAAACGCTCGACTTCTCCTTTTACCATCTCGCCGAAATGCTGTTTCACCTTTTCGGCCGTAACTTCACGAACCAGAATTGGAAAGTACTCATCTTTTAATGCGATAACGCCGACGTTCGCAGTGTCACCCTTATCGCCCGACCGGGCGTGTGCTAGTTTTAATAGTGAGATCTTCATAAAGTCGAAAAAGGTAACCGGCCCGCTGAAGTAAATTGATCGATGGCAAAAGTATATTCGAATAGCGTGAACGGCGTAAATCAAGGGGACGAAAACATGCAGTCGACAGCAATCAAGCACTTGAGCCTGACTTTCGCAGTAATGGTATTGTTTGGTGCGGCAGTCCTGGGCCAGACGCCGGCGAAGAAAAGCGACCCGCTGACGATCGCCGACAAGGCGGAGGCCCAAGCAAAGAATTACATCGAAACGTTTCGCAACTTGCTCGCGGACGAGACCAAAACCTTTACGATATACAAGCAGAATGGCAAAGAGAGGACCCATCGAACGGTACGATCAACCTTTTTTGTATATCCATTCACAAAAGAAGAGGGACGCGTCGCGGAATTCCGAAACGTCATCTCAGTCGACGGAAAAGAGGTCGATAAAGGGAATACTCGTGCGGAAAAATTCTTCGAAAAGGTCGCCAAAGCGGCGACCTCGATGGAAGAATTTGAGCTGCTCCGCACGGAGAGCCTGCGTTACGATCCGGAGCTCGATATCACTGGGCTGACTCTTTTCGCAGCGGTGTCGCTCGACAGTTCTTTTCGTTCGTACTTTCAATACTCGGTCGGACCGCGAACTGATTTTAACGGAAGGCGGGTTCACGAAATTCTATATCGACAGATCAGGGAGACTCCGGATATTGCTGTCAACAGCCCAAAGTCGACAGTATCGCTGAACCGCGCTCAGGATTACGAGATAGATGTGGACAAGCCGGTGCCCCTGAATGCCCGGATGTACGGCTCACTGCTTATCGATGCGGACACTTTCCAGACCTGGCACGAAACGCGCACAATCTCAGTCCAGCCCGCAGGTTTTGCGACTCCGGTTGCCGTCATTACCGATGTGTTTGAATTTCAAGCGAGCGATTTTGGAATTTTGACGCCGAAGGTGATCTCGCACACGCAATTCAGCATCAATACAAAACGAGCGACTGTGACAAAAGAAGCCGACGTTCGATTCGAGTATACAAATTTCACGCGTCCCGACGTCGACGTGAAATCATCCGACGTAAGACCGAAATAATCAGCGAGTAGATACTTGTTTCAGCAATTCCGCAGCTTGCTTCCTGTCCCTCAACGTTGCCGACTCTTTCAGGCTCGCGGTTGCGGCAAGGAACTCTTCGAGCGCAACCTTTGATTCGCCCTTCCGGCCCATCTCGGCGTACAACATCCCGAGACGCAGTAGCACCCGCTTAGAAGCGGCCAGCATTTCCCTCTTCGCCTGCTCGCGAGCACTCTCAAGTTCGGCAAGAGCTTCGGGCTTCCGGTTTTGAAGATACAGAATCACGGCGATCTTCTCGGTCAGCGCCGCACGATATATCGGCAGCCTCTGGCGGGCCTCCCGCAGGATGCGCTCAGCTTCGGTGAGTTTATTTGCTTCCTGAAACGCCACCGCGAGCGCTTCATACAACTGAAACATCGTATACGCATTAAAGCTATCGGCTGGCTGTTCGAGGGCGCTCTGCAGATCGCGAACCGCGCCGTCAAGGTCGCCTTTCACGATCAACCCGCGGGATCTTCCCATCATTGCGAGCGGGTCTTTCCTTATTTCGAGCGACCTGTCGTACGCATAGAAAGCCGCATCGATATCGGTGCCCTCCGCCAACGCCGCACCGAGCTGCAGCCAAGTGCTTGCCGATCTATCATCGATCTTTACGGCGTGTTGCCAAAGACCGACATTTGTCTGCCAGACCGAGTTATAGGAGAACGCAAGCCATCCGAGTACAACAGCAAATACAACGCTCGCGGCGAGAACAAACTTCTCGGCGTTAGTGGATCCCCACGCCACCAGGCGTTCCGACGCAAGTGTTGCGACGACGATCAAAAATCCAAACAGCGGCAGATACAAGTATCTATCGTGAACGATCTGATCGGACGGAAAAGCGGTTACAAAGAATGCGGGCAATAGAGTCAGGTAAAAAATAGCGGCGCCCATCGTTCGCACAAAGGACCGGCGTGCCGCGAAGTATGATGCGGCTATGATCGCGAGTGACAGAATAGCCGGAAGTACGACACTAAACATTCCGATCGATTCGACTGGCCGGAGAGGATAGTTCGGTCCCAACCACAACGGAAAGATCATCTGCCGAAGATAGAAAACGAATATCGCGGGTGCGGTCAGAATAGCCGAGACGATATCCGTGGCATTTTCGGCCGGCCGCGATACATAACCCAGAACGGCCATCCGCGCAAAAAAGTAAATGGCAGCGATCGCGAAAAACGGCGCTGCGGCTCGCCATGCCGGTTCACCCATCAGCGGGCCGATTGCGTCTTTATGGTCGTTTTTTGGGGCGAGCACGAGTGCGAATATCGGCGCACATACCAGGCCGATCTCTTTTGACCCGATGGCGAGCGCGTAAAAGAGCAGCGAGATCAAAAGGTAACTCGTTCGACGTTTCTGCCGCGCGTCTGCCGCCCACTTATCCGCGAAAATGATCGACAGCAGGAAGAAAAAGGCGAACAGGATATCCGGCGAACCCGATATCCACGCAACCGATTCGGTATGCACCGGATGAACGGCGAAGATCA
>JBBKXD010000153.1:0-3061 GCA_037969295.1 Pyrinomonadaceae bacterium | reverse complement strand
GGTAAGCAGAGAAAACAGATGCGCGATCTCGGTATCGGAGATGCGATCGTAGTCGGTCTTGCGCAGGTCATCGCACTGATGCCGGGTGCGAGCCGCTCCGGTTCGACGATAATGGGCGGCCTGTTCGCCGGACAGAAACGTGAAACCGCCGCCAGGTTCTCATTCCTGCTATCGATCCCGGCGATCACAGCGAGCGGTCTGCTGCAGCTCAAGGAAGGTTGGAGCATTCTCCCGGCCGACAGTTTTACTCCGCTTCTTGTCGGAACGATCGTCGCAGGCATCGTCGGCTACATTTCGATCTGGTTTCTGATGTCGTATCTTCGACGAAATTCGACCGGCATATTCATTGTTTATCGCATCGTACTTGGTGTCACGTTATTGATCTTGCTTTGGCAGGGAGTCATCAGCCCACAGGTGCACTAGTCTTGGAAAAGCTCTGGATAATCAAAAAGCACGATCACGCCGAAGCCGCCCAGCTGGCCGACGAAATAAAGGTCTCACGTCTTGTCGCGGCTCTGTTGATCTCGCGTGGATACTCTACCTCTGAGGAGGCGTCTAAATTCCTCAATCCGTCATACGAGCACCTCCACGAACCGTTTCTACTTAAGGGAATGCGCGAAGCAGTCGACCGCATTTTCACAGCTCTCGAGCAGGGCGAGAAAATTCTCATCTGGGGGGACTATGATGTCGACGGAACGACGGGCACCGTTCTACTTCGCAAGACAATAAAGATCCTTGGCGGCGAGACTGATTTTCACGTCCCGAACCGGTTTACCGAAGGATACGGCATCAATATTCCGGCTCTCGAACAAGCAAAAGTTGATGGTTGCACGGTTGTAATTAGTGTTGACTGCGGCATACGAAGCTTTGAACCGATCGCCTGGGCGAAGGAGAATGGGCTCGATTTTATTGTCACCGATCACCACATATCCGATCCGGTGCGCGGCAACCCCGACGCATACGCCGTGATCAATCCGAATCAGCCCGAGTGCGAATATCCCGATAAACATCTGGCCGGGGTTGGCGTTGCTTTCAAACTTGCACACGCGCTTCTCCGGGAAAAGGGAAAAGAGAATCTTGTCCCGGCATTTTTGAAAATTGCGGCGATCGGAACCGTCGCCGACATCATGCAGTTGACGGGCGAGAATCGCGCGATCGTCGCCCTTGGTCTGAAGGACCTTCCGAACACTACGAATTATGGTCTGAAAGCATTGATGGAGGTCGCCGACTGCACCTCCGAAATGACGAGCTATCACATTGGCTTTCGAATTGCGCCGCGAATAAATGCCGCCGGGCGAATGGACGTCGCGACGCATGTGGTCGAGCTTTTCGAAGCTGAGGATTTTGGAAAAGCACGAACGCTCGCTGCGATACTTGACAGCCGGAATCGCGAACGACAGCGGGTTCAGCAACAGATCACGGAACTCGCCCTTCTCGAGACACAAGAGTTCGGCAAACGAAAATTCGTCGTTGTCGCCGGCGAAGGCTGGCACCGCGGCGTCATCGGACTGGCGGCATCACGAATAGCGGAACGACTTCATCGACCGACGATCGTTCTGTCGATTGAGGACGGTTACGCACACGGCAGTGCCCGCAGTATTGCAAACTATCATCTCCTGAATGCTCTCGAGAGTTGTCCTGAACTGTTCGAGCAGTTTGGCGGTCATGCCGCCGCCGCCGGGATGAAGATTAGATTTGAGAACATCGAGGCCGTACGCGAAGCCCTGAACAAATACGCTGAGAACTCGTTGACTGACGATCACCTTCAACCCGAACTAAAGATCGACGCTCGTGTTTTACCGCGGACCCTGAGCCTCCAAATGGTGCAGGAATTGGCACAGCTCGAACCGTTCGGCGCTGGAAACCCGAAACCTATCTTCGTAACCAACGGGCTCTACCTGCGGGATGAGCCGTTTGTCATGAAGGAGAAACATCTCAAATTCTGGCTCGACGATGGAGAAGGAAGGCGCTTCGAAGCGGTCTGGTGGGACGGGGTTGACAGATCTTCCGGGCGAACTCTCAAACCCGGTTCTCGCATCGAATTGGCCTATACCGCTGAAGTAAACACATGGCAATCAAACAGACGCCTGCAGCTTGTGGTTGAAGATTTGAGGGCGGATAATTGAACTTGGTGGCCGAAATCAAAGACATAACGATCAAAGACTTTCACCTGCGGGCAAAGCTTCCGCAGTACGTTCGATACGCCGCGACCGGGCTTCTGGCTGTAACGGTGCTGGCCATTGTTGTCGGTTTCTACCAGTCACGCAACAATCCGGAATTTCGAATGAAGGGGTTCCCGACATCGCTCTCACAGGACGTCGTCGCGGTCGTGAACGGCTATGAGCGACGCGAGATGGAAGGCGATGTCGTTAAGTATTACGTCAAAGCCGATAAGGGAACTACTTTCTCAGACAATCATCAGGAACTGGAGAATGTATACCTCGAGGTCTTTGAAGCGGGCGGCGGATCATCGGACAAGATCACGGCGACAAAAGCGGTCTACATTCCGGAGGAGAACAAGAATTTCACCGGTTATTTTGCCGGCAACGTGAACATCGAGACGCGGGACGCTCTGAAAGTAAAAACCGAACAGGTGAAGTACACGAAAGCGGATGAAATTGCGACCGCCGACGAGCATGTCGAGTTCGAACGTCAAAGCGTAAAGGGTCGGGCGTTCGGCGCGATTGTGCGGGTCGCCCAGAAACAGCTCGAGCTGCTAAAGGATGTCGAGATCGAAACGTTCGAGTCGCCTGAGCTCGCATCGTCAAACGTCAAACAATCGTCGCTCAAGGCCAGTTACGCAATCTACAAACAGGCCGAGGAAACGATCGAGTTTCGTGGAGACGTGCGGGCGAATGTTGTCGCAGCGGCCGGAACGTCGGATGTGACATCAGATCGAGCCATTGCGTTCCTGGTTGAAAAGAACGATGGCACGCGCGACTTAAAGAAGCTGGAGCTCCATGACAATGTCAAGATCGTAGCCAACCGGTCGAACAGTGGCCCGACAACGATCGAGTCGGGTTACGCACTCTACGAACGAGACATCGATCGGTTCGATCTG
>JBBKXD010000152.1:0-4036 GCA_037969295.1 Pyrinomonadaceae bacterium | reverse complement strand
GATCCTAGACCGCCGTATATATCCGAAGCGGGATACACAAATCCCCGACGCTTTGACAGGGAAACGATGGTTTCGATATTTGGTGCTGACATATAAAAGACAATGGTCGAATAAAATGAAAATTCTACAATAGCCGAACACAATGGAAAACCAAACCACACCTAATCGAGTAACGGGTATTCTGCCCGAGGGCTCCACTGTGAAGGACAGTAACAATCCGATATAATTCGTAACGTGAAGCCAGGGCACGACATTATCGAAGAAGGCCTCAGAGATCTTGCTGCCGGGAAGGAAACGATCCCGTCGCTACTCGTGTCGATAGGTGCCGAACGCCTTCGCCGTTTGGGTATACCGGTTCCTGAAGCGACGATCCTATCACCCGAACACCGACTTTATTCAACGCTGCGAGACATCGACCCTGACGCATCGCATTCACGATACAACGCCCTGATCCGGCGCCTTGTGAGCTTTGAACGGGCAACCGAGTGCGGAATCTAACAAACCGAAATCGAATTCTGCAATTTATGCGTGCTCTCGGCAAGAGGTCGAGGCGGACTGCACGCGTTTATTTTACGGGCGGCGTAACGGCGGTCCTGTATGGCTGGCGCGACACGACCATCGACATCGACCTGCGTTTCGATCCAGAACTGGATGAGTTATTTCGTGCTTTGCCCATTCTAAAAGAAGATCTGGAGATCAATATCGAATTGGCTGCTCCTTCGGATTTCATTCCGCCGCTGCCGGGCTGGGAAGCTCGTTCCCAACACATCGCGCGCGAAGGACAACTCGATTTTTATCATTACGATCCATACAGCCAGGCTCTGTCGAAGATCGAACGCGGCCACGCTCAGGATCTACTAGATGTTGCATCGATGATAAAAGAAGGACTGCTCGATCTGTCAAACCTCGGCTCTTTATTCGACGCTATCGTGCCGGATCTCTATCGATACCCGGCCATCGACCCTAAGTCATTTTCCGATGCAGTTCGTCGAATTACCGGCCCGCAAAAAAAGCAAGAGGGCGGCTAAGCCGTCCTCTTGCTTTGCTGGCCGCATTTCCGCCACTGACTATTCGTCGCCGCGATCGCGGCTTTCGCCTTCACCGCCGCCCGCACCGCCAGCCGCTGCTTTCTCCTGCGCGAGGATCGCCTTTCTCGAAAGCTTTACCTTATTGCCTTCCTTACCGATGCACTTGACCATTATCTGCTGGCCTTCCTTCAGCTCGTCGCGAACGTCCTTGACGCGGCGATCCGAGATCTCCGAGATGTGCAGCAGACCGTCGAGGCCCGGAAGGATTTCAACGAACGCGCCGAAATCGACGATCCGTGAAACGGTACCGAGATAGGTTTCGCCTATTTCAGCTTCGGCAGTAAGCGACTTGATCCACGCAACAGCTCTCTGTCCCGCTTCGCCGTCGGCGGTCGCGATGAGAACTGTTCCATCATCGGAAACGTCGATCTTCGCGCCGGTCTCTTCGGTGATCGCGCGGATAGTCGAACCGCCCTTTCCGATAATGTCGCGGATCTTCTCCGGATTGATGTGCAGCGTGATGATCCGCGGAGCGTACGGCGATATCTCTTCTCGCGGCTTGTTGATCGCCTGCTCCATTATTCCGAGGATGTGGAGCCGGCCCTTGCGTGCCTGCTCCAGAGCTTCCTGCAAGATCATCGCGTTGATCCCGCCGATCTTGATATCCATCTGCAGAGCAGTAATGCCTTCGCTCGTTCCGGTGACCTTAAAGTCCATGTCCCCGTAATGATCTTCGGCACCGGCAATGTCCGAAAGGATCGCGTAACGATTTCCTTCCATCACCAATCCCATCGCAACTCCGGCAACCGGACGTTTGATCGGTACACCGGCGTCCATCAAACTCAGGATACCGCCGCAAACCGATGCCATCGACGATGAACCGTTCGATTCCGTAATGTCCGAAACTATGCGAAGCGTGTACGGGAAATCCCCGTCGTCAGGAAGAACCGCTTCGATCGCACGACGAGCAAGATTACCGTGGCCCGTCTCGCGTCTGGACGTTCCGCCAAAGCGGCCTGCCTCACCGACCGAATAAGGCGGGAAGTTATAGTGCAACATAAAGCGGCGCTTCACTTCGCCCTTCTCGATGTCGTCCATGTACTGCTCGTCCATTTTCGTTCCGAGCGTAGTCGTAACGATCGCCTGCGTCTCGCCACGTGTGAACAACGCCGATCCGTGGACGCGCGGCAGCCAACCGACTTCGCACGTGATGGGCCGGATCTCCGAGAACTTGCGTCCATCCGGACGGCGGCGTTTGCCAAGCATGTCCTCCCGAAAGATCTTTTCCTTCAAGGACGAGAAAACTTTTCCGGCCATCTGCCGCTTTTCCGGATCGTCTTCCGGATAGCTTTCGACGACCTCTTTTTTGAGAGCATCGATCGCCGCATAGCTCGTCAGTTTGTCCGTTCCGGTTGTATCGAGTGCTTCACGCAGCCGGTCACCAAAATTCTTCTCAACCTCGGTGGTTAAACCCTCGTCTAGCGGAGCCGGAACAAACTCGCGCTTCGTGATCTCAAGCGCCTTACCCAATTCTTTTTGCCACAGACAGAGTCGTTTGATCTCCTGATGGGCCAGCATGAGAGCCTCGACCATGATGCTTTCGGCAACCTCGCTCGCAACCGCCTCGACCATGACGATCGCCTCTTCGGTTCCCGCGACGATCAGATTCAGGTCGGACTCGCGGCGTTCGTCATAGGTCGGGTTGATCAAATACTTACCATCGATAAGGCCGACACGAACACCGGCGATCGGCGTGGTGAACGGAATGTCCGATAAATAAAGTGCGCATGAAGCACCTGTGATCGCGATGACGTCAGGATCGTTTTCAGAATCCGACGAAATGACGGTGCCGACGACCTGCGTTTCGAATCGGTAGCCATCGGCAAACAGCGGCCGTACCGGACGGTCGATCAACCGACAAGTAAGGACCTCCTTCTCGCTCGGGCGGCCTTCGCGTCGAAAATAGTTACCGGGAATTCGCCCGGCCGAATAGCTCGACTCTCTGTATTCAACGGTAAGCGGGAAAAAGTCGAGTCCTTCCTTCGCTTTGCGTGCGCTGACAGCGGTGACCAGAAGCATCGTGTCGCCGTACCTGATAACGACCGAACCATCGGCCTGTTTGGCAACCCTTCCAGATTCAACGACCAGCTCACGGCTGCCTAGCTTGATCGATTCTTTCAAATATTTTTTTTGTGACATTTCTACAATCCTCAAAAACAAAGGCGGCCGGGTGCAAATCGTGATGCCCCGCCGCCTTGGAGATTTCCAATATGATGTGTTCCCTTTTGCGTGTGGCCAAATCGCTGTCACGTTCAGCAGCCGTCAACAAATTCTTCGAGAGAACCTCTTTTTTAATGACTCGAAGCAGTCAAATCAAAGTGAAACAGTAGCAATGTGAAAACGTGCAAAAGTTTTACTTTTCCACTCTTTCACCTTTTCACTTTTCTACCTTCTTAATCCTAATTTCTTGATGATCTCGTGGTACTCGTTGATATTCGTACGCCGGAGATAATCCAGCAGCTTGCGTCGCCGCGAGACCATTATAAGCAGTCCCCGTCGCGAGTTGTTGTCTTTCTTGTGTACCTTAAAGTGCGCCGTCAACTCGTTGATTCGTTGTGTCAAAAGCGCCACCTGTACCTGCGAAGAACCGGTGTCCGAAGTGTGAGTCTTGTAATCGCCCACGATCTTTTCTTTTAATTCCTTTACTGTCGCCATAATAAACTAACGCTAAATGGTCTCTCCTAGCTCGCAGTAACTTCGCGCCTTTTCGGCCGCGACAACCGCAAAAATTTAACTCCTACCGTCCAGATTAAAATCCAGCTAAAGTCTACAATATTTACCTTTAACTAACAAACCTGCCTAAACCTGAAACTCTTCCATGAACTTTGTTGAGAAATCGCCTTTCCGAAACCTCTCGTCCGCCATGATCTTCTTATGGAGGGGAATAGTGGTTTTGATGCCCTCGACGACCATCATATCGAGCGCGCGTTCCATTCGGGCAATCGCCA
>JBBKXD010000151.1:0-2938 GCA_037969295.1 Pyrinomonadaceae bacterium | reverse complement strand
TTTATGGCCTACCTAAAACCTGATAAACCCGAAAAGGTTTACGTCCCGGCGCTTCGAGCAGCTAAGGAGAAAGGCGAGAAGCTCGTCTGCCTGACGGCATACGATTACCCGACCGCCCGGATCGTGGATGAAGCCGGCGTTGACATCATCCTCGTCGGCGACAGCATGGGTAACGTGATCCATGGTTATGGGAACACGATTCCGGTAACGCTCGATGAGATCTGTTCTGCGACAAAGGCGGTCAAGCGAGGGTCTAGCCGCGCGTTGGTGATCGCCGACATGCCATATGGAAGCTTTCACACAGGTGATAACGATGCGGTACGAAATGCTCTCAGGTTAATGAAGGATGGCGGTGCCGAGGCGGTCAAACTCGAAGGTGGGCGAAATCGGGTCGATCTGGTAAAGCGTCTGGTGGACGAAGAGATCCCAGTTGTCGCACACGTCGGACTGACTCCGCAGTCAGTTCACAAGATGGGCGGCTACCGCGTGCAGGCGAAAACCGCAGATGATGCGAAAATCTTGATCGAGGACGCAAAAATGCTCGAGGAGGCTGGTGCGTTTTCTATAGTCCTAGAGCTGGTGCCGCGCGAGGTGGCAGAGATCGTTACGAGAGAGCTCACCATTTCGACCATAGGCATCGGTGCCGGCAGCGAGTGTGATATTCAAGTTCTCGTATTGCACGATCTGATCGGCTTTACGTTTGGACGCCAGCCCCGGTTCGTCCGGCAATACGCGAACGTCAGTAAGGTAATTAAGGACGCCATTATTAATTGGATGGAAGACGTAAAATCCGGAAACTATCCGAATGAAGAAGAATCTTACGGTCTGCCGAAAGACGTGAAACTAGTCGAACCCAAGTCAGCCAAGTCGTCCCGCTGATCCTATGGAGATCATCAACCGTCGGCAACGTATGGCGTCGATCTCACGCAAGCTTCGGCGTGAGAACAAAACTGTTTCGTTCGTCCCTACAATGGGTGCGTTGCACGAGGGCCATCTCGCCCTCGTGAAAGAGGCCCGCGGGGCATCTGACATCGTCATCGTTTCGATCTTTGTAAATCCGGAACAGTTCAATGACAAGGGCGATCTCGAACGCTATCCCCGGGACCTGACGGGTGACGCGGCGCTTCTGGCCGAGTACGAGGTCGACTATATTTTCGCTCCCGAACAATCCGAGATCTACCCCGAGGGATTCTCAACGTACGTTTATGTCGAAGGCGTTTCCGAGGGCTTAGAAGGAGCATCGCGGCCCGGACATTTTCGCGGCGTCGCAACGATCGTGACGATCCTCTTCAATGCCGTCCGCCCGGACCTGGCTTTCTTCGGTCAAAAGGACGCTCAGCAAGTCGCGGTAATAAAACGCATGACCGCCGACCTTGGATTCGAGACGGAAATCGTCGTTGTGCCGACGGTCCGTGAGGAGTCGGGATTGGCACTTTCGTCCCGAAATCGGATCTTGTCGTCCGAAGAACGCGAGAAAGCGGCCGTAATTTTCGCAGCCCTCCGCGAAGCGAAGATCGCTTTCAAGCGCGGCGAACGAAATGCGGCGAAACTGATCGAAATGGTGCAGGAGCGCATCGGCAGCGAACCCGGCGCGGCGATCGATTATGTGTCCGTCGTAGATCCTCGAACGCTGGAACCGGTCCAAAAAGTCGCTGAAACCGAGACCCTGATCGCCGCTGCGGTCCGATTTGGCAATGTACGCCTGATCGACAATATCGTCTTAAACCGGGGACAGTAGCTTGGCGCCAAAAATGCATCTAATATCTGGGAGACACGGGTATCCGTGTTCCGAAACATATGAGATCTATAAAGAATTTGATTGCAATTTTTAGTCTTGGGTTCCTGGCGGTTACCGCGGTTTCCGCACAGACCTCGCTTCCCGCCCTGAGTGGTGGTCAGGTCGATGTGCAGGGTCATCGCGGGAAGGTCGTGATCATTGCGATGGGCGCGAGTTGGTTGCCGCTTTCGAATAAGCAGGCGGAATATACCAACATTCTTGCAAAGCGATACAGCGGACGGGACGTTGTCGTTTATTTCGTCGCGACGGATTCGACGAACACAAAGTCGAAAAACTTTGCCTCAGACGCAGATATTGAGAAGTTCATCGCCGGCAGCAAGCTGTCGGTCCCGGTGCTTCGCGATTCGGACGGCGCCATGACGTTGAAAAAATTCAGTGTCGACCAACTTCCATCATTCGTGATTCTCGATAAGGCTGGGGACGTTTCCGGGCCGGCGTTCGGCGGGATCGATCCGAAATTCGATGTTACGATCGGGATCTCGAAAGCGGTCGATAAGCTGTTATAAGTGACGAGTTATAAGTGATAAGTGAAGAGTAAGAAGGCTGGGCAATTTTGCCCAGCCTTTTTCCTTTGGCATGGCTTTCTCATCACTCATCACTCATCACTCGTCGCGTCACTCTCTTCACCATCTCGTAAACCAAACTTATTGGAAGCCCAACAACATTCCAGTAATCGCCTTCGATCCCTTCAATGAACAACGCCGCCTGGGCTTGGACGGCATAAGCTCCGGCTTTGTCAAGGGGGTCACCCTTCGCGACTAAAAGCTCGATCTCATCATCGTTCATCGGCAAAAATTTTACACGCGTCCTTTGCAAGCCGACTTCGACCGTTCCGTTGTTAATGACCGCGATTCCGGTCAGCACTTCGTGCCAGTTCCCTGAGAGCATCTCCAGCATGCGCCGAGCATCGGAAAGGTCTTTTGGCTTGCCGACGATCTTATCTTCGATGACGACCGTCGTGTCCGCGGCCAGAATGATTTCGTCGGGATGCGATGTAGCGACCGCCTGCGCTTTTTCTTTCGCGAGACGCTGAACATATGCCTCCGGTGTCTCACCCTTACGTTCACTTTCATCGATGTCGGGAACGTCTTTTGTAAATTCCCAGCCGACCGAGTTCATTATCTCGGACCGTCGGGGACT
>JBBKXD010000150.1:0-6129 GCA_037969295.1 Pyrinomonadaceae bacterium | reverse complement strand
AAAGGAAAAATTCCACATTCCTTACAAGGCGGTCCTGGTGATCTATCCACAGTCGAAATCAGTAACCTCGACCGCAGGACAGGTTGTCAGTGCTGTTCCCCTTCCCGGTGCGTTCCTCGCTGGCCTGATAAAGGAGAAGCGTCGTTACCTGGTCATGCATTTTGAAGACCCTGATGTCGAAGCGGCGCGGGGCCTGGTAAATTTTAAGCTCGAAGATAAGGTGCTGCTTGATTCTGTTATTCAAAGTCTCGCAGATAAAGCACATCTGACGCAGCGTGGCGATGCGTATTATCGACCGAAGAAAATTAAAAACGAGATCTAGTTCAGGTCGCCGAACCGGTGTTGGAGCAGCGCGGCGAATGTGATTCCCGCTGTTTCCGCTCTCATGATCCGCCGACCGAGTTTGATCGGCATAAAGCCTCGTTCTTCGGCGATCTCGATCTCGGAATCTTCCCAGCCGCCCTTCGGTCCAACGAGGGCGGTTATCTTTTTTTCGCCGAGAGCCTTCGGGAGACTTTTTCCGTCTTTCTCCGAAAACATCAGTAATAGCCCTGAATCTGCATTCACGCCCGCGATAAACTTATCGAACGTCACCGGCTCGCTGACCGTCATCACACGTGCTCGTTCGCATTGTTTGGTCGCTTCGAGCGCGATCTTCCGCCACCGTTCAGTTCGGTTTGACGCAGCTTGAAGTTTTGTTTCACTCCGAAAGGTAACGATCGGAGCAACTCGCGCGACGCCAAGCTCGACCGCTTTTTGAATAACGAGATCGAACTTATCGTTCTTGTAAACCCCTGCCGCGATCGTTAATTCGAGATCCGATTCCGGAGCCGGTGCATCGATCTCCTTAACGATGCGAAGCACAGTTTGGCTTTTGCCGATGCTCTCCACCTCCGCAAGAAATTCGCGCCCGTCGCCGTCGAATATCTGAGCATTTTCGCCCGGCTTCATTCTCAGAACATCGCGAAGGTGGCGCGTCTCTTCGATGGCCAGCCTGACGACCTGACCTTCAAACTGTTCGGAAGGGGCGTAGAAGCGTCTCATCTTTTCTTCACATCTCGCCGAAACGCGAAACAAAGTCTGCCGATCCGCGTCGGAGCCTTACCCATTGTTCAAAAAGCTCGGGCGACTGCAGCCATATCGTCAACCATTCCGCGATCTCGCCGGCTTCAAGCCGTTGGTTCGCGTTAAGCTTAGTTGTTTTCGCGGTCGCCAAGTTGTTTTCCTTCGCGACGATCGCCTTTTGCCGTAACAGTCTTAGGCCTTCGCGGTCCTCCTCCGTCTCAAATTTTCGACGCAGGTTTTCCATTTGCCGGATCGATCTGATCGATGTCCGCAGATCGCTTAAATCGAATAGATTTAGAAATGCCGCATCGTAAGGTCGATCGGACGCTCGCGTCACATAGAGCTCCATGATCTCACTGTGTCGAAGCTCGGCGCCTTCGTCCGCAAGAAGACGCGCGATCGTCATCGGAGAATCGACCGCCGGTTTCCCAAAAACGCTTTCGACCACTGTTTCGATCGCCTCGATCTCGGCGGCCCCGACATTCTCGCAGTCGAGTTTCTCCCAGACCTCAATGATGAGCTCGATCTTGTTGCGAGATTTCCACACAGCCCTATTTCCGGTTGCAAATGATCTTTATCAAATCCGTTGAGGAATGGTCCTTCGGATCGCCGACGATCGCGATACGCCCGCCGTAACTCAACACCCGCTCTCGTTCGGGTACCGTGTCGGTCGTATAATCCGTCCCTTTCGCATGAATGTCCGGACGGATATCGTCGATCAGCTCGTTGACCGTTGGCTCGTCGAAGATCGTAACAACGTCGACGAACCGAAAAGCCGATATGATCTCGGCCCGCTCCGCCTCGGAAATATACGGGCGGCCGTCTCCCTTGAGATTGCGAACTTGTCGGTCGGAGTTTATCCCGACGACAAGTACACCGCCTAAATTCTTCGCACCGGAAAGATAACGGATGTGACCAGAATGGATCAGATCGAAGCAGCCGTTCGCGAGAATTATTGTCGCGCCGGCCGAACGCTCGGCCTGAATGCGCGAAATGAGATTGGTTCGAGACAGTACGGGAGCGGCAAGCTGATTCATTAACTTCGTGTCGCGAGCGTCAGGTCCCCGGGCTGCGATTCCAGCGAGGCAAGCAACTCCGCGGTCGTCACGACCGCCGTTCCACGTTTCATGACGACGATACCGCCGGCGTGGTTCGCAACAGCCGCCGCATCAAAAAACGACAATCCAGACGCCAGTCCGAGAGCAAAAGCTCCGATGACGGTGTCGCCCGCTCCGGTAACATCGATCGGTTCCTTTGAACCGACAGCTTCAAGGTTTCGGGGCGACTCGCCTTCTTCGAACAGTGTCATGCCTTTGCTTCCACACGTCACAAGAAGAGCTCGGTAGCCTAATTTCTGACGCAAAGCTGCGCAGCTGTCCGGCGTAAAATCTTTGCCGAGAATCTGTTCGGCCTCTTCCTGATTCGGAGTCGCAGCATCAGCTCCGGAAAATTCCTGCAGCCTGAAGCGTGAATCGACGATAAGCGGAATTCCGCTCTTTGTTGCGCATTGTCGAGCGACCTCAGCCATCGCCGGATCGGCGGCTCCGTAGTTATAGTCCGAAACAATAACGGCGTCGGCACCTTCACACGCTTGGACCAGGTTCCCTTTCAAACGTTCATATAAGCTATCCGCGATCGGATCGCGGTGCGCATAATCGATGCGGATCACCTGCTGTCGCGGAGCATGCTGCTGTCCCGCCAGGACACGCACCTTCGTTGTTGTTTGCAGCCGGTCGTCCGAAACAACGTACTGACAATCGACACTTGAATCTGCCAGTTTTTTCTTCAGGACCGAGCCGTTAGTGTCATTTCCCGTCAGGCCGACCAGCACCGGTTTGCCGCCAAGCGACGCAATGTTCGCCGCCGCGTTCGCGGCGCCCCCGGGACGGGTGTCGGTATTGTCATGATTGAGAATGAATACGGGAGCCTCGCGCGAGACACGCGAGATCGTGCCATTTAAAAATTGGTCAGCGACGATGTCACCGAGTACGACGACACGTCTTTTGCCAAACTCGTTGCGAATTATGTCGGCAAGCTTCGACATCTTAAGAAAAAGTAAAAGGAAAAGGTCGAGAGCTCAAAGAACTCTCAACCCTTAAAATCTAACACTGTTTCCAACTTTAGTGGGTATCGTAACTGGCTACCGGGAAATCGTTGGGACTGCCCCACTGATATACCAGCGTATTGGATAAGTTTGTGCTTCGCTGGACGTAGAATGCGCCGTTGGTGTCTCGCCATACGGCAACATCGGTTTTTCCGTCACCGTCATAGTCATTTTGGGCATTATAATCTGAGCCCGTCAGACCGAAACTTGTAGCAAACAAACTGCCGTCACTGCTGTTGCGAACATACCACACCAGATTTGAGGTCGGCGTAGCTCCTTCGCGGACGACCGCAATATCGGTCTTGCCGTCACCATCGTAGTCGCCCGGAACAACCAGATCGTTGCTGAGGCCCCATCCGATAACACTGAGACCCCCGTCCGAAGTGCGGGAGATATAAAAGATAGCCTGATCAGCTGGCGTTGCACCCGGTCGCTGGACCGCAAAGTCGAATTTCAGATCGCCGTCATAGTCGCCCGGGGCCGAATAGTCGGTCGCAAGCCCGAACTGAACCGCGACAAATCCACCGTCGAGACTGCGAAGCACATACCAGATCATTGCACCGTTCGTCCTTCTGACCACCGCGAGATCGGTCTTGCCGTCACCGTCATAATCCCGGCCGACAGGCTCGTCACCGGTAATTCCGAAACCAACCGCGCTGAATGTGTTTCCGTTGCTGTTCAAACGATACCAGACGCCATTTGTGTCGCGCCAAACCGAGATATCGCCTTTACCATCCCCGTCAAAGTCGCCCGGCGCCATATAATCCTGATTAGCAATCCCGAAACTTGTAAAGGTGAAGCCGCCGGAGCTCTTTGAGATGTACCAGGTATTGTTGCTCGGCCGGAATACGGTAAAATCCGCTTTATTGTCCATGTCCGTATCCATGGCAGTACGTAGACTCAATTGAGCCGACACCGATACAACTAAAACCATTGCAATGACCGCAATAAAAACAGATTTGCCAGCAGCGGCTACGATATTTCTCATCTTAATTTCCTTTAATTAGACCTTCCTATGGTTTAGGGCTGGTTACGTCAGAACCATCAATATACTATCAGTTTTGACCGGACTTGCAAGAAAAAGCATCGAAAACACCTGATATTGACGCCTTTTCTCAACTTCGCGGGTCGTGAGTTTCGAACCCTTAGACGCCTTCACAATAACAATAGTTGGAAAAACGCCTAAACTTTCAAAAAAATCAGTTTCTGGACTGGGTAACTGTTACCGTTTGTCCGGCGATCGTCAGCGTTCCGGTGCGAGAGATCCGCGGGTTGACACCCACACGGAACGTCACAGATCCGTTCCCACTTCCGACATCGCTGGCGGCGAGCTTTATCCAGTTGGCATTGCTCTTGATCGAATAATCGCAATTCTGTGCCGCGGTCATATCAACTGTATAGTACCCGCCCTTAGTCCTGACCGCGACATTCTGGGTCGAAAGGGCAAAGTTGCAGACCGTCTGGTTCGCGAGCGCGTTACCGACGTTGAGCCGTCCGCCCGTTTTATTAAATCCAGTGAACGCCGGCAGGGCATCGACCGTGTTCATCAGCGTCGCCTTCAATGACGCGGCAGAAAGCGACGGATTGTAAGCCGAAAGCAGTGCGGCCGAACCGGCAACGTGCGGTGTCGACATTGATGTGCCGCTAAGGTTTCCGTAACTCCCGTTGATCGTCGTACTGCGGATTAAGACACCTGGAGCCGCCAAGTCTACCGAGACGAGTCCGTAGTTGTAGACACGGCCGTCCGAAGAGTTCGAGCCGCCGACCGCGACGATGCTCGGCGATGTATAGCTGGCCGGATAGAACGGAACGGTCTCATTGTTTGTCCCGGAGTTGCCGGCAGCGAAGACGTTGAGTATTCCGGCTTCACCCAGGGCATCGATCGAATCCTTAGTTGCTTGATCGTAGCCGCAAGCCTCGAGGCAGCCGCCGTATGAATTGTTTGTTACGCGGATGTTCACGCCGCGATTTTTCATCAGAAGCACATATTGATATGCGGCGATCAACATAGCCGAGGTCGTGTCGGACCCTGACGGGCTGTAGATCTTGATCGTCATCAAACGCACGTTCCAATTAACGCCGACCACGCCGATACCGTTATTGCCGACCGCACCGATCGTTCCGGACGTATGTGTTCCGTGGCCGTTCTGATCGATCGGGTCAGAGTCGTTATAGCGAAAATCCCAGCCGTAATAATCGTCGATGAAGCCGTTGGCGTCGTCGTCGATTCCGTTGTTGTTGATCTCGCCGGGGTTCGTCCATATATTTGCCGCAAGGTCCGAATGATTGTAGTTCGCTCCCGTGTCGATATTCGCGACCACCACGTTCGGACTACCAGTACTGAGGTCCCACGCGGCCGCCGCATTTATCTTGATTAGGCCGTACATCAGCGTACTTCCGTAATCCGGGTCGTTGGGTATCGCTAAGAGCCGGTAGTAAAAATTTGGCTGGACAGCAATTACTCCGTCGAATTTCTGAAACTGTTTCAGCGCTTCTTCGACCGACATACCCGGCGGGATCCGCAAGCGCTGCCATCCAAGGTCGCCCAATCTTTCGATCACATGTGCGCCATCGTTAACGAGACTATGAACGGATCGCCGGGCCGCAGCCGAGGCGTCCATCTTGATCAGGACCTCGTCCGGTACATACGCGTCTGTTTTCGCCTGTGGCATCGCCACGATCGCGCCGAAAAGTACGAATACCAGAGCGATCATCAAAGATTTGCTACGCATAAGAAATTAAAACCGAACTCATATAGACAGTGCGTCGGACCTTGGATAAAAGACACCGAATCAGCAGCTCGTTATTAGGAAGTACCAGACATTCCCGGGAAAAAGAGGTTAGATGGGGCGGCTAGTGGGAATCGAACCCACGACATCCAGAACCACAATCTGGCGTTCTAACCCCTGAACTATAGCCGCCACATAAATCTCAAATTTGAAATTTGAGATTTGAAATTG
>JBBKXD010000149.1:0-30790 GCA_037969295.1 Pyrinomonadaceae bacterium | reverse complement strand
GGCGGCGGGCTTGCTGGGCTCGCCGCCGCGATGAAGATCGCCGAAGCGGGCCACGAGGTTGATCTGATCTCCGTCGTGCCCGTGAAGCGTTCGCACTCGGTGTGCGCGCAGGGCGGTATCAATGGCGCGGTGAATACGAAAGGCGAGGGCGATTCGCCGACGAAGCATCTCGACGACACGGTATACGGCGGTGACTTTCTCGCGAACCAGCGCCCGGTCAAGCAGATGTGTGACATGGCTCCGCAGATCATCTACTTGTTCGACCGAATGGGCGTGCCGTTCTCGCGAACCAAAGAAGGTTTGATGGATTTTCGACGATTTGGCGGCACGCTCCATCATCGAACGGCATTCGCCGGAGCATCGACCGGACAGCAGTTGCTTTACGCGCTCGACGAACAAGTGCGGCGATGGGAAGTCGAGAAACGCGTCACGAAATATGAAGGATGGGAGATGCTATCGCTCGTGCTCGACGATCATCAGGTTTGCCGCGGACTGATCGCGATGAATTTGCAGACGCTTGAGTTGAAGGCTTTCCAGGCTGACGCCGTGATCATGGCAACAGGCGGGCCCGGTTTGATCTTCGGTAAATCGACAAACTCGATGACATGCACCGGAAGCGCGGTCTCGGCGTGTTACCAGCAGGGAGCGCGATATGCGAATGGCGAGTTCATACAGGTCCATCCGACATCGATCCCCGGCGAAGATAAGCTTCGCTTGATGAGCGAATCGGCACGCGGTGAAGGCGGCCGCGTCTGGGTGCCAAAGGCCGATGGCGACGAGCGGAACCCGGGTGACATTCCGGAAAATGAGCGTTGGTATTTCCTCGAGGAAAAATATCCTGCATTTGGAAATCTTGTTCCGCGCGACATTGCGACCCGCGAGATCTTTCAGGTGTGTCTCGAAGGGCACGGCGTCGGCGGCGAGAACCAGGTCTATCTCGACCTAACACATATTCCTGCCGAAACGCTCACTCGAAAGCTCGGTGCGATCCTCGAGATCTACGAGATGTTCGTCGGCGACGATCCCCGATACGTGCCGATGCGTATTTTTCCCGGCGTTCATTATTCGATGGGCGGGCTTTGGGTGGACGCCGAACAGCGGACGAATATTCCCGGATTATTCGCGGCCGGTGAATGTGATTACTCGATCCATGGAGCCAATCGCCTCGGTGCTAACTCGCTTGTATCGTGCGTTTATGGTGGCTTTGTCGCGGCGCCGTCGGCGATGGAATATGCGAAGAACATAGAACGCGGAAGCTCGGAAACGAATGGGATCCACGGCGCCGAACTCAGGCGTCAGGCGGAGATCAACCAGCAGATAATCTCAAACGAAGGCGGCGAGAACCAGTACGAACTGCACGAAGAGATGGGCAAGTTGATGACAGACAACGTAACGGTCGTGCGCTACAACGACAGGTTGAAGACGACCGACGAAAAGCTGCTCGAACTGCAGGATAGATTTACGAGGATCTCGATCAACGATTCCAATCTCTGGGCGACGCAGGCGGTTCCTCATGCGAGACAATTGTGGAACATGATGCAACTCGCGCGCGTCATTACGCTCGGAGCTCTCAATCGGAACGAATCCCGTGGTGCGCACTACAAACCCGAGTTCCCGGAACGCGACGACGAGAATTGGCTCAAGACGACGATCGCCGAATACGCCGAAGAGGCGCCGGTATTTTCGTACGAGGCGGTCGATGTATCGATCATCGAACCACGAAAACGAGATTATTCGAAAGGGAAGTCGAAAGCGGCGAAGGTTCCGGAGCCGGGGAGCGAGTTGAAACCGGAAGGGCGCGAGGAACTCCTGATGAAGGATAAAGATAAGATTGAACAGAAGTCTTTTAAGGATGGCAAGGATTAATCAAATGTACTGGACGTCTTCTCATCGGATCGAACGGACTGTTTCGAAAAGCATTACTTTTATTCTGACGGCGATCTTACTGTCGGCACCCGTAGTTCACGCGATATCGAAAGATGTGGCCCGCGTCAAACGCACTCTTCCTGAATTTCGGGATATATCGGTCTGGAAAGGGAGAACCGGATTGATGCTTTTTAGCCCGGGCGGAAAGTATCTGGCGGTCAGCGGAAAATCCGTCGACGTTGTCATTTATGAAACCGAAACGGGTGATCTGAAGACGAAGATCGACGGCAAGGGTTTCAGGGCATTTTCATTTAGTCCGGAAGGAGAATTCGCCGTTGCGCAGAATACTAGCGATCTCTCTATGCAGGTAATCGACGTCGAGAGCGGAAAGACCGTCCGCGAGATTCGCGGCATCGGAAAACTTAGCAACATAAATAAGGCTTTTGGCGGATCGGGAATCATTAACGAAGTGAACGGCATCTTTCCGGTGGCGGTGCTCGAGATGGGCCGCGTCCCGGTTACCCAAAACTGGAAGAATATTCTCGTCAACAAGAATGACAAGGAGTTTTCGATCTTCGATTTCGAAACCGGGGCGTTGAGGTTCGATCTCAAACACGAGAATTTCAATTCGGGCTGGGAATCGGCAAAGCTCGCGCTCGCGCTGCTCGGAACAGTAGCTGGAACACCTGCGGGATACATGCTGCTCGGCTCCGCCTCCAACGCTCAGTTCAGTAACGATGGTAGATATCTTCTGATCGCCAACGGAAACAAGAAGCCGACGCTCTGGAATGTCGAGACCGGGGCGTTGGTGTCGAAGTTTGATGCGGGCGAACGCGTTTTTTATAGCAAGTTCAGCCCCGATGGAACGATGGTCGCCACATCGGATTACAAGGGAATGACCAAGGTCTGGAGCACCGAGAGCGGTGAGGTGGTTTCGAGCATCGGTTCAAAAGAAGCGCGGGGCATCATCGCCGGCTGGAACACATCCGGAAGCAAAATTTTCGTCAATCCGTTCAACAAGGGCGATCTCCGTGCTGTGGATCCGAAGACCGGCCGAACGCTCTACCAGTTTCAAAATTCGATGCCAAACGGAACAGTCTTTAGCAACGACATGCAGCTGTTGGCGACCGTTCCGCGAAAAAACAAATCGGTATTGTTCCACGTGTGGGAGGCCGAAACTGGACAGTTGCTGGCGACCATTCCGCGAGCAAAGAAACAGAATTCACCGATCTCGATCAAGTGGAGTTCGGACCATAAGATGATCGCAACCGCCGGAGGAGTTGAGGAAGAAATCAAGCTCTGGTCGATAGCCGGCG
Organism: Pyrinomonadaceae bacterium; assembly: GCA_037969295.1. GTDB lineage: Bacteria > Acidobacteriota > Blastocatellia > Pyrinomonadales > Pyrinomonadaceae > OLB17. Next base: position 27,608 of record JBBKXD010000149.1, on the reverse strand, counting down.
AGCATTTGCAGACACTGAGCAATTCGAAGATGCCGATGCAGTTCAGCGAGGATGGAAAGTACCTTGCGACGGGCGGAGTGATTGCTAATACAAAGACCGACAATGGCTACTTGTGGGAATTCGGTCTTGCCGAACAGAATGAACGGCTCGCAATCAAGTAACGTCGTTATCGAGAGATGTCCAACAAAGCACCCATCGAAAAGAAACGGCTCGAGAATCCGCCGCAGTCGATCAAGTTCAAGATCCAGCGCCGCGAGAAGGAAGGTGCGGACGCATACTGGGAAACTTTCGAGCTGGTATATCGCCGCAACCTGAACGTCATCTCGGCGCTCATGGACATCCGCAAGAATCCGGTCACGGTCGAAGGAAAAAAGACGACACCGCCCGTTTGGGACATGAGCTGTCTCGAACAGGTATGCGGGATCTGCACGATGGTAATCGATGGACGCGTGCGGCAATCGTGCTCGGCATTGATCGACGATCTGCTAATTGAATCGGGTGGCGAAACCGTGACGCTTGCGCCGATGTCAAAGTTTCCGAACGTTCGCGATCTGAAAGTCGATCGCACTAAGATGTTCGATCACCTCAAGCAGGTCCATGCGTGGATCGACCTCGACGGAACGTATGATCTTGGCCCTGGACCGGCGATCTCGAACGAGACGGCGCAAGAACGCTATGCGTATTCACGCTGCATGACGTGCGGATGTTGTCTCGAGGCTTGTCCCCAATACGACGACGACAATTACATCGGGCCGCAGGCGATCGCACAGGCGAAACTTTTTAACATGCATCCAGTTGGGAAAACTAATACCGAAGATCGCTTGAATGGCTTGATGGGCGATGATGGCATAACTAACTGTGGCAACGCGCAGAACTGCATCCAGGTTTGCCCGATGTCGATACCCTTGACGCGTGCGATCTACGAAACGAATCGGGACATAACCATCGACGCTCTGTTCGGTTGGTTGAAGAAGTGACAAGAGACTTGTGTGAATTGAGAAGTGAGTAGTGAGAAGTGAGAAGTGAGAAGTGATGAGTGATGAGTGATGAGGGACTAGGGAATCGAAGATGGCTCTCGATTTCGAATGGTCCAGCCCGCCTGAGTTCTACTCCGCACCGAAAACCTGAGCCGCGAATCCGGTCGGGCCGTCAATAACCAGCTCTACTCGAGGATCATTACCGCGGCCTCGCCTTTCACAAGCACGTCGCCGTTTTGATTAGTGCAGATCGTTTCCAGGGTAACGACTGGTTTGTCCTGACGAATGTTCGTGACCCTTGCCGTCGCCGTCACTGTGTCGCCGATGAAGACGGGAGCCGTGAATTTGAGAGTCTGCGAAAGATAGACGATGCTTCGCTCGGAAAATTCGTAGCCGAGCACGGCTGAAATAAATGCACCACTGAGCATGCCGTGGGCAATGCGGCGGCCGAAGCGTGTGTTCTTCGCCACTTCTTCATCGAGGTGTATCGGATTGTGATCGCCCGAGACATCGGCGAACTTTCGGATCAGATCGTCAGTCACCAGCCGATTGGTCGAAAATTTGTCACCTACTTTGAGTTCCATATCAATGTTGTAATCGTTAGACGAAAGCATTGTTCCTGCTAAGAATGCAAATACAGGAGCTTCACACTGTCTTCGGCGATCTTAACTCGCACATCGACGTGGGCTTCCGCCGACCGGAATTTGATGTTGTTCGAGCAACTGCAAAAAAAGGAGCTCAAATTATTGGAGCGTAGGTAAGATGGTGATATCGATCGGCGGCGGTATCGGCACATCGACCTCGCCGCGAAGGAACGATAGCAGTTCGTCCGCCGACATAGGCCTTGCGAGCAGATAGCCCTGGCCGCTTTCGCAAGACAGAGCCTTGAGTGCGTCGAGCTGTGCCTGGGTTTCTATTCCTTCCGCAACCACTTTCAAATCCAAATTTTTCGCCATCGCGATGATAGTCCGCACGAGCTCAGTATTAGCACCCTCATCATCGATAATATTGACGAACGAGCGGTCTATTTTGATCGTCGATATCGGCAGCCGTACAAGATATCCGAGGTTCGAATAGCCGGTCCCAAAATCATCAATGTCGATATCGATCCCGAGATCTCGGAGTTGATTCAGCATTTCGATCGCCCGTTCCTGATACTCGAAAAAGACGGTTTCGGTGATCTCCAGCTTGAGCCTTGAGGGCGGAAACTCCGTCCGGCTGAGGATGTTCTTAACCTGGTTTACAAGGAAAGGCTGAGCAAACTGGCGGCAGGATAAGTTAACACTCAGCTTTAGCGAGTCCATCGCGATCTCGCGGTAAACCCGCCCGATATCTGTACACGCTTTGTCCAGGATAATTTCGCCCAGCGGGTCGATGAGACCCGTTTCTTCGGCGAGGGAAATAAATTTGGAAGGAAGTATTTCGCCGAGCTGCGGATGGTGCCAACGTGCCAGGGCTTCGACGCCCTCCAGTTCGCCCGACTTTAGTGAAAAGATCGGCTGGTACTCGACCTCAAACTCGTATTTCTCGATCGCCTTACGCAGGTCGGTTTCAAGTAGGAGAATTTCCTTTGCCGCGGTGTGCATGTTTTCGTCGAAGACGGCATGCTGCGAACGTCCCGATCGTTTCGCCTGATACATCGCCGTATCCGCGTCACGCATTACGTCTTCGGAGGTCATGTGATTTTCGGACGCACGAAGTATCCCGATACTCGCCGAGCTGTAAACTTCCTGGCCGTAAAGATCGAATGGCTGATCGAACTGACGTTGAATGCGGTGAGATATCTGCGTAATCTTTTCGCTGTAATACCTGCCCTCGACAAGTATCATGAATTCGTCACCCCCCAGGCGGGCGACTATGTCAGGCGGCCGCATACACTCGCGAAGCCGGCTGGCGATACCGATCAACAGCTGATCGCCGATCAGATGACCCAGACTGTCGTTCACGTACTTGAATCGGTCAAGGTCGATGAAAAGTACGCTGACTTGATATTTGGGATCCTTGCGGCTGCGATCCAGAGCTTCTTCCAGTCGGCGCATGAAGAGTGCTCGATTGGGCAGGCCCGTGAGCATATCATGCGTCGCTTCATGCTGAAGTTTTTGTTCGGCGATCTTTTTGTCGGTAATATCCTGCAGCTGAAAGATTAGATTCGACCCATCCGAACTGACGTCGCCCGAAGCTGAAACGCTCCACTGTGTCCAGACGGTCCGACCCGTCTTGTGAACATAGCGTTGCTCCATCTGACAGCTCGCGAGACGTCCAGCCATCAATTCATGGATCTTAATGAGAGTCGCGCCGAGATCCTCCGGGAACATCATTCCCTGAAATTCCATGTTCAGCAGCTCGTCGGACTCATATCCCAGGATCTCGCAAAGTGCATGATTTACCTTGAGCCATTTTCCATGCCGCGAGACGAGGCCGATACCGATCGGCGCATATGCGAAGGCGCTCCGAAATCGTTCTTCCGATTCGCGAAGTGCATTCGAGCGCTCCTCGAGGATCTTGGCGTACTTCTCAGCCTGTTCCGCCTGGGTGATCGACATCTCGACATTCTTCAGGTACATCCGATACGCCAGGAACACGAACAGGATCATGGGAAAAGTGGCAACTATCAGGCCGAAGCCGACGTGGTGAGCGAGCTTAACAAGTGTGCCTGCGCCGACAGCTCCGACGAAATAGGTAAAGAAGGTCCAGATGTATTTGCTCTTCCACGTTTCCCACCACGGCAGAGCGTTGGCAAGCGAATCATGGACTGACGCAATCGTGGTATTTACAAGAAACTGCGTTACCGCGATTATCGACAGCACTATAACAAAGCTCTGAAGACTGAGGGTGTTTGGCTGGACCTCACCGTTGACATAAAGGCCGCTTACCGTGAGAGCAAACACTACGACAAAGGTCGAAAACGCCATCGCCGCGACGTTGAACAAGATCGTTAGTTTTTTAGTGCAGAAGCGCCACGATGTGAACATGGCCTCGACCGCCGCAAGCACGACGGCGATCTCGCCCCCGTACAACAACAGCGTCAGGAAAATGAAAAGATCGGCGACCGCGATGTGGGTCTTAACGCGCGGTATTTTGACCGTCGCCCAAGAACCGAGACCGATCGTCGAGCCCGCAACTACCAGAAAATACAAGTCGAATTTCTCAAAGGGAAGGTTAACGATCGACATGACCAGACATCCAAGCCCGACCGTTAGAACCGTCACCATATAACCGATTGTTAATTTGTGGTAGTTCATTTCGACTGCCCGAGTCTAATCAAAGGGTATCGAGCGCTGTAGAAAGGGGGCGCTGTCCGCGTGTCAGATTAATTTTGGTGGGGGATTTGTGGAAAAAGGAAGGCCGGACCGGAAACTCTCCGACCCGGCCTTTATTATGAACTGCAGCTTAGCAAAAGTCTATCCTTTTTTCTCACACAAAAAGCGTGGTGCAAGCGTCAGTCTGCCGCATTCCGGCTTTCAAAAAGCTTCGGTGGGCTCCCTCAAATTCAACGTTGCTCAGTAAGCAAACGTTCTGAACTCGGCTGAGAAGTTCCAGGCAAAGCCTGGAGAGACATTTCGAACCTGTCCCCTGCCCGCGAAACTCCGGACCGACGTACACGCCCTCGAGGTACGCGACCGCGTCAGTCTGGGCGACGATGTCCGCCTTGAAGACGAGGCGGTCGCCGTCGAATACAACGAAGACACGACCTTGTTCGATTCGTCTCATCACACGCTTCAGAAAGCCTTCGCGATCCTTAACCAGAGGATTGATACCGCATTCGATCTCGGCCACTTCGGCCTGAGCTTCGGCGACCGCCTCAAGTTCTTCCGGTCGTGCGGTCCGTAATTCGTAATCGCACGTTTGAACTGGAAACGGGAACCCCACCTCGAACAAAAGCTCAGTTAAACTAAGCCTCGGCTTTGACTGGAAACCCGTTAAGTAATTCCAGAACGATTGGGCCGCGGTTCCGCTCGACATGATCATTTTGATCGGTGTCTTCGACGTCCTCGCTGCAAAAGCAAGTGCCTTGAGGGCGTCGTCAGTACGCGCTTCCACAAGCGTCGTGTGTCCAATCAGGGCGACTCCTTCAAGCTCTCCCTGTCGATTTCGATATTCGTAAAACTCACCGCGATTCAACTCGCTCTGTATCCCGTTGTCGAGAATAAAGCTGGTCATCGCCACGGTGTGCACCGGTCGAAGGGCCAGAAAAGCCAGCACTTCGTTTTTGTTCTCATCCTTCAATCTGCCGATCCCCGAAAGATCCGGAGCTATGGAAAGCATCGGCCGGGTGACGATTGGTGCATATGTTTGTCGTGTTCTTAGATTTAGCATTTTTTTATCCTCCTGTAGCTGTTTTGGAACACCTAAAATCCAGGGTCCATAGAGGCGGTGCCGTCGCCACTCGCGACAACGTCGTCGCTTAGGGCAATAATCGAATCCGCTATAAGAACACTGTCACCAATGAGTACTCCGTCTCCGATAAGTACTCCGTCACCAATTAATACACCGTCGCCGATCAGAACACCGTCGCCGATGAGAACACCGTCGCCGATCAGAACGCCGTCTCCTATGAGAACGCCGTCACCGATAAGCACGCCGAATGACAGCAACAATGAGCCGGAGCCTTCCGCGCCGCCATCGCTAAGAGTCATATTTGAGCTGAGTGAGAGACCGCTGGTGTAGACAGTCTGGGTGTTTAGCCCGAAGCTGCCGTTGGCCATCGTTACTCCACTGCTGAAGACCTTGTCGGGTCTATATACCATCTGATATTTAGTGATCAGATTCTGCCCCGTGATCACTGAATGATTTGCAAGTATCAGCCTCGCCCAGGAAAATGAGCTGCCGCCGATCGTTGATGAAGAGGTCGGAGCCAACCATGTAAGAGGCACCATTGAAGTTCCAAGGGTTGCCGTCTTGAAATCAAGATCCGTTCTAAGCGTCTTCGCGACGCGTACCGCGCCCTCGATATTGAGCTGACCGGCACCCTGCTCGAAAGAATCGGCTCCCGCGATCGGCTGCGCCGTGTACTGGAGCAGCATCTTGACCATGCTCGGCGTGAGCTTGTCGTTGAGCTGGAGCAATAACGCCGCCGCGCCTGCTGCGATCGGAGTCGACATCGACGTACCGCTCGAATACATCATCGAGTTCAACGTCGTCGCCGCCGGGTCGTTGATACCGAGCAGCGGATTTCTGCTCAATATCAGATTGGTCAGGGACTTGGACGAGATCAGTTTGTTACCTGGAGCGACCACGTCAGGCTTGATCAAATTATCGTAGACCTTTGTTCCGCTCGCCGTTGTATAGAAGCTTCGTGTCGGCCCGCGTGAGCTGAAGCTCGCGATGGAATCATCATTGCGATTATCTGTGCCGAAAGTATTACTTGCACCAACCGTAATCGCGTAGGGGCTGTTTCCGGGTGAATGTATGCGGCCATAGACTTCCTGGCCGGTGTTTGATTTTCCGAGATTACCGGCGGCCACGACCACCGTGATCCCTAGACTCACCAGTTCCTTAACCTTCACGCAGATCGGATCATTCCGGTACGAATCGATCGCGGTTGTACCGAGACTCATATTCACTACCTTGATGTTATGAGTGGTTCGATTCTGCTTTACCCAATCCAGACCCGCGAGGAGCCATGAGGTCTGACCGGAGCCGTTATCGTCAAGCACCTTGACGCTGATGATATTTGCATTCGGAGCGACACCGCGATACGCACCGTTGCGTCGACTCTCGTTACCCGCCGCAAGTGCGGCTACGTGGGTGCCGTGCCCGTATTTGTCGTCAGTCGTCGCCGACCCCGACAAATTGACGTTCGCGACGACCCGCGAAGCTCCGGCATTGTTCTTAAACGCCGCGTGACTCGCGTAAATGCCGGAATCCAGAAACGCGATACCAATACCAGAACCATCCAGCGTGTAAGAGCCGCCCAATAGACCATTCGACTGGCTCCGCACCTGAGTGGCTCCGGTAGTCGCCTCGATATGTCCATTGGCGCCCGTCCTGCGGTCGGGCGAAATATAGTTGATAAACCCGCTGGCTGAGAGACCCTGAACCGCTGAAAGGGTCATGTTAACTACCATCGCGTCAGAAGACCCGATGCGGCGGATGATGCGTGCCGAACCGCTATCGAGCAGTGCCCGAAGCGAAGCGTTGTCGGCATCGCGCGCCTGCATGATCACGTCGATGCGTCGAGTCCCGCTTGGGTCCTCAGCCATCATCTGGCGAAGATCCGGGGCGACGTTGTCCCCAACAAAGGTCTCATTACGATTATCTGATTCTTGTGAAGCCGACTTTGAGTTCTCGACTGCGATAAGCTCGAAGAGGTTTGCCAGATCAGTATTCGCTGCGATCTTCTCTTCATAAGCAGCTCGTGAGCTGCCGCCGATGAGCTTCAGTTTTCCCTCTTTGAGCGCCGTTACAAACGCGGACTTCGGATTTCCCGCGTTTACAAAGGCTGTCAGATCGGCGACGAAAAGAATGGTACCGCCATTTGACGCGACGACCGTTTCCAAAATGTTGTCGACCGCTGCCTTCAGCTTTACCGAGTCGGCGACGTTGGAATAGAGCGCCGTCGTTTCGAGTTTGACCAACGCAAGGTTCTTTAGCCCGGTCGGCACTGAACCCTTCGCCATGCGAAGTGCGATCTGCTCTACGATCTCATCCTGGATGCTTCCATTCTCGTCGACGATTACCGGCTGGCGGCTCCCACCTTTCTCCAACACTTCGAGAACTCGATTGATTTCAGTCTCAAAATTTGGACTCTGACGCAATCTTCCTTCACGGCCAAGCTGCGTAAGATCAGTGGTAAATGTCGCTGACGCCGATTCCGTATCATTCGCGCCGGCGCCCAAAGTTTGGACAGCAACGACGTTCGTAAATACGAATGCGGCGAGTAGGACCAGGGAGATCGTCTTTCTAAAAATAGAAAAATGATCTTTAAGGGGTTTCATTACAAGCTCCTTTAACAAAAACAAAACGTTGACGACACTTGTCGCCGCAGTTCCTTTAACAAGGTTTGTGCCAAAAGGGGACTTGAAGAAATAATTAGACTTAGCGAATTTGTGGGAATTATTTTTCATGGTTTTTGTCTCAACGTGAATGACCGGTCAGTCAAAATGACCGAGTTAAAAAGAAAAAGGGAAAGCGCATAAACGCTTTCCCCCGACGCAGTTTTTTACTCGAAAAGAAATTATCAGATTTCCAGAATATCTACAAGCTCCTGCACCGCCGCCGCGCTCTTGTGCAGCGCCGTGCGTTCCTCGTTCGTAAGACTGATCTCGATGATCTGCTCGACCCCGTTCTTGCCGAGCTTGACCGGCACGCCGACGAACAGATTATTAATACCGTACTCACCTTCAAGAAACACAGCGCAGGGTAGAATCTTCTTTTTGTCTTTCAAGATCGCTTCGGTCATCTCTACGGCCCCCAGGCTTGGCGCATAGTATGCGGAACCTGTCTTTAGTAGCCCGACGATCTCGGCCCCGCCATTTGCAGTTCGCGCGATGATCGCGTCGAGCTGATCTTTGGGGAGTAACTCAGTGACCGGAATCCCAGCGCATGTCGAGTATCGCGGAAGCGGGACCATGGTGTCGCCATGACCGCCAAGAACGAATGCGGTTACGTTCTCGACGGAGACGTTGAGGGCCTCGGCAAGGAAACAACGCATACGAGCCGAATCAAGAACGCCGGCCATTCCGATGACGCGGTTTTTGCCAAAGCCCGATCGGCGAAACGCCACTTGCGTCATCGCGTCGAGCGGGTTCGAGACGACGATGATGATCGAGTTCGGCGAATACTTCGCTACCTGATCCGTGACCTGGCCGACGATGTCCGAGTTGGTTTTCAAAAGATCGTCGCGGCTCATTCCCGGCTTTCGCGGTAAACCGGCCGTGATGATGACGACGTCAGAATCCGCCGTTGCCTCATACGAATTTGTACCAATAAGCTTGACGTCAAAGCCGTCGATCGGTGCGGCTTGCGCGAGGTCTAGGGATTTACCCTGCGGTGTGCCTTCAACGATGTCGACCAATACAATATCAGCGAGTTCCTTGCTCGCGATCCAATGTGCCGCCGTCGCGCCGACATTGCCCGCGCCGACGACCGTAACTTTACTTCTTCCAGTCATTCTTATTCCTCACTGTTGATATAGAAAGATTAATTGTAGCTGTTCAAAACAGTAATTTTATATGGGCAGGGGACAGTCGGCAAACGGGCAAAAAGAAAAAGCCCGGCATGCTCTCCCCTTCACGCCGGGCTTTCTCAAAATGGCCGCGGATATCTCGCCAACGACCAAACTTATTTAGATGTTTTTCGATTCAACATGTCGAGTAGAAACTACGAAGATCAAGGCATTGCCGGTAAAGCACCTGCCCTACCTCGATCCTCGCAAGTTTTCAAACGACATCCGCGGTCTAGAGAAGCAACGACTGTGCCACCTGGGCAAATAGAACGTCGATAAACGAAAGCACGAGAAAATCAGGTCTTTCGGATGGGCGTCCGGTGAAGCGCTTCGGCTTTTCTTACAATATCGTTTACTGTGCGCACGATATCGGGCAAGTGGCTATTGCAATATGGGATGACCGCCGCCCTGGCTGTGATCCGCCGTCTGTGAATAACGCCGACGGTCGTTGTGATAAAGGACGAGATGCTCGCCCTCATATCTGACGACATCCGAAACCCGATTGAACTCTCGAGTGTGCTCGGCGATAACAAACGTCATCGGGCCGAACGAGATGACCATTCCGGCGGCGAATATATAACCGCCCTGGTCGTAATCAGTACCTGCGTACTGAGCGGCTCCGACCGCGATATCCGGCGAATACCGGCCTGCGCTGTCCTTCGTACGATCGGCGTTTGCGATAAAAATGGTGTAATCGGCGTAGTTCAACCGACGCGAGTATCCGTTCTTGCGGGCGACCGCGAACAAGTTCGACAGGCCTCGGTCGATCGCGGATAACATTGCAGTCGGCGGACGTCGCACACTGTAGATGTTCGCGCCGTTAGGCGTTCGGGCGGCATAGCCGAACCGGTCACCGGTAATTCTTTGCGCTTCCGCGAGCGGGCCGCGGCCCTGTGCGAATGCCGCAACAGACATTACCGAAAGAATAAGAAGCAGACTCGAGAGGAATTTAGTTCGCATAGCGTTTCTCCACCAAAGTGTCCGCAATGGCCGTGCCAGATAAAGAAAAACCCCGAGCCAGGGTACTCGGGGTCGCGGTATCAGGTGTGGTGCTGAGGGCGGGAATCGAACCCGCACGTCCCTAAGGACACAGGATTTTAAGTCCTGGGCGTCTACCAATTCCGCCACCTCAGCACGAATTTGAGATTATCATAAACGCCGGCGGAAACGCGATGCGACATCCCGTGTGGTATCATTCGAAAAAATAGGTTGCTGAATACAGAATGGAACAACTTGCTTGGATATTTTGGCTCGTGCTCGGGGTCGCTTTGATCATCGCCGAGGTGTTTACCCTTGGCTTCGTTTTGTTCTGGTTCGGGATCGGCGCGATCGCCGCTGCTCTTGTGGGATTGCTGGGTGGCGGCTATTTGATTCAATTCCTCGCCTTCGCGATCGTCTCGACCGCACTGACGGCGATGTCGAAAACGATCTTTTCTAATTATCTTTCACGGCGAGACGAGGATACTGTCAAAATGGGCGTCGACTCGCTCCCAGGTCAGATCGGTACGGTGACGACCGCGAGTAAAGGTGCGTTGAAGGAAGGCGCCGTCAAAGTATACGGTTCGACATGGACCGCTTTTCCGATCGATGGTGAAACCGCCTTGACCGAAGGTGAAAAGGTACAGGTCGTCAGTGTGAAAGGTTCGTCTATATATGTGCGGCCGGTCTTGAATGAGCTTCCTGAGTGGCGCGGCGACTAGATGATCTCAGCGGTATCGCTATCCTGATCGGCCGTGTCGTGAATATTTCCCAGGTCGATCAATTCGAGTTTTACTTCATCCTCTTCAGCCGCTGACAGAGAATCGCCGCTCAGCTTCGCAAGAATTACCGTGATGTTGTCCTCGCCGCCGTTCTCATTGGCTTCCGTAACCAATTCGGCACAAGCTTGCTCAAGCTTATCCAGATTTTCGACGATATGCATCTGTATATTCGCAGCCGTAACCTTATTGGAAAGTCCGTCGCTGCATAACAGAAGAACGTCGTTCTGGCTTGGCGTCAATCTAGCGGACACCGGATAAATTTCGTTCTGTGCTCCGAGGGCCTGGAGGATCACATTCTTTAGCGTGTGCGTTTCGGCTTCCTCGGCCGAGATTTGCTGAGCGTCGATAAGCTGCTGCACCAACGACTGATCTTTCGTTATCTGATAGATCTTTCCGTTTCGGACAAGATAGGCCCGGCTATCGCCCACCTGAATAATATCGACACCGTCAGGCGTCACCCCTACTCCGGTGAACGTCGCGCCCATTCCCTGAAACTGGGGATCTGTTCGTCCCTGCTGATGTACGAGATAGTTGGCGTACACGGTTGCGTTGTAGAGCTTTGAGATCAAATTATAATGATAACTTTCGGGCGTCAGCGTGGCATCGGAATCCTCGTCATCCAAAAGTTTTTCGCTAACACTTTCGACCGCCATCTTGCTGGCGACTTCGCCCGCAAGTGCTCCGCCCATCCCGTCGGAAACGGCGAGCACGATCCCCATCTCATCAATGTCGAACTTCTGGCTTTCGATGACGAATTCACCATCGGTCTGTTCGCTTGTCCACGCACGCGAGCGCGCAATATTAAGGAGAAGATAGTTGTCTTCGTTGCCGCGACGAACTCGTCCGACGTGGGAAGTAGCGTGTATCTCGACAGTTAACATAGGTTTCTAGCTTCTGACTTCCCCTTTTCCAGTTTTGTAAGATCGGATCCCGATCCGAAACTAGAAACAAGGAACTGAAACTACGCAAGAGCTTGATCCAGATCTTCAATAATATCTTCCACATCCTCGATGCCGACTGAGATCCGCACGAGTCCGTCAGTAATTCCCAGCTTGTCACGCGTTTCGACCGGCACGGAGGCATGCGTCATGGTCGCGGGATGCGAGATCAGCGACTCAACGCCGCCAAGACTTTCACCAAGCGTGCAAAGCTTTACCCCTTCCAAAACCCTTTTTGCATTGTCGAGCGAGCCCGTTTCGAAAGAAACCATTCCGCCGAAACCGGTTTGTTGCCTCTTGGCCAACTCATGCTGGGGATGTGAAACAAGGCCCGGATAATATACCTTCTGCACCTTCGGATGTTCGGCCAGAAAATTTGCAACGACGCGTCCGTTCCTGTCGTGTGCTTCCATTCTCACTGCCAAGGTTTTTGTCCCTCGAAGCACGAGAAACGAATCGAAGGGCGACAAGATGGCGCCGACACCGTTTTGAACGAACTTGATCCACTCCGCGTCGGCCTCATCGTTCAAGGCGACAAATCCACCGACACTGTCGGAATGTCCGTTCAGGTACTTTGTGGTCGAATGTACGACGATATCACAACCTAGATCGAGGGGGCGTTGGAAGTACGGCGATAAAAAGGTGTTGTCGCAAACCACTTTCGCTCCCCGCGTGTGGGCAAGTTCCGAAACAGCGCGAAGGTCCGTTACCGTCATTACCGGATTAGTGGGCGTTTCGACGAATACCATTTTTGTGTTCGACTTGAACGCCCGCTCAAGCTCTGCCACATCGGACGTGTCCGCGAGATCAAATTCGATTCCGTAATCCACAAGGATCCGGCTGAACAGTCGATACGTACCGCCGTAAGTATTGTCCCCGAGAATTACATGATCGCCACCCTTTGCAAGTTTGAGGGTCGTGTCGATCGCAGACATTCCGGAAGCGAACGCATAACCAAACTTTGCGTTTTCAAGTGCAGCGATATTTTTTTCAAGCGCAAGGCGAGTTGGGTTCTGCGTTCGGGCATATTCGAAGCCCTTGTGCTTTCCGAGTGCTTCCTGAGCGTACGTTGAGGTTTGGTAGATCGGCACGCTCACGGCGCCGGTCGCAATATCAGGCTCGTTTCCAGCGTGAATTGCAGTTGTCGAGAAACCCATAAAAGAAAGCCTGAAATAAAGGATTAAAAATAAAGCTTATTCTAACGTAAATTGCAGATATTAGGCTAAGTGTTAACGAGGTTTCATGGTAACTTGCCATATTGAAAAAAGCAAAGTAAATCACTGGTAATGTCAGAGTCGGGGTTGCCGCCGAACCTACGTATCAATTAGAAAATAGGTTAGAATTACGCATCCCTTAAGGATCGATTCATATCCGTGTTAGAGTTGCCGGAAAGCAGATACCTAAAAGTATGTTTGATCAATTTACGCTCGGGATCGAGGAAGAATTTCAGATCGTCGATCCGAACACCCGAGAATTAAAGTCGCACGTTTCGGAGATTTTGGACGAGGGTAAACTTCTTCTGGGCGAAAAGATCAAGCCGGAAATGATCCAATCGATGATCGAAGTCGGTACGGGTGTCTGTGCAAACATACAGGAAGCGCGCGAGGACATTTCGAAACTCCGCTGTATTATCTCGACGCTCGCGCGAAAGAAAGGAATGGTCATCGTGGCGGCGTCGACACATCCTTTTTCAAAATGGTCCGAGCAGGAGATCTACGACGGAGATCGATATAAACTCCTCGTGGACGAGCTTCAGATGGTCGCCAGGTCTCTGCTGATCTTTGGTGTTCATGTACATGTCGGCGTGCCCGACAACGATCGGCGAATTCATATCATGAATGCGGCCCGATACTTTTTGCCGCATGTTCTGGCGATGACGACGTCCTCACCCTTCTGGCTCGGTTTTAACACCGGACTGAAGTCCTATCGATGTGAGGTCTTCAAAAAGTTTCCGCGTACGGAAATTCCAGATCACTTCGAATCGTTCCAGCAGTACCAGACATATCTCGACCTGCTGGTCAAGATGAACTGCATCCAGGACGGCTCGAAAATTTGGTGGGACATCCGTCCGCATCATCTGTTTCCCACTCTCGAATTCCGTATCTGCGATATTCCGACACGCGTTGACGACACGATTGCGGTCGCAGCTCTGTTTCAAGCGATAGTCGCGAAGCTTACGGTTTTGATCGAGAAGAACCTGGGCTTTCGTTTGTACCATCGACGTCTCATCCAGGAGAACAAATGGCGTGCGATCCGCTACGGCCTCGACGGAAAACTTCTTGATCTCGGCAAACAGAAGGAGGTTCCCGTGAAAGATCTCATTCGAGAACTGCTGGATTTTGTCGACGATGTCCTCGATGACCTCGGCTCGCGTAAAGAGATCGAGCATATCCACACCATCCTCGAGCGTGGGACCTCCGCCGACGATCAGTTACGAGTCTTCGAAGAAACGGGTGGCGATTTCAACGCCGTCGTCGATATGCTCATTGAGAACACCATGGAGAATGTCCCAATCCAGTGTTTTGACTAACCTTTCTCCGTCTCTACTTTCCCGCTTTTTTTGGAATAACCTGAATTTTCATAATTTACTTTTGTTGAGAGGCATATGCGCGGCATTACCTCTCGCGTTGATAAACAGTGTTGTAAAATACTTGACGATGTACAAACTACCATGGTACAAACTAACTGGCTTGTCATCCTTCAGTATTTGTCCCGTTTCACCAGTCTCCCTTCTCGAGTTCAAAACGTCATGAAGAAAACGAATCCATTGTGCGAAGCGGCAGGTTTCTCCCTGATCGAATTACTCATCGTTGTGGTCGTCGTAGGGATAATTGTAACGTTTTCTTTTCTAAGCTTCGGTTCGTCGGCAGCCAACTTGGGAAGACAGAATATAGCGCGCGAATTCAAAGTGAGCCTTGAACGCGCTCGGTTTGATTCAGTGAAGCGTCGCGCGACCCAATGCTCGAACATGTCGAGTGTTACGATAAATAACTCCACCTCTTTCAGCACATCGATCGACCGGGACCAGAATGGTCGCCTTGAACTTCCCGTCGAAACGCGCGTCGTGAATTTTGCGAATAGCTCTAATGTGACGGTTATAGGCAATGGCGTTACCCTACCGGTAACAATCAGGTTCGACGAGCGAGGGAGGGCTTTCCTACGAAGCGACTGTGACCCTGCCTCGATTCCAACGGCTTCGGTCCCTCTTCTCTATTTTTGCAACGGTGCGTGTACAGCGACAACCGTGAATGCCCAGAATGCCAACGCAATATTCATTTCCGCCACGGGCACCGTTGCAATGATGAGGGGCGATGCGACATTACCAACATTTGCCGCTCCAACGGTCGCGGAGTATCCGGCGACCAGCGGCGTAGATGATGATCTGACGATATGGACCGGGACCGCGCCAACGCCGACGCCTTTTCCGCCGTTCACATCGCCTACTCCTACGCCCCTACCATCGGCGACGCCGACCCCACCGCCGGGAACACCCACCCCGACCCCAACGCCAATACGTGCATGCGCTTACAATGAGCGGCCGCGGAACACCCCACCAACTTGCGTATGTTACTCACCCATGTATCTGGGCAACGGTAGTAAGTGTGTGGGCTCATCTGCCACACCGACTCCGACTCCTTAGCTGAAAGGACTAGAAAATTTATGTCGATGCTGTTTAGTTGTCAGGCGATGGGAACCGCCGCCCCGGTGGCGGGAACCGACTTAGCTGAGTGTGAAAAAGGTTTCAGCCTTATCGAGGTTGTGATCGCGCTCATAATTATCATGATCGCCCTGCTCGGAGTATTTCACGCCGTCACCTATGCCATTGTTTACAACTACGGCAATAAGACGCGCGGCCAGGCGCTGAGCGTAATGCAGCAGGAGGTCGAGCTCCTTCGAAGTAAGAAATTCACGCCCGCGTTTACCGATCCAGACCTTGCAGGCGGTACCCGCACCAAGTTGGTGACAACGAACACCGGTACCGTATTTCAAGTGGAAAATCAAATTGATAATGAGCCGATGGTGGACGGTATACAGGGAGACTCCTACCAATGTCTCACACCGCAGGGAGTTGTCATTCCGTGCAACTTTAAGGAAATAATAATTACGGTCCGGATGACAGAGCGCGCGCGAGACTGGCGGGGAGCCGTGCCGCCGCGTACGGTCCTTCGCCGAACCCGTGGAAACTAGGGATGCTGACTATGAGTGTGAAGAAAAAAAGTTCACGAGCTGGGTTTTCATTGATCGAATTGCTGATTTCAATGACAGTTCTGCTTGTACTGATGGGAATCGCAATGACGTTGTTTGCGAAAGCAATGTCGGTGAGGACAAGAGAGAGTCAAACGACAGACGCTCTCACCGCCTCCTACGCCGCTCTCAACGTGATGTCACGTGAGATATCAAACTCTGGATTCGGACTCGCGGACAGCGACGGAAAGGCGACGAATGGCATCATCCTTGAAGATTCCAATCGGTATCAGATACACATTCGGACGAATTTCACGAATGTAACGCCTTACGGCCAGCAAAGCCAGACCGATGATCCGGGCGAGGACGTCACGTACTATTTTGAGCCGCTAACAAAGTCGATCGTGAGATACGATAGAAATGCCGATCCGACTACATCTGTTGTCGTTAATAAGATCAGTAATGTCGAGTTCAAGTATTTCGATTACGCAATAAGCGGTTCGCCGGGTGTCGAGAGAAGCGTTCCGAGCGCTACAACAGGCAGGATCGTAATAACGGTGACGGTGCAGATGGATCGGGTTCAGGGTCAACCGAATCCCCTTGCGGTCAGCTTCTCGACGGAAGTTAACCTTCGTAATTCGAATTACATGCTTCAGCAATATTGATTGTGTGTGATTCTCGGAGCTTAAGTATGGAAAACGCTACAACCAAACCGAAGAAAGATCGTAAGAATGAGCGCGGAGCCGCGTTAGTGATGGCGCTGCTAATGTCGTTTCTACTCCTCGTTGCGTCGACCGGCCTGTTGCTCGAATCATCGATGAACACGGCGAACATGACCGACGCGACCGCAGAACAGCAAGCATATAACGCTGCCGAGAGCGGTATTCAATCAGCCGTGAACGTCCTGCGAGGCAACGTCGTCGTGAGCGACGCGAATCGCATCGATCTTACGAAACCTGCTACCGACAAAGTCAACAAGATCGATTATGTAAAGGCGAGCACGGCTGTTTCAAATCTAACATCACCCGCGTGCAATCTAACGCCCAACAATCCGGAATGCACTCCGCGCCTGTCGCGATGGCTGGGTTATGAATCCGGCACTTATGCCGACCGCGTAAAGCTCCTGGAACCGGGCAGCACCTACGCCGCCGCCAACGGCTATGCATACTCTCTGTCGGTATTCGATCCTGATAATACCGGTTCGGCGGTAACCTATTGGACTCGCGGCATCCTGGGTAATTGCGATCGCGTGGATCCTAGCGACCCGGACTCACTATGCGCCGATATGCCTTATCCGCACCGGACCTACGGCACCCCGTCGACCGGAAACTTTATGCGGATCACGTATATCCCCACCATAATTAACAACCAGGACCTTTCCACGAGCGGCAATCAGAATGTTAACTTTGGCAAGTTCAAGGTCGAAATAAACGGTACCGGAGGCCAGATCAACGGCTTTAACCGGTTTGAGATCGTCGCGACCATGACTCATCCGCATCGCTCGCAGCGGGTTATGCGCGGTTGGATCGAGACAAACACCGCGCCCTATACGACGCCGCCGCGGATCATATTCGACTCGCAGACCTACACTCTTCAGGGCAGTCTCATGTCTCTTAATTTTGGCAGCTGGGCGAGTCAGCCGACTGTCACGTGCAGCAGTGGTGGAACGAGCTGGACGCTGCCGAATATGGTCAGTTGTCCAAATGACACGCCGCAACGCGTGGGCTACGAAGCGAGGCTACACGCATCCCTCGTTTCAGGTACGTACTACGTCGGAGAGAACGTGATCGCGGGAACTATGACATCGCCGGAACCTGTCCGCCTGGTCATCCAGTCAACCGGTTACGGTCCACGCGGAGCCGTTAAGAAGCTTGAAGCGATCATACAAAAGAATTTTTTCAACGGCTTGACAGCACCGGCGACTTTGACGCTTGTCGGGGCTCCATGCCCGATCGGGCAGACTTGCTTTGCTCCGGGTTCGTCTAACGTTACGACCTACTCCGGTGACGACACGGTTTCAACCGACATTATTCCGCCCATAGGAACCACCAACGGAACTAATTTGGATCAGGTGCAGGCGTCCGTCGATGGGAGGCCGCCTCGTCCGTTTAACGGAAACGTGATCGGCGTTCCCTCCAATGTTACAAACGAGATCCCAGATTGGTTGTCGAGTCCACTGCAGACTGACATAACCATTCATCAACTCGCTAACACCGCAGAATCGTCTCCCGATGCGGGCGGCAATTCGAGGGGAAGGTTTTTTCCTAGCGGAACTAACCCGACAACTTTTGGCAATAACGCAACCGGTGTCGGCATCACATTCTGCGACGGCAATTGCGTGTTCACGGGTGCTGGAGGCGGGATACTTGTCGTTACTGGTACGCTTACGCTACAAGGTAACTTCAATTTCAAAGGATTGATAATTGTTACCGGCGCCGGCGGAATTACCCGGAGTGGCGGCGGCAACGGGGTACTTGAAGGAAATATCGTCGTTGCGCCGTATGCGAACAGCCGCATCGAGGACGGGGCAAATCCGGCCGCGAACGCTGCGTATTTACCCCCCTACTACGATTTGTCCGGCGGCGGTAATTCAACAATTCAGTACAACTCGAGCAGCGTGGCGAACGGGCTAACCGCTGTAAGCAATTTCGTCCTGGGAGTAGCGGAAAAATAAACGACAGTATCTTACCAAGGAAAGTCTGAGTAAAAGATCCGCTGGTCCTACGCTTTGCGAAGGAGTTTCGAACTGACGAAGACCAGCAGTTTTGCTTTTCGGCCCTGTCGGTATTATTAACTGCGCTTGTGCTGGAGAGCGAGATCGAGAAAGTTCTCGAACAAAATCCGTCCGTCGCGCGATTCGTTCGGATGTTCCCATCGCGTCGGATTCTTCGACCAATCCTCAAACGACTTTTCGAGGTGGAACTGGACGCAATAGATCATCTGACCGTCCGAGTGCTTGACCATCATCTGGTTCCGGCAAAGATACGAGGTCGCAAGCAGCTGGAAGCCTTCGGGCACGCCGTCCACCTGGACACCGTGATTTTGCCACACGCGTAAGATGTCGTCTTCCTTGGTGTAGTCCTGCCAAACCCCTGAAGACTCGTCCTCGTTTCCTTTGAAGATCGGATCGTTCTTATCAACGATCTTTACAAATCTGTACTGATACTCCAGCACTCTCTCGATGCGTTTTTCGGCGGGGTCAAGATCGTCGAGGGTCTTGAGCTCAGCTCCAAAAGACCATCCGACAAGCTGATGCGCACCGCAAATCGCGAGCACCGGGATTTTCGTCTCTTTTACAAAACCGCGGAACGATTCAAGATGAGCCTGGTTGTAATAATCGAAATCGGCGAACGTCCCGCTTAATACGATCGCATCGGGTCTGAAATCTTTTGCGGCCTGAGCCACCTCGGACAAATGAACGGTCAGGGTCTTCGGATTCTGGACCAGGCGAATGACATTCTGGGCAATGTTATTGCACGCCATCGAAGAGACCCGGCGCTCGAATCGCAATTTGCTGTCGATCGTTTCCTTCCACTCCTTCAGGGCAAGGGGCGAAAGGTCCGACTCGTAACGCAGAAGACAATTCACGATCAAGACACGTGCGTGCCTGATCCGTTTTTCGATCGGTTCGTAACGACAGAACGCCCGCCGGTTGTACGGAAACGGCAGGTCCTCCGAAACGGTTGTTGTTGTGACGGCAGCGTCAAACATAATTGCTAAATCTTAACTAACGATCCCCGGAAATCGAAACAGCGATCTCCGAAACTGGGATGATTATATCAAGTCTCTCTTTGCTTGGTCGATTGCTTGAATTCCGGCATCCGGTCGCCCGGCCCGATTTGGGCGATCTGCGCCCGTATCGATTTGAGCAGGCGGTTCCGATTTCGCTTCAGCTTCTGGTCGGTCAGGCCGGCCGAGTTAGTCTCAAGCAGTAAAAGCGAACGTTGCCATGCCGTTTCAAGTTCATCGGCCAGCGTCGAGATCCGAGTAATATCGTACGGGATCGCAAACTCCCGGCAGCCGATCCGGGCAAAGATGCGCATATATCGGGCTGTCGCGAGATCTGGACAGGCAAATCGTCGGCGACCGGTCTTGATCTCGATACCGAGCAGGGTATGGAGAATCCGGACATCGTTCTCGCGTTCCGGTATCTCGAGCGAGCACGAACGCGTCGGCAGCACCCGGATCTTTTCCGAGTAGATGGCCGCCATCGGCTCACTGAAAATTTCGGGATTTTCGTTCATGCAAAGAAAACCGTGACACCGCCGTCAAACTGAGTCGAGTCTCGCCTGGAAAGAGTTGAAGAATTTGCCGACGTGAATACCGTCGACCAACGCGTGGTGAACCTCAACTGAAAACGGTATCTTTCTTGTCCCCCCGTCTTCAAACATCTTGCCAAACACCATTCGCGGAACTGTCTGCCGATTGTTCTGGCGGCTGGCGTGCTTGAAGCTGGTGAACGATATCCAGGGAATGGCGGAGTAGTAGATCAGGTCGACACGCTCTGTTTCGACGTCAAAGGTCTTCAGGGCTTTGTACTTCTCGCGCGCGATCTTTCCCACGCGGTCGAATTCGAAGATATCCTCTTGCAAGGGGTAATAACAAAACGAAAATGTCTCGTCGTCGTTAAGAATAGTTTGCGTTGCCTCGACGCGATCGAATTCGACCACTTTCTCGCCGAGTATCCGAAGTCGGAACTCACGGATCTCATTTGCGGTCTGAAGTGAAAGGAAGAGAGCAGCAAGGGAAAACGCGAGGCCGTTTTGTTTGCAGAAGAGTACGAGACCGGTAACGTCCAAATTGGCGGTGATATTAAAAAACGGATCTTCGTAATCGCGAAAAAACTCGTAAGTCGCCTTTCGCTCCCAGGCGCTGATGTCCACCTCTTTAAACATCGGATGGTTACCTCGACGCTATTCGCGATATCGGCGGCGGCTGCGAGAATTTCTCGATCACACCACCCGCAAAAATTCCGAAATACAATACACCGATGACGGCGATGAGCAACGCCGCCGCGAGGCCGATAGGGAGTTTCGGTTCGAGCCAGTCCGACGTCCGTTCGCGGAAGAACATGACGACGATGAGCCGCAGATAATAGTAGGCGGAGATCGCAGTATTTACGACCGCGACAACGACGAGGACGGTGAGCATCGCGGTGCCTGCCTCGAGAGCCGGCCGGAAGACGAGTACTTTCCCCATGAAACCGGCGGTCAAAGGCAATCCGAGCAGGCTTAGCATGAACAGCGATAACGAGAATGAAAGCACCGGGGATTTGAAACCGATGCCGTTGTAATCTTCGAACTCGGTGCGTCGGTCATTCTTCTGGCCGAGGAGCGTAACTATCGCGAAGGCTCCGAGATTGGTGATCGCGTATGTCAACATGTAGAACGCGACGGACGCGACCGCTTCATCGCGGGCGATCGTTGAACTTGCCGCTCCTGCACCGACAAAGCCAACCATCGCGTAGCCCGCGTGTGCGATCGACGAATAAGCAAGCATTCGTTTCACGTTGCTTTGCATGATCGCGACAATGTTGCCGACGGTCATCGACAGGATCGCCATTACCGTCAGAGCGGTCATCCACGAATCGTGTAAATACCCTGAGGCCTGCACTCCCACCACGAGTGGAAATCCGAGAACGAAAACACGAACGAACGAAGCGAACGCGGCAGCCTTTGGTCCCGCGGCCATAAATCCGGTGACCGGTGTCGGAGCTCCTTCGTAAACGTCCGGCGTCCATATATGGAACGGCGCGGTTGCGACCTTGAAACCAAATCCGATGACCATCATCGCTCCGCCTACGAGCAGCAGTGCAGGGAAGTTCGCGTTCCCAACGCGTTCCGCGATCTCTGTGATATTCGTCGAGCCGGTCGCGCCATAGATCAGGGCCATTCCGTAGAGCAGGAACGCCGATGCGAACGAGCCGAGAATGAAATACTTCATGGCGGATTCGTTCGATTTCAGATCTCCGCGACGGAGGCCGCACATCACGTATGTCGCGATCGAAAGTGTTTCGAGTCCGAGAAAGATCACGACCAGATCGTTGCCGGACGCCATTAGCAGCATCCCGAACGTCGCGAACATCAGAAGCGCGTGGTACTCGCCGACCGGGACATTCTCGCGTTCGACCCAGACGGTCGAAATCAAAACTGTCAACGCCGAAACCAGAAGAAACACGAACGAAAAACCGAGCCGCAAATTGTCGTGAGCGATCATCCCGTTCCACGAACCTGCCGGCTGCGGAGTCGTCCACAGTATGGCGAGCAAAACGGCCGACGCAGCGAGGCCGACGAGCGAGATAACGCCGGTCGTAATTCTGTCTTTCGGGAAAAAACTGTCGTAAACCATCACGACGATCCCGGCGAAGGCCACGATCATCTCAGGCAGGATGATGGTGATGTTTACGTTCGGAGTAACTAGCTCTGCTAAAAAAAGAGTGTTCATCAAAAATCTCGTTTCCGCATTGAATTGCCTCCGGCTTAAGCCGGAAGTCGGCGGACCAAAACATATAGGGCTTTAGCCCAACATCATCTGCCCGCCGAAGCAGTTCGGCTAAAGCCGAAGTAATACGCTAATTCTAAACCTCCAGCTAAAAGCTGGAGGCAATTCATTCAATCTACCGGCTCAACCTTCTCAGCAACCGTTCCACCAGCTTGATGAACAACTCGCTCCTGGATCGCTTTTATCGAGCTTTCCGAAGTCGCGAGAAAAGGTTTCGGATAGACGCCCATGAACACCATCAAAGCGACAAGCGGGGCTATCAAACCGATCTCGCGCCAGCTCAAGTCTTTCAGCGTTCGGTTCTTTTCATTCGTTACCTTTCCGAAGAACACGCGCTGGATCATCCAGAGCAAGTAGACCGCCGCGAATATCACACCGGTGCCCGCGAGCATTGTCGCAATGTAATTCCAGTTCACAGTCGCCGTCACAGTTAAAACGTCCGACTTCCACATCCCGATCATGATCAGAAACTCACCGACGAATCCATTGAGGAACGGTAGCCCGACCGACGACATCGCGGTGATCACGAAGATCGTCGCGTAAATCGGCATGACGTTCGCGAGACCGCCGAAGTCGGATATTTGCCGCGTGTGACGGCGTTCGTAGAGAAAGCCGACGAGCAGGAACAGGGCGCCAGTCGACACGCCGTGATTCAGCATCTGGTAGAGAGCCCCCTGCATTCCCCATTCGGTGAACGAGAACATCCCGAGGATGACGAAACCCATGTGGGCAACCGACGAGTATGCGACGAGCCGCTTAACGTCGGGCTGTACCATCGCAACAAGAGCTCCGTAGATAATGCCGATGATCGCCAGCACGATGAACAACGGTGCGAAATCGCGGCTCGCTTCGGGAAACAACGTAAAGTTGAATCGCATCAGGCCGTAAGTCCCCATTTTCAGGAGCACAGCGGCGAGGATAACGGAACCGGCGGTCGGCGCCTCGGTGTGTGCGTCGGGCAGCCACGTGTGAAATGGGAACAGCGGGACCTTGATCGCGAACGCGAGCGCGAATGCAAGAAACAGGAGCGTTCCGGTTGCAGGCGCAATGTTCAGGGTGCCCAATTTCATCGCGTGCAGGATTACGACATAATCGAAAGTACCGGCCGCCAATCCGCCGGGAATGTTTGCGTAGGCGTAATAAAGAGCAATGATCGCGACCAGCATCAACAAACTGCCAAGCGCCGTGAAAATAAAAAATTTCACCGCGGCGTAGATACGGTTCTCGCCGCCCCAGATCCCAATCAGAAAGAACATCGGCACGAGCGACGCTTCGAAAAAGAGATAAAAAACCAGCAGATCGAGCGAGACGAAAACGCCGATCATCGCCGACTCAAGCAGCAAAAGGAAGACGTAGAACGCCGTCCGGCGTTTCTCTACCGCATGCCAGGTCGAGAGCACTGCGATCGGCATGATGAATGTCGTGAGGATCACCAGCCAAAGGCTCAGGCCGTCTACTCCGAAATGAAAATTCGTGTTGATCGCTTTGATCCACGGAATGTTCTTTTCGAAAAAGAAGCCGTTAACCGAAGCTGTGCCTTTGTCGACGATAAGTATCAGCGACAGCAAAAAATTTACGATCGTGAATGCGAGCGTCACCCACTTGAGCTGGCTCTCCTGCTTCCAGAACAACTGGTGCGCGAGCGTCGCGGCGGCACCGAACACCGGAAACAGGATCAGGATCGTCAGAAGATTTTCAGAGATAAAATCCATATTTGGATCGCCGGCATCTTGCCGGCAATGAACGCATAGCGTTCAAACAAACATTTGCCGCCTGCGGCGGCTGCCGGCAAGATGCCGGCGTTCCACTAACTAACCAGCTTCAAACCGTAGTAAATAAAATATCCGAGCACCGCGAGAGCTCCGAGCAGGATGATCGCGGCGTAGCTGCGGACAAATCCGACCTGCACTTGTCGTAATCCCTTACCGACCTCGGTGACAAAATACCCGATGCCGTTAACGATGCCGTCAATAAAGCCGAGATCGAAAGCTTTCCACAGACCCTCGCGGGAGAGGGTTGTCAACGGATCGACTATGTAGCCGTTGTAAAGCTCGTCGATGCGCCATTTCTGTTCGAGGATCTTCGGCATCTTTCGCAGAGGCTTGCTTCGAAAAGCGAACCACCCGATCGCCATACCGAGAGCGGCAAGGACGACAGACAGCAGGGCAAGCAGACGCTCTTTGTTGACGACTTCGGGCTCGTGTGATTCAGCTGCCTCGCGGGCGGCGATAGCGGTCGGCATTCGAGTTTCCGCGATTACGGACTCGAGTACGTGTTCGAAAGCATTCGCGTCCTTTACTCCGACAAGCGAGCTCATCGCGTACGGAACGCCGATCAAACCGCCGACCGTTGAAAGGAAGGCCAAAATTATCAGCGGAACGGTCATTACCCAGGGCGATTCATGCGGCTTGAAATCCGCCGGCAATGCATGATGATGCTCTTCATCGTCATCATCGTGGCTGGCATGCGTTTCATCGAGTTCCGCCTCATGGACCTCAGCGACATGAAGGTCCTCGTGAAAACGTTCCTTGCCCCAGAACGTCATCACCATCATGCGGGTCATATAGACGGCCGTCAGGATCGCCGTGAATACCGCCACCCCCCACAAAACTTCGTTTCCGGGAAAGGCTCCTGCTGGGAAATAGCGGTCAGCCGCGAACGTTTTGTAAAGGATCTCATCCTTTGAAAAGAAACCGGCCCATATCGGGATTCCGCAGATCGCCAGCCAACCCATCATCATCGTGATCCACGTGATGGGCATGTGCTTTTTCAGATTCCCCATCCGGCGCATGTCCTGCTCGTGGTGCATTCCGTGAATGACCGAGCCTGAGCCGAGAAAGAGCAAGGCTTTGAAAAATGCATGCGTCATGACGTGAAAGATCGCGACGGTAAATGCACCGACACCCGCGGCGAGAAACATGAATCCTAGCTGCGAAACCGTCGAGTACGCGAGCACCTTTTTTATATCGTTCTGTGCGATCGCGATCGATGCGGCAAAGATCGCCGTCGCTGCACCGATAACGGCTATGATCCACATCGCAGTCGGCGAAAGCTGGTAGATCGCGTTCGAGCGAACAACCAGATAAACACCGGCGGTGACCATTGTTGCAGCGTGGATAAGCGCTGAGACCGGAGTTGGGCCGGCCATCGCATCGGGGAGCCATGTCAGAAGCGGTATCTGCGCCGATTTTCCCGTTGCACCGATAAATAGCAGAACGCCGATCGAAGTCAGCCCGCCGGCGAAGATCGCTCCCCACGTGAAGGGCTCGGCAGACATATTCTGGAGGACGAAAGTGAAAACACTGTGGACCTGTTGGCCGTCGACCGTCTTGTCGAAGAACGAGATCGAGCCTGTCAGCGTGAAGATCAGGAAGATCCCCATCAGCACACCCCAGTCGCCGATGCGGTTCATGACGAACGCTTTCTTTGCCGCCTCGCGTGCTTCGTTACGTTTGATGTAATAGCCGATCAGCAGATACGAGCACAGACCGACGCCTTCCCAACCGACGAACATCAACAGGAAATTGTCCGCCAGCACGAGCGTCAGCATCGAGAACATGAACAAGTTCAGGTATGCGAAAAAGCGGTAGAAACCCTTGTCGCCATGCATGTACCCGGTGGCGAAGATGTGTATGAGAAGTCCGACGAATGTGACGAACAGCGCGTAGACCCCGCTTAGACGATCCATGCCGAGCGCGAAGTCCGCACGGAATCCGCCGACTTCGATCCACGTCCAGATCTGATCGAGGATGGGTGCATCGGCGAAGAGAGCACCGGTATGCGGTGTGCCGATACCGAAGGCGATCATGAACGCGACGATCGTCGATATCGCGATCGATCCACACGCGACGAGACCGCTAAAGGTTTCGCTATACGGCTTGTCCTTTAGATACCCGCCGATCAACCAGTTGATCACCGCTCCGGCGAGCGGAGCGAAGATAATTATGCTAAGTAAGTTGTTCTCGATCATCAGATCTCTAATTACCAACGACGCGTAGCATATCCTGCACCGCAGTTCGAAAATTTACGTACGCTTACTCCTCGCTCGCGGCCGTCGCGGCGGGGCTGCCTTCGGAGCAGAAGTCGGCACCTTCACTGCGGGAATCACAAAGTCGTCCGGAACGGAGATCTTGTTTTCAGCGACGATGCGGTCAATGATCTCCTGCTCCCTTTCACTTTCGATCGCCTTCCTGGCGTACTCTCTGACAGTTACACTCGGAGCAAGCGGATTATCGGGGTCGCTCACGCCGGTCGCAATAAGAATGTGGCGGACGTCATACGTCACCGGCTCGGTCGAGCTCTTCCGCTCCAACTTGATCACGTGAAATCCGTGGTCGGACTCGACAAGCTCAGGTGAAACCTGTCCGGGTTTCAGTGCCATCGCCGCCTTTTCGAAGGGTGCGACCATCGCTCCCAGGCTTACATTTTTATACAAGCCGCCGTTCAGTTGACCCGTGGCCGCATTCTTGTTTCCAGGATCTTCCGAAAACTCATTCGCAAGCTTTGCAAAATTCTCACCGCTCTCCGCCCTCGCGAGGAGTTTCTCGGCGACGGCTCGTTTCAAAGAGGTATCAAGCTCGGGATGTTCTTCTATGTAACTCGCAACGTCGTCATCGGACGCGGCGGTTTCCGCGGCGACGTTTTCGCTGTAAAGCCGTGCAAGAAATTGTGCCTGTTGAAGCTTCACTTGCAGATCTACTCTTTGTCGGAAAGAGAGGGGCAGGGAAGCTGCTCGATTCGAATACTCGTCTGCGTAGATCTGGCTCTTCGCGAACATGTCCCTCGCCTGCGCGATCTCGTCCGGGGTAATCTCACGCTCGGTCATCGCCAGGCTCGTCTCTTTAAGCAGCTCGGTCTTCGTGTTGAGAAAGCGCTCGAACTTGGCTTTTCTCTCCGCTTTCACTGCGGGCGAAAGCGGGCTGCCGGGGGGTTCGCCCCAGAACGCCGTGACGTCGTTCGCCGTAATGTATCCAAATGGTCCCCGTTCGGCTTTGCCTTTGTTTAAGTGCCTATCGTAGGTGACCGCGATCACTTCAGCTCGGATATTCTCAAGCTCGGTTTGATAGTTCGGACGGTCAGC
>JBBKXD010000148.1:0-25847 GCA_037969295.1 Pyrinomonadaceae bacterium | reverse complement strand
CTCACGCCGACTTGGAATGAGACCGCGTACTTCGCCGACTACGTAC
The DNA here is from genome assembly GCA_037969295.1 of Pyrinomonadaceae bacterium. Lineage (GTDB taxonomy): Bacteria > Acidobacteriota > Blastocatellia > Pyrinomonadales > Pyrinomonadaceae > OLB17. Next base: position 25,801 of record JBBKXD010000148.1, on the reverse strand, counting down.
TCCCGATGGGAATGGCTAGTGAGCGGCACGATCTGACAAGTTACGAAACTCATTCGGGAATGTGGGTCTCATTCCGTCAGCCGGTACTTCGCGAGGCGGCGCGAAAGATGGGTCGCGAAACGACCTTCACTTACGAAACAAATCCGGGCGAGGTTTGGGAAGAGGACGAGTTCTGGTTCGAGCTTTCGTGGCGGATCGATAAGGATGGCGACCTCGGTATTCGTCAGCACTTCATCTCGCCATATCGCGAAGGTGAAAAGATCACGATCGATGAGTACTATCGATACATTTTTGAAAATACGAAAGGCCTGCCGGAGGTTGCCGCAAAAGAAGGCCTGACCGCGCTCGACTACATGCGAAAGTATGGAGCGTTCGAGGTCGAGAGCGCGGTCTACGAAAAGCACATGGACCTCGCGCCGATAACCGATCTCGCAGACGACGAGACCGACGCCGCGCGGGGCGAGATCCGAAAGGACGGCAAGCTTGTCGCGATCGTCGCCGACGGAAAAGCTCGGGTCGGATTCAACACTCCATCGAAACGGCAGGAGCTTTTTTCGAAGACCACGGTCGATTGGGGCTGGCCCGAATATGCATTTCCGACTTATGTGAAGAGCCATATTCATCCTGAAAGCCTTGGGCCTAATGAGATCGTGCTCGTGCCGACATTTCGTCTGCCGACGCTTATCCACACTCGAAGCGGTAATGCGAAGTGGCTCGCGGAAATTTCGAATCGCAATCCGCTTTGGATGCACACATCGGACGGCGAACGCTGGGGGATCAAGACCGGCGATCTGGTTCGCATTTCGACTGAGATCGGATATTTTGTAAATCGCGCCTGGGTTACCGAAGGAATGCGTCCGGGTGTTGTCGCGTGCTCGCATCACATCGGACGATGGCGGCGTGAGCAGGACGCGAAGAACAATCGCTGGTCGACAAATCAGGTGACGATCAAGGAAGAGGAGCCGGGCAAGTGGAAGATGTGGGTCGTCGAAGGAATCGGCGCATACAAGAGCTCCGACCCCGACACAGAGCGCATTTTCTGGACCGACGGCGGTGTCCATCAGAACATCACATTCCCCGTCCATCCGGATCCCGTGTCGGGAATGCACTGCTGGCACCAGAAGGTTACGGTCGAGCAAGCACAGGCAGGCGATGCGCACGGCGACGTCTTTGTCGACACGAACAAATCCTTCGAGATCTACAAACAGTGGCTCGCGATGACGCGTCCCGCCCCGGGCCCCGACGGCTTGCGCCGCCCGTTATGGCTCGCCCGCCCGCTCAGACCGGCCGAAGAGATGTTCTATGTGAAGGGTGCCGAATAAAAAACGCTTCACAGCGAAGCCCGACTCTGCGCTAAACTGTCCGAACGGCACCGTCAGTCAATAGAATTTAGGAGCGCAACATGAAAAGAATTTATTTGTGTCTAGTTATTACGATAGCTGCTGCATTTGGCTGCACAGCGGCTTATGCTCAGGACGCCCAGGATATCGTTCCGGCCCAGATGGTCACAACGCCAACACTGTCCGTGCCGAAGGAAGCTTCCGAAAGCGGACTTGGCGGGATCGTCCGTGTGTTGATCGCCATCGACGCAAGCGGTAACGTCACTTCGGTCGAAGATGTTACAGGCCCGGGCCCGGTTTGCCGACAGGTGAAACGCGAGGACGTTACGGCGATGCGTGAGGCTGCCCGGGAAGCTGCAATGAGGGCCCGTTTCAATCCGGCTACGCGAAAGGCCAACGCAGTCGACTCGTCGATGTGGCTGAACTTTACGTTTCCCAGCCGCCTTGAAGAGAAAGCAGAATCCGGCGCGGCTACCACCGCCTTGCCGGCGGACGGAAACAAAACCACGGTGAAAGGCGACATCAATTTCAGCACCGCGAACGCCCCTCGGGCAGACGGAAACAAATACACGATAAAGGGCGATGGCAATTTTCCCGTCGCAAATACCCCGCCGCCAGATTATCGAGGCCCGGTGAATGTGGGCGGTTCCTATCCGGATGAAAAAGCGGGCGGAAATATCCCGCGACAAATCGTGGGTGGCGTTCTTAATGGTAAAGCAACTTCACTCCCGAAGCCTGCGTACCCGGCGGCGGCACGAGCGGTTGGGGCATCCGGAGCGGTCACAATCCAAGTGCTCATCGATGAAAACGGCGATATATTTTCGGCCAGGGCTATATCCGGCCACCCGCTTCTGCGTGCTGCATCCGCGCTGGCCGCATGCAGCTCGAAATTCAGCCCTACTCAACTCTCCGGCTTTCCGGTCAAGGTTTCGGGACTAATCACCTATAATTTCGTTCCGTAATTGATCAATGGGCTTAAAAGAACAAATAATCGCCGACCTTACCCATGCAATGAAGGCCAAGGATGCCGGACGGCTTTCGACGCTGCGGATGGTCAAGGCAAACCTGATGAATCGCCAGATCGATAAGGGTAGCGAGCTTACGGACGAAGAGGTCGGCAAGGCTCTGCAGTCGCTCGTCAAACAGCGACGCGATTCGATCGAGCAATACGAGAAAGCGGGCCGCGCCGACCTTGCCGAAAAAGAAGCGGCTGAGATCTCGCATATCGACGCTTACCTGCCGCAGGCCGCGACGGCTGAGGAGATCTCCGCCGCAGTCGTTGCCGCGGTCGCCGAAACCGGTGCCGCATCAATGAAAGATATGGGGTCGGTAATGAAAGCTGCGATGCCCCATCTCACAGGAAAGTCGGCGGACGGTAAAATGGTTAGCGAAGCTGTAAAGTCCAAGCTCCAACAACTTTGATGTCGTCAGAAAAACGCAGGGCGAACGCGAGCTGGTCGGATCGAAAGCGTTACGAACGCGGGCGTCGGGCCCTTGAGCGGCAACGTCAATATCAACGACAAAAGGCGGACGCTCTGCGAAATAGTTCAGATGAGCTTGTCCGGTCAAACTTTCTACGATGCCAGGCATTGAGACAGCGCCTCGATCGGATCAACCCGATCGGCCCGGATGCGAAAGTTCTCGAGGTAGGCAGCGGCGCCCACGGACTAATTTTCGGTTTCGGAGCGGGGTTCGGGATCGGTGTCGATCCGCTTGCAACGGAATACAAGAAGCTATTTCCTTCCCTCCAGAATCGTGCGTCAACGATCGAAGCAATAGGCGAAGAGCTCCCGTTCGCGGACGGTTCTTTCGATGTCGTTATCAGCGACAACGTCATCGACCACGCAGACCGTCCGTTATCCATCGTCGACGAGTTGATTCGCGTCGTGAGAACCGGAGGCCTTCTTTACTTCACTGTAAACGTTCATCACCCGATCTATGAGATGGCGTCGAAAGCACACGGACTTTGGAACGCACTCGGCATAAAGCTTGAGCTCTCCGCGTTCGCGGATCACACCGTGCACCTTACGGAAGAGAAGATCGCGGGAGCGTTCGAAGGCAAGCCGCTGAAGATCGTTGAAAAGAGATCGACGATCGCTGAAACGCGATCCGAGCAGAGGCGGTCACGGGCATTCGACCCGGATTCTCTGCTCAAGAAGGCGTTTTTCAAGAATGCTATTTTTGAAATTATAGCGGTAAGGACCTAGCCGAAAATATTCCTCACCTTCTCGATAAATGATTCATCGGTGAATTCGGTATCCTCGACGTCGGCAAGCTGTTCGAGCAGTTTGCGCTGTTCCTTCGTCAGCGTCTTCGGTGTGATCAGCGTTACGGCGACAAACAGATCGCCTTTGCCGCGGCCACCGAGGGCCGGCATGCCCTGCGATTTCAGCCGAAAAACGGTGCCAGTCTGCGTACCGGCCGGGATCTTGAGATCCTGGTCGCCGTCCAATGTCCTCACTTTTACATCAGCACCGAGCGCCGCTTGGGCGAACGATACCGGGACCGCCGAGTAAAGATTCGCTCCCTGGCGCTCAAAGATATCGTGCTCTTTGACGTGAAGGACAACGAAAAGATCGCCCGACGGTCCGCCATTGACGCCGGCTTCGCCTTCGCCGGTAACGCGGAGACGCGAACCGGTTTCGACGCCGGCCGGGATCTTTATCTCGAGTGACTTTTCTTTTTCGACACGTCCGGCTCCGCTACAAACTTTGCATGGGTTTCGAATGATCTGCCCCTTGCCCTGGCAGTTCGAGCATGTCCGCATGACGCTGAAAAAGCCCTGCTGATAACGCGTCTGACCGCTCCCGCTGCATGTGATACACGTTTCGGCCGAGCTTCCCTTTTCAGCCCCGCGGCCGTCGCACTCCTCGCATTTCTCAAGACGCGGTATGCGAAGTTTTTCTTCCTTGCCGCTCGCCGCTTCCTCAAGGGTGATCTCCAGATCGTATCGGAGATCGGAGCCTCGCTGGATCGTCGAGCGCGTCCGCGTTCGTCCGCCGAACATGTCACCGAATCCGAATATATCGAAAATGTCCTCGATGTTCGAGAACCCCGGATCGAAGCCTCCGCCGCCCATCCCTGAGTGCCCGAAGCGGTCGTATTGCGCGCGCTTTTGCGAGTCAGAAAGAACCGCATATGCTTCGGCACATTCCTTAAACTTTTCTTCCGCGTGGTCGTCGCCCGGGTTCTTGTCAGGGTGGTGCTTGACGGCAAGGGTGCGATAGGCTCGCTTTATTTCAACCTCGGTCGCCGTCCGCGTTACACCTAAAACTTCGTAATAATCTTTTTTTGCCATGAAATCGACCTGAAATCTCAAAGTTGAAATTTGAAATCCAAAAGGCGTCAGCTCAAACCTTTGAACTGACGCCAAGTGTTATTGTAGCGAACCTGTCAACCGAGACTCAAGTCGATTGCGAAGTCTCAGATCGCTTCCCTGTATCGGATCGACCCCGCCGGAAATCCAAAATCCAAAATCTAAAATCCAAAATCGCTACGCTGGGCTCATCATTGCCGCCGTGATGCGGCTGGCGGTCTCTTCAACGCGGACCAGAATGAGCCCGATCTCCGTTACATCCTCCGCGGAAAGAGATTCCTCCGCCTCCTTCAGGATGCCGATGATTTCCATTTGCTCATCAGGCGGAAATGAGCGGCCGAATTCGGCCATCGCCTTGCGGGCGTTCTTGATCATGTTGTCCAGTCGATTTCGCTGCGTGATCAGCTCGCGTTCCTCGCGATCCTTGTCTGCCGACGTTTCGGCCTCGCTGATCAGCCGTTGGATCTCCTCGGGTGCAAGTCCGGACGAGGGCGTGATCTGCATCGCCTGTTCCAATCCGGTCATCTTGTCCTGGGCTGAAACATTCACGATGCCGTTCGCATCGATCTCAAAAGAAACATCGATCTGCGGGACGCCCCGCGGTGCCGGCGGGATTCCAACCAGTTCAAATTTCGTCAAACTTCGGTTGCCGCTCGCGATTTCGCGCTCGCCTTGCAAAATGTGGATCTCGACGGACTGCTGATTATCTACGACCGTGGTAAATGTCATCGTATTCTTCAGCGGTATCGTCGAGTTGCGCGAAATCAGTTTTACGAACAGGCCGCCGCGAGTTTCCAGTCCGAGGCTAAGCGGCAAAACGTCGAGCAGAACAATATCCTTGATGTCGCCTGTCAGCACGCCGCCCTGGATCGCCGCACCCATCGCGACAACTTCGTCCGGATTGATCTCTGACGAAGGCTCCTTACCAAACACTTCGGTTACCGTTCTCGCGATAATCGGCGAGCGGGTTTGCCCGCCGACCAGGATCACCTTGTCGACATCAGCCGGCTGAAGCTTTGCATCCCACAGCGCTTTCTGACACGGCTCAACCGACATGTCGACGAGATCTTTTACGAGTTCCTCAAATTTCTCGCGAGTTAGATTTGCATTGATGTGCTTTGGACCGGTCGGGTCCGCAGCGATGAAGGGGAGGCTGATGTTCGTGTCCTTGAGACTCGAGAGTTCGCATTTCGCGCGTTCGGCGGCTTCCTTCAAACGCTGGAGAGCGAGCTTATCGTCTTTCAAGTCGACGCCATGCTCGGCTTTGAATCCGGCGAGAAGCCAGTCGATGATGCGTTGGTCGAAGTCCTCGCCCCCGAGGAACGTATTCCCCGACGTAGAGAGAACTTCAAAAACGCCGTCGTTGATCTCGAGGATGGAGATATCGAACGTACCGCCGCCAAGATCGTAGACCGCGACCTTCTCAGATTTTTTCTTGCCGAAACCATAAGCGAGAGCTGCGGCCGTCGGCTCGTTTATGATTCGCTCTACTTCCAGACCCGCGATCTTGCCCGCATCGCGCGTAGCTTGCCGCTGCATGTCATCGAAATAGGCTGGGACGGTAATTATCGCCTCGGTAATTCGTTCGCCAAGAAATTCTTCGGCCGCCATCTTTAGCCGTTGAAGAACGATCGCTGAAATTTCCGGCGGACTATAGACGCGATCAAGCACCTTGATGTGCGCGTCGCCGTTCGGCGCCTCGACGATCTCGAACGGGACGACTTCGCGCATCTTCTCAACTTCAGGAGTGTCGAATTTTCGACCGATGAGACGCTTTACTGCATGAAGCGTATTCGCCGGATTCGTAACGGCTTGCCTCTTGGCGATCTGCCCGACGAGCCGCTCGTCTTTGTCGGTAAATCCGACGACGGACGGCGTTGTGCGGCCGCCTTCTTTATTCGAAATAATCTGTACCGTTCCGTTTTCGAGGACGGAAACACAGCAGTTGGTTGTGCCTAGATCGATTCCAATGACTTTACTCATAAATTTTCTCGGGGGTGTGATTTGATCGGTGAGAAGAACGTTCGGAAAGGTAGGTCTACATGTGGTCGGAAATTTCGAGGTCTTGACTTTCTCCCTGGCCGGCAATGGCTTCGTCTTTGGCAATGTCGTTGTCAGTTTCTATGTCGGCGGATCGTGGTGTGGTCGCCACTTTCACCATCGAATGGCGGATCACGCGATTACCGATCCGATAGCCGCGGAGCAGTTCGGCCGAGATAGTGTTCGGATCGAACTCGGCAGATTCTTCGGTTGCGACGGCTTCGTGAAAATGCGGGTCGAAGATCTCGCCGACGGTGGCGATCGGTTGGATGCCCATCTCATCCAGAACATCGTTTATCTGTTGGCTGACGAGTACAACACCGTCAAGAAATTGCTGGATATCTGCCCGCTTTTCCTCCGGCATCGCCATTGCGAAATCCACTGCTCGATTCAGGTTGTCCAGAGCCGGCAGCATCTGTGTCGCGAGGTTCCCGATCTGGTTCTGAAAGGTCTCGTTTCGCTCTCGCTCGGTGCGTAATTTGAAATTCTCGAAATCTTTCGCGCGTCGCTGGGAGCTTTGCACCAGTTCCTCGCGCTCCGCCTGCACTTGGAAAATTTTTTCTTTCAGTTCGGCAATCTCTTTTCCCGACGAGGGGGTCTGCGTCTTTCGATCTTTAGTCTTAGCCGGAACAACGGCTTCGGCAACGGCCGGCTTAACGATCTCGATCTGCAGGTCCTCCTTCGGAAAGTCGGAGGGATTTCCGTCATCGAAGCTCTCCTCGATTTCGATGATCGTCGTCTCGGCGGTGATGTGAAGGTCCTTTTCCTTTGCCTCGAGCTGCCGGATAAAAGCATCGACCGAAACGGATTCTTCAGTTTCGTCGTCGTCGGCCACTTCGCCGATGTTTTCGATTTCCTTATTTGGATCCATTATTTGTGAATCGGCGGCTGCCGATCTTTTAGGAGTTAGTTATTGGTGACGTCGCGCGACATCACCTTTTCAAGAACTCGAGCCACGTAAGAGACGATCGAGATCATCCTTGCGTACTCGATGCGGGTCGGGCCGAGCACGCTCAGCGTGCCGACTGCAGCGCCGCCGCCCACGCGATAGGGGGCTGAGATCAGCGTGCAGTTTTGCAGCGAAGGTGACCGGTTTTCGGTACCGATCATCACCTGCACGCCGCCCGAATGCTCAGCATCGCGTGCGACGCATTCGGTCAGGATCTCAAGCAGGCGAGATTTTTCGCCGATCGTGGTGAGCAATTCCCGGAGACGTTCAAGATCGGCGAAATCCCTCTTGGTCAGGATGTTCGAGGCCCCGTCTACGTAAACCTCGCCAAGTTTGTCTTCTTCGTCTTCGATACTCTCCGAACAAAGAATTACGGCCGTCTGCAACAGTCGATCGAACATCGTTTTCTCTTCGTGCATGAGCCGAAGGATCTCTGAACGGATCTCGGCCAGGCTTTTTCCCGAAAACTCTGCGTTCAGGTAGTTCGCCGTCCGATCCAACTCGTCCTTCGTGAAGGTGACCTTCAGCCGGATGATCCGGTTATGGACGATGTTCGGCGCCGAGACCACAACGACGAGGATCCGCTTTTCGGAAAGATTTACGAATTCGATATGCTGCAGGCGATCATTCGCCAAACTGGGCGAAACCACGATTCCCACATTATTAGAAAGAGCTGAAAGCAGTTGGGAGGTCCGTTCCATCAATCTGTCCGGCGTCTCCACAAGGTCGCTCTCGTTCAAACCAAATTCATCGCCTATGCGATGCAAGTCGTCGTTTGAGATGCTGAGGATGCCCAACAGATTATCAACGTAAAATCTGTAGCCTTTGTCGGTCGGGACCCGACCAGCCGATGTGTGTGGTTGTTCAAGAAGACCGAGGTCTTCAAGCTCACCCATCACGCTGCGAATGCGTGCCGAGCTTAGGCCCGAGGCATTGGCAAATCTTTCGGCGATCGTTTTTGATCCGACGGGTTCACCCGTGACGAAATGTTCGTTGATTATTGCTGTCAGAATCGACTGTCCGCGAGAGTCAGGAAAACCGTAGCGCTTCTCGATCTTCAGGTTTGTTTCGCGAACCATTTTTTCACGGCGAGAATGAAGCAAATCGGGTGTGAGAGGCTTGCTTCCAAGTAATTTGATACCATTTTAAGAGTAATCCTGTCAATCATTTTAGCTAAACCGTGATTAACACTCGGAGCGAAACTCCGCTCATTCAAATAACGAAATTTTACGAGGAAGCGTTCGGCCGCCTTGCTGCCGATAGTCATCTTCCCGCCATCGACGTCACATATTACCCGTACGTATCGCTAAATCAGACAATTCGCATACGGGACGGTCGGGTTTTCGTGCGTATTGCCGAAATGTGCCGCGATATGCCGGCCGAGTTTCACCGGGCCCTTGCCTATATTCTTGTCGCAAAACTGCTTCGCAAACGCGTACCAAAACGGGCGGATGAAGTTTACTCGAGCTTCATCGACTCCGCCGAGATGCGTGAACGTGCGAATGATCGAAAACGATCACACGGGCGGAAGATCGTTACAACGCACAAGGGCGAAGTCTACGACCTCGAGGAGATCTTTGAGAACCTGAATTTCTGGTACTTTGGCGGCCAGCTCGCTAAGCCGGTCCTGACATGGTCGACAAAAAAGACGTACCGGATACTGGCCCACCACGACGCGACGCATGAGACCATCGTCGTCAGCAAATCCCTCGACGCCCGTGACGTGCCGCGGTTTGTCGTCGAGTACATCGTCTTCCACGAAATGCTCCACATCAAGCACCCGACCGTCCATCATAATGGCCGGCGATATAACCACACGCCGGCGTTCCGGAGCGATGAGCGGAAATTTCCGGACTTTCAGGCAGCGGAAGACTGGATCGAGCGAAGTGTAAGGACGCTGAAGCGCCGCGCCAGGAAAAAGTAGGTCTAATCGGCGGCCAAATGTTCGATGATCGAACCGATCAAACCGAAATCTGACACAGTGCGCCGTTCGATGCCATTCTTGTTGAATCGCGTTTCAGTTTTGAATTTCATCGCGAGCCGCTCATTCTCGTTTTTTCGTTCCGCCAGGACATCGATAAACTTTCCAGGTGAATCGTTTTCGTTTACGACGGTCGTCGCCACTGAATCGGATGCGACGAACTGCTGAACGAGATCTAAATTCCCCCCCGATTGTTTTGTTTCGAGGCATTTCAAAACAGTTTCCGTTTCACCAACTATCAGTCGATCGTCAACGAACGCCGCCGCTAGCTCACCATCTTCGGACTTCCAAACGTCGGCGCCGAATTGTTTCTCAGCCGGGCGGGAGAAGCTGATTTCTTTGGCGATCGAAAGGCGGATCTTCGCCGGGTCCTTGATCAACGCGATCACCGCGGCATCTTCACTGTCGGCAGTAAGCTTGACGGTTACCAGTCGCCCGTCGATCGCACTCAGGAACAACTCCGGATTCTCGATTCCGTACGGTTCGAAGAAACTTCCGGAAAAGGCCCCGATCAAGGCACCACTCGTCTCATCCGTTTTCTGCCTCGCCGTGAGAACGATGCTTCGCCACGCGATCTGCGGATCTCGAAGCAAGTACCGTGTCGAGGACGCGGCCGATGCCGGAACGAAGTTTGCAATTTGCGAGTCTCCCGCCTCCGCCGGCCTCAACGTTTCGTCAAATACTCGAGCGGATTCGTCATCGAGTTTCACGACGATCTTATCCTCGATACCTTTCTCGGTGGCGGATGCGGTCCACGTAACTTCCTGAACGGAGTCCCGCAAAATCTGCGGCAGCACGCCCGCCACGAAACTCTTCACCTCGTCCTCTTCGCTCGCGCCCATCGCGAATGAAACCCCGGCAAGGTTCGCGATCTGACCAATGCCCTGAGTCGAGACATAACCAAATACGAGACGATCTTCATCTGTTATTTTCGGATTCTTTGCGATCGACTCCGCTTCGCCACGCTTTACAGCCAGGCACTGTTGAATTGCAGCTTCGTCGTTTCCAAAAAAAACAAGACTGTCTTGCTGAAGCGCAAATGCCTTCCGCCCGTCCTGTGCCGTCCAGACGTAATACTTCCCGTCGTTGCGCGGCGTCATCTCCATACTGACCTCACCGCCGTAGACCTCGTTTACAAACTCACCGAGCTGATTTTCAATAAAGCTGGTCGTCTGCCATCCCCACGCATTCGTCTCTGCGACCGCGACGAATCGCGGCCTCGACTTGAGGACCGAATTTTCTTCAGTTACAGACTGTTCGGAAATTTCGAAGCCGGTGACGGCGATCGCGATCTTCACGCCGTCCAGGACATTGAGATTCGGCTTGAATTTCGCGGCGGCTTCGAATTTCGGATTGTCCGTGATCGCATGAAGTGTTTTCGCAAGATCATTCGATTCCAGGTAGACGAGGGCGTCCCCGGGGATAACCGTGCGCGGATCGGTCGGCTTTGATCCGCAAGAGAGAGAAGCAGCTATTATCGCAATGAATCCGACGAAGAGGACGCGGAGACCCCGGGGGGCGCAGACGCGGAGTAATCTGTTGTGATCCCAGCGTCTCCGAGTCCCCGCGTCCCCGTGTCGTTCAATAACCTGTGTTAACATCTTGCGATTATGACGGACAAAATATTTGCTGACGATATTTTACAGGGTAAAGTTGCGTTTGTAACCGGCGGTGCGACGGGCATCACAGGAGGTGTCGCTCGAGCGTTTGCGAGGTACGGTGCCAAGATAGCGATCATCAGCCGCAAAGAAGAAAACCTCATCGCCCAAAAACAATTTATCGAAGAGAGCGGTGGGAAGTGTTTCGCGACCGCGGCGGATGTTCGGGATTTCGACGCCGTTCAGGACGCGATAGCGAAGACCGTGGAGCATTACGGCGGGATTGACATCGTCGTCAACGGAGCCGCCGGCAATTTTCTCTGCGCCGCAGATCAGCTGTCGTCGAACGGCTTCGGTACCGTCGTTGATATCGACACCAAAGGAACTTTCAATGTTTGTCGTGCGGCGTTCGAGCCGTTAAAGGAAACGAAGGGCCAGATCCTTAACATCTCCGCGACGCTTCATTATCTCGCGACGCCGATGCAGATACATGTTTCGGCCGCAAAGGCCGGTGTCGATGCGATCACAAGAAACCTGTCTGTCGAATGGGGACGTCACGGCATACGGGTAAATGGAATTGCACCGGGGCCGATCGAGGATACCGAAGGCATGAAGCGCCTGCTGCCTGAAGCTCTGAAGGAGAAGATCACGAAAAAGATCCCGCTCGGCAGATTCGGTAGAATCGCGGACATTGAAAACGCAGCGCTTTTCATCTGTTCGGATGCCGCGAGCTACATCAACGGCGTCACGCTTGTAGTTGACGGCGGTCAATGGCTTTTGGGAACGAGCTTCGGGTAGGAACCAAGTGCAAAAAGCCCGCGCATGAGGAAGGGCGATATGTTCAATGTTGAGTGTATCGCCCTTGCTCACGCGCGGGCTTTTGCACTTCGCTCAATGTTTGATTGTTAATTCTCAAATTCCGGCGGCACGGGAACGGCATCGATCGCCCCGTCGATACTTTGCGGAGCCTTTGGATTCAGGATCGCGCGCAGCACCATCATCTTCGCCAGCACACGGATCTCGGGTCGCTCGAAGCGATTGGTCAGGTTTTTCGTTTTACCAAAGTCAGCCTGAGCGAGAATCTGAATCGTGCTGTCGGCCAAACCCAGTTCGCGTGTCAGCCCGCGAACCATCTGTCCGCCAAAAGCCCCGACCTGCACCTCTCCGTCCTGAATCATTTCTTCAGTGACATCGATGAACTCACCGACCTTTATGAAAGCTGCGAGCGTGTCGTTGGCTCGGCCGATGGTTTCTTCAAGCAACGGAAACGCCTTATCCGGATCGACGGTCGCGTAGCCTGACGCGAGCATCCACGAGAGCAAAAAATCCTGATAATTTTTCGGTGAGGGATTGACCATCGCTTCGGCATCGCGCATTATCTCGCCCGCAAGTTCTTTGTCGCCCATCTTTGCGACCTGCGCGGCGAGCAGACCAAGCGCGACCACTTTCTTGTCGCGGCCCGGCGTCTGCATGATGATCTTACGGGCCTGCGTGATGATCTTCTCGCGCTCTTCTTTTGGCAGAGGCTTCGTCGCGAGGCTTTGAACGTCTTCAAACAATTTCTTTTCAGCCTTTTCACGTTCTTCGCTCTCGCGCATCTGCTGTTCGTATCCCGCGACGTTTGAGTTAGAACTGGAATTCGCAGATCCGCCGTCGGAATTGTATGAGGCGTTGACCGATCGGTACATTGAATTTGCATTCGCATTGAAATTGGAGGTTGAGATCGTCCTCTTCACCTTGGCTCGCAGCTGGGCGTAGCGGCCCGGGGCATATTTCTGGATCAACTCCATGTAACCTATCCCAACTCCAGAATCGCTGTCGGGACGATTCAAAATCGCCCGCGCGAGGAGGTCGGCGAGCTCGCCAAGATCGGCAGCCGCGTACGCCGCTTTTTTCCCTCCCGGTTTTCTGGAAGTCTCAAGGGCCTTATCACCGAATTCCATCAGCGAGCCGATCAGATAATAGTCACTGGCATCGAACTTCTGCGTCTTTACGCGACTGAGAATTGCCGTCGCGTATTCGGCTCCTTTCTCAGGATCTTTCGCGTATATCTTTCGCAATAGATCGAGGTGCTGGTACTCGAACCCTTTCGACAGAGACTTTATCCCAAACTGAACCGCCTTTGCAGGGTTCGTCTGGGCGATTTGGGTAAGCAACTGCGTCTCAAAATACGCATCACTCTCGCCCCGCTTACGAAACTCAGGGTTAGATATCGCGAGGAGACTATCGCTGTAGAAAGCGAACGCGAGGTCGGCGTCGTGTTCGGCAATGCTCATTGCTATCTGCTGTCGGACGCCCATAGCAGTCGCAAATTTTCGTGCAACGCGTGACTCGTCAGTCGGCTCCATCATGAAAGACATAGGCGAGCTGCGCCCCTCTCCATCTTCCGGCGGGATCCCGAATGAGTTCATCTGCGCATCGTAGCGTGTCAGTAAGTCCCGAAAGTCGTCGATCACGCCGCCGTACATCGCACGGGCTTCGCGCTCATCGTGAAACCACATAAGCCCCGCGAGCTCAGCCGTGAAGCTGATCCGGTTCTCAAGCGAGCGCATTCCGTTGACGTCTCCGAGCGTCTCGCGCAGGAACGTGACGGCTTCTTTTTCAAGATTCTCTTTCGCGTCCGTCGCTTTCTTTTCCGGAACTGTCTGCGTCGTAGCGATGGCCGCAAGGGTGAGTATTAGAGCGAAAGCTTTTATAGTATTTCCCATTTTTGCGAAGAGCCTCCGGGTCGGTCGAGTTATGATAGATTGAATGACGAGAATAGTAAACGAAATAGATAGATGCTGCTGGTCATCGACAATTACGATTCGTTCACTTATAACCTTGTTCAATATTTGGGTGAGCTTGGGGCCGAGATGAAGGTCATACGGAACGACGAGGTGTCGGCCGAAGAGATCGAAAACGCGCTGCGACCGGAGAAAATATTGATCTCACCCGGACCGGGAACGCCCGACGGCGCCGGAGTTTCGCTGGCTGTTCTGGAACGAATGTGCAAGAAGATCCCGATCCTCGGGGTGTGTCTCGGCCATCAGGCGATCGGTCAGCATTTTGGCGGAAAGGTAGTTCGCGCGCCTGAACCGGTTCATGGAAAACCGGTCGACGTCCGACACGACGGCAAGACCATCTTCGAAGGCATCGAAGGCGACTTCATCGCGGGGCGATATCACTCACTCGTGGTTGAGCGCGACTCGCTTCCAGAATGTTTGGAGATCTCGGCCGAATCGCCTGACGGACTGATCATGGCGATGCGGCATCGCAGTCTGCCGATCGAGGGCGTACAGTTTCATCCCGAATCGATATTGACCGAACACGGTAAGGTGATACTAAAGAATTTTCTAAAGTCCTGACAAGGACATCACCAATTACAAAGTTACGAAATTAATAATCACATCCAAAACCAAATCGCCCCCGATTAGTTGTTACTGAAAAGTAATTATTAATTTCGTAATTTCATAATTAGGAATGTTCGAATGCCTATGCTCCTTTTGCCGGTCGGTTGGCTTTACGGGAAGATCGCGGATATCCGAAACGCGCTCTACGATCGCGGCACGTTTCGGTCGTACGATCTTGGAGCGAAGACGATCAGCATCGGGAACATCACTGTCGGAGGGACCGGGAAAACACCGCTTGTAGCATACGTTGCGGAAATCCTCGCGGATGCCGGTGAGAAGGTTTGTATTCTGACGCGCGGGTACGGCCGGGAAAGCTCGGGACGAGTGCTCGTTTCAGACGGCGAGCAGGTTCTCGTTGAGGCCCGCACCGGTGGGGACGAACCGGTCGAGCTTGCACGAAAGTTGATTGGAAAAGCTATTGTTGTCTCGGACGCAGACCGAGTCTCCGCAGCAGTTTGGGCGAAAGAAAAGTTCGGTGTTACGACGTTTGTGCTCGACGACGGATTTCAGCACCGGCGCGCAAAACGGGATCTCGACATTGTGTGCATCGACGCGACAAATCCGTTCGGTAATGGGAAGGTGATCCCCGCCGGCACGCTTCGCGAGCGTTTGGAAAACCTGTCTCGCGCTCACGCCATAGTTTTGACAAGATGCGAGCTCGCCGATGATTTGCGCAAAGTGACTTTGACGATCAAAACCCTCAACTCCGAAGCGCAGGTTTTCCGATCCAGATCGGTCGCGCATCGCCTGACAGAACTTGCGAAGTTCTTAAATGGTGAGGGCGATCATGAACCGCCGTTTAGCCAGGAGACATCGACCCTTGCCTTTTGCGGATTGGGAAATCCGGATACCTTCTACCGGTCGGCCAGACGCGCGGGACATAGCCTCACGGGGACCGAAACCTTTCGCGATCATCATTATTATACGCAAGCCGACATCGACACTCTCCAGCGCAGAGCGCGCGAGGAGAAGATCGAAGTGCTGCTGACAACGGCAAAGGACGCGGTGAAACTGAATGGACTGAATTTCTCGGTCCCGTGTTTTGTGCTCGAAATGAAGATCGAGATCGATGACGGGGAGAGCTTTCCCAGACTGATCACTTCTTCTTAGGCGGTTCTTTTTTGTCACCCCAGTAGAACGCCCGCACGACGAGAAAATAGACCACCAGACATAAGAACAACAGGACAAAAAAGAAAACAATGAGCCAGGCTAGGGGTGTCATTACGCTTTTTGTTCGGCGATCTCCTTTTTCTCTTTTGGTTCAAGCAGGCCCGTAAAAAGCCCCCGACTCGAAGTGTGTTCGAGTATGTGTTTGTACAGAACCGTCAAGAGCGCGACGAGCGGGATCGCGATGAATACGCCCGGGATTCCGGCGACCTGCTCACCGGCCAGAACCGACAAAATCACTGCCAGAGGATGTAAGTGAATGCCGTCGCGAATAATACGCGGATAGACTACGTAGTCTTGCAGGATCCGTAACACGCCGAGAAATGCGACTGTCCACAATGCCTGTCCGCCGGACTCGAAACCGCTGACCGTCGTCGCGACTATCGCGATAGTCAGCGGGCCGAGCAGTGGAATGAGCTCAAGTAATGCAGCCAGGATCCCGAGCAGCAGAGCGTAGTCGTTTCCTATCAAATAAAACCCGATCGTACAGACCACCCCGATCCAGAGGCACGAGATAAGTTGCGCGCGCGTGTAGGCGGCGAGCGTATTGTTGACGTCGGCCATGACCGATTCGACGCGTGTTCGCCACTCGCCGATCGGTACGACGCGCAATAAGGCGACTTTGAACAGCTGAGCGTCCTTCAAAAAAAAGAACGCGATGATCGGAACAAGAATAAGCCACGGAAGATATACGAGGGCATAGATCGCGCTCATACCGAGGATGGTGGTGACAAAGGTCCCCGCTGATTCCAGAAAAACATTGATGCGCTCGTTTATCTGCGTCTGGACGCTCTCGGCGAGACGCATTCGATCAAACCCGCGATTCATGTCTTTGATCGCCGATTGCAGCGACGTAGTGTAATTCGGGATATTCGCGACAAACGCGCGTGCCTGACGCGAGATCCCCGGGGCGAGATAATAGACCCCGACCGTGAGGACGGAAAAGACGATCATGAATGACAATCCGATCGCCAGCGAACGCGGCATCAGGCGCTGATAGGTTCCGGCGAACGGCTTACGAATGAGTTCGACGAGAGGGTTGATGAGGTACGCGAAAAAGATCGCAAGAACGATCATGAAAAACAGAAAGGTCAACGAGCTGATGACAACACCGAGAAAATCTTTTACGGCGAGCAGAAGCAGAACGATCACCACAACGCGAACGATCGAACGGGCCGATGGCGACGACGAAACGAGCGAGACACGCTGGATGTGCTCGGACCTCTCGCCAAGAATGTTCTCGTTGGCGATCTCAACTTCTTCTTTTTTATTTTTTTCGTCAGCCATTGCTATTTGTTATCACCTGTGCGGAACCGTGTTCGAGAACATCGCGCCGCTATCCGGGCGGGAAAAATTCTCCATACTGAATCGTTCTTTCAACTCATCAAAGACGCCCGTCATGAACGGAAAGTTGCTCCCGATAATAACCGCTTTGCCTTCGTCCGACAGGCTGCGGCGATTCGCGTTGACAGCTTTCCTCGCGATAAGGTCCTTGTCGGCCGCGTCCAGCGGTTGTCCGTCCTTTCGACGGAAAACAATAATAAATTTGAAGTCTGCGGTGCGCATCGCATTCAAATCCTGGTCGAAACCACTAACGGGTGGCGCCGCGTTCACATTGATCGCGACCGGCTCTTCGGTGCTCGCCTGATTCTCGTTAGCTGACTCGAGTATCCGCTGATTCGGGCCGCACGATGAGACGAGAACCACGACGATGAGCAGAAATATCGCGTTAGTTATTATTATCTTCATCCTCGGGATTTACATTCGAACCATTCTCTTCCGCGTCCAAAGCGCTCTTCTCATCCTCGGTTTCAGGCTGGTCTTCCACCGCATCTTTTGGTGGATCGCCCTTGACGTCGCGGATCTTTAAGATGCGAGCCTCATCGTCCTCATAGACCATGTCAACCCAGCCGCTCACCAAAAGCTTGGCGATCATGTCTTCGTTCTCTTTAGCGTCGGCGAAGACGTAATTCGCCCCGAATTTCTCACGGATCAAAGGCGCCGCCTCTTCGACTCTTCCGTTCGTGATCTCCTGAAGCAGCTTGTATAGTTCGGGATTTTCCGAGTAGAGATAATTAGGATCCAGCCCGTAAACGTAGGTGTGTTTTGTGTTGAGGAAGAACAGTTTTGGAAAATCGTCCCAGTTGCAATTGAAAAAGCGTTCGCCCGCCGGAATGTTTTCTCGCCCGTTCGAATCAACGCCGGTCGCCCAGGCCATCGCGCGGCGATAACGATAATCCGAATCGTTTGCCGCGATCGTCTCGGCGACGCCTTCCTGATTGAGTCCGAGCCAGTGAAATCCCTTGACGTTGACGATAAAAAATAGCGTCAGCAGAACACCGATCGTGGTCACGGCCGCGAGCTTTGTCGAATGGTGGCGATCCTGCTTATCCGTCCTTTTGTCGGCGTCGAGATACGGATCGATGTCCCGCTTGAAGTGCTCGGGCAACTGCAGCGCTTGCGGAAGGCGAAAGGCCTGGAGGCTAAAGGCTGCGAACAGGATCGCAAATGGCGGAAAATACTCAGCAAACCGCTTCGAGCTGAACTGCGCCGCCAGAAGCATTGTGACAAACGCCAAAAAGAATGCCGCTCGTTCCGGCAGTTTCTGGTTCCTGGGTCTAAAGAGAATATAGCCGACAAGCATGGCGAGCATTGCGACAGGAAAATGCGTGAGTAGCTCCATCCCGTTGTACGGATACCACTCCCCTCCGACAGCTACCGCGAAGTCGCCCGCGACAACTAACTTGGTCTTAAAATGTTCGTAGAAAAGCAGGAGGTTGCTCGGGAAATACGGATTGATAACATTCCCAAGTATCAGGCCGGCTGTCGTGTAAGCAAGTGGCCGCCATTCAAGGCGACGTTCGTTCCACGCGATGATAACGATCCAGATCGCCGAGGCGATCCAAAGCAAAGGGAACAGACTATACGTCCATACGAATGCGAACATCAGCGGCAGCAGCCAAACATATTTCCGCTCCAACAGTAGATAGATCCCGACGACGGTGATGATTATCGTCAGTGGCGGGGCCTTTGCCATGTTCATTCTGTAATAGAACATGTTCGCGCATGTCAGGATCGCGGCGAGCCATACAAGAAGGTAGTCGACGTCGTACCGATAGAGCAGCCAGTAAACCGAGAAAACCGCGAGGCTCGAGAATGTAACTGCGGCGATCTTGGCCGCCATGACGGGCTCAAAAAACCACAGGAACGGGATCTGAAGCAGATGAAAAAGAAAATGATGGTCGTTGTAATCCTGCGGGTTTAGAACGGTCAGCGGCAGCCATTGAAATGTTGGAAGCCACTTGCCCTGCGAAAAGTTTTCCCACAAGAGGCTGCTCCAGCGAATGTGATAGTATCCGTCCCAATCGCCGCAACAGATCGCGTCAGTGCGAAACTGCAGGAACGACATCACCATTACGATAGCGATGAATCCAAAGATGAGGTAGACGACACGTGTGGCGGCTTCGGTCTCAAGATAGTGACGCCAGGTGAACTTTGACTTTTCGGGCTGAGGAGGCGCCTTCGCCAAGATTTCTTCCATTGTTTGATACGCGAGCTACTCAGAAAAAGTAGCATGAACGCCGAACAATATCTATGGAGGTCGAGCGTGAAAAATAGTTTCGCGTAGGAGTCAGAACAGAGTCTCTGTAGAGCTGTTGCGGATCGGAAACCTAAACTCTAGAATCGAAAACTTAAGAATGTATCCGAAAGGCAATCTTTTCATCCCCGCGTCGCACGGCCGGCTCGAAGCTATATTAAAGGAGCCCGACGGCCCGCCAACGGGCGTTGCGCTGGTCTGTCACCCGCATCCGCTCGGGGGGGGCACGATGCATAATAAGGTCGTGTTTCGAGCCGCGGCGGGTTTGGTCGATGCCGGGCTAATAACTTTGCGATTCAATTTCCGCGGCCTTGGTTCCTCGACCGGCGAACATGAAGAGATCGCCGGCGGCCGTGAGGATGTTCGCGACGTAGTGGATTTTTTGGCGAAAGAATATCCGGGTCAACCGATCACGCTAGCGGGTTTCTCGTTCGGTTCGCGAACGGGAATGGAAGTCGGCATGAACGACGATCGGGTCGTCCGCTTGATCAGCATCGGCACACCGGTCGATAAATACGGTGATTATGAATTCCTGACCGCGGTTCGCAAGCCGATCCTCTTTGTTCATGGTGACAAGGACGAATTTGGTTCGGTCGAGAATGTCAGAAAGCTTGTCGAGCAGATACCGACCGCTGAACTTCTAGTATTCGAAAACTCGGGACATTTTTTTGATGAGCACTTGAACGAGCTGCGAGCAGCTGTGAAAGATTGGACTACACGGAAAATATCTCCGGAGCAGGTGATGGGTGATAAGTGATGGGCGATAAGTGATGGGTGATGGGTGATAAGTGAAAGAGTAGATCGCAGGCTTATCACCTATCACTTATCACTTATCACCTATCACTTATCACCTATCACCTATCACTTATCACCTATTCCGAAAGGTAAGAGAATGGAAAAAGAAGCAAAAGTAACCCGCGACGCGGCAATTCGCCTGACGATGATGCCGCGCGATACGAACGCTCATGGAACTGTTTTTGGCGGCACTATTCTGAGCTATATCGACGTTGCCGGCGGAGTCGAATCGATCCGGCATACGAAACATAATCGCTTCGTTACGGTGGCGATGAAGGAAGTCATATTCCATGAGCCGGTTTACATCGGCGATCTCGTTAGCTTTTACGCAAGGACTATAAAGGTTGGAAATACGTCGATCACGATACATGTCGACGTCGAAGCCGAGCGTTTTGGAACACCCGGAATAGTTGTGAAGGTTACCGAGGCAGAGGTGATCTTCGTCGCCATCGACGAAAGCGGCGAGAAAGTGCAGATCGGAAAATAATGCCCACTTGGAAACTTGAGGTTGAATACGAAGGGACGCGATACCGCGGTTGGCAGATGCAGCACAACGCGAAGTCTGTCCAGGGTGAGATGCAGGACGCAGCCCGGCAGCTTTTCACATCGAAACCGGAGATCTTCGGCTCGGGCCGGACGGATGCCGGTGTTCACGCCGTTAAACAGATCGTGCATCTGAAAGTTGCCGAGCTTCAGGCTAACATCACTCCGCGAAAGATCCAGCACGGCTTTAACGATCTGCTTCCTCACGACATAAACGTTCTCAAAGTTTCGAACGCCCCCGATGATTTCCACGCCCGTCATGATGCCGTCGCTCGGTACTACATCTATCAAATCTCAAGGCGCCGGACTGCGATGACAAAAAACTTTGTCTGGTGGATCAAGGATGACCTTGACGCGAAGGCAATGCAGCAGGCTGCAGAGATGCTTGTCGGCAAACATGACTTCGGATCGTTTTGCGAGACGGACGACAGTGGCAAGAAACAGTCGACGGTCGTACAAGTCACTCGTGCCGAGATATTTGAAGACGGCGATCTGATCTGCTTTCGCATCGGCGCGAGCCACTTTCTCTGGAAGATGGTTCGGCGGATCGTCGGAATGATGGCGGAAGTTGGTCGTGGAAATTTAACTTACGATGCCTTTGAGCGACTTTTGAAATTCAAGTCTGACGTTCCGGCTAAATTTACGGCGCCGCCGTCGGGGCTGTTTTTGGAGCAAGTATTATACAAGGGTGATAAGCCACCGAATGAAAAACGGGCTGTAACACGGGTCGGATAAGCATCGCGGAAAATTGTCGCGATACATCTAGATGGTTTCAGGATGCAGACTAGAGCGAACGTATATTACTTCTTGCGCAAGGGTGCCGGGTTTATGATCGCACTCTTCGGACTACTTGGAACTGGGGTTGGGATCCTCGCGATTCTCGATCCGGCGGGTTCGAAAATGTCCGACGATAGCGATCCTTTTGGGACACCACCATCTCTTCTGGAGAGTGTAGCGAGAACCCTTTTCTATTTATTGATCACGGGTTTTGGAATCTGGCTACTATCTTATAAATCGAAAAGAGATCTGAATCCAACTAACCCGCCACCTGAATAACCGCATGCTTGCTTTCGCGTTGCAGTTATGCCAAATTCAAACAAACTAGTTCTAAATATTCTTTCTACCATCGGAGATTTTCTTGATGCAGATAATTACGGCCGAAACTGCGAACGGCAAAGTTAGTATCGAAGCGGAAGACGGACGCAAACTGGTCCTTGCGATCGAGGATTCGGGCATAGACATCCTTCACCGATGCGGCGGCAACGCCCGCTGCACGACATGCAGGGTCGAGATAATGGCGGGCGATCCGGGCCCGATCGAGGATCCCGAACGCGCGATCCTCGCGACGAAGAGCGATCTAGGCGATCACACCCGTCTTTCGTGTCAGGTGCGGGTAATAGACAACCTGCATGTCCGGGTTATCAACCAGTCGAGCGTGACCGGCCTCGATCCGGGTCCACGCCCCGAAGATGGGTAGGCGAATTTCTGATAACACAATTTAGGAACAAGGAGAGCAAAAATGTTTGATAAATGGAGAAACGCGGATCTTGAAATTGCCGAAGCTCATTGCGACGGCCCTTGCGGCGTTTACGATCCGTCGCAAGCTCGCATCGAGGCCGAGTCGGTGTTGCAGTTAACTAAGAAGATCCTTGATCTGAAGGCTCCCGACGGCGGAGATCAAAAAGCGAGCGCTGCTTACCAAAATACACTGACCCGTTTTATCGCGATCAAAGAAGACAGAGCGGAACTCGCGAAGCATCATCTGCTTGTACTTTGGACCGATTATTTCAAGCCGCAGCACCTCGAAACATATCCGGATCTGCACGAGCTGTTTTGGAAATCCGCAAAGCTGTGCTCGTCATGCAAACAAGAGGTATCGCTCGAGCATGCACAGGAACTGATGGACAACATCAAGCGCGTCCATGAGATCTTTTGGGAAACTAAGGGCAAAGATGTCCCCTGGTTCACCGCCAGTTAAACAAAGCGATCTATCGAGATGCGGATGACGGCCGAGCGGTCAGCATCCGCATTTTTTTTGTTTATGTTGAGAGAAGCGAACTGGAAAGATCGCCTTCTGTACGCCATTGGAAAGCGGCGGGCATTTCACGTTCAAGGCTCATCGATGTCACCGACGTTCAAGGATGGCGATGTCGTTATGATCGTGCGTCAGAGATATTTTGAACCGGGGGACATTGTTCTCGCGCAGCACCCCTACAAGCAAAGCGTTAATATGCTCAAACGCGTCACCGCGATCGATGAAAACGGAAGGTATTCCCTTGCGGGTGACAATCCTGACGAAAGTACGGACAGCCGGACATTCGGCACCGTTCCGCCGGATCAGATTCGTGGAAAGGTGATTTGCCGTTTGAAATAACCAATCGAAAAAAAATTCTCGTTCGAAATTTTCTGAACTGGACGGCGCACCTTGTACAAAAAAATCGGTGATCGCGAAAACTGTCACCGATTTTTTTCTTAATTCTCGTCCGACTCGATCTCGGTCGTCTTGTGCGGCGTGAAGTAATAGACAGCTCCGCCATCGGTTCCGGCGACGATACCGCTGCCATCGGCGCTGACGAACATCGGCCAGTTCATGTTCGGCGTCGGATAACTCCACATGAGAGATCCCGTCGCGCCATCGTAAAGTGAGAAGCTCCCCGGATGACCGTCGGGATAACCATCGGCCACCGAGACGAATTGTCCGGACGCATCCATGCTGGTGCTATTCGGATTGTGCTGGGTCGGCTGCTCCCACACCTTGCTCAAGGTTCCTTCGTCGTTTTTGATCGCCACCACCGCGCCGCCCTTCCCTACATTTCCGATCGCCGACAAAAATCCTCCATCATCCGTTATCGCGACCCAGCCGACTCGACCGCCTGTGTCAAGTAAGTACGTTCCGGCATAGGTCGGCGGACCGATCGTCATCGACGCATTACTAAATAGGTAAACCGTGCTGGTCGGGCCGCCACCCGCGACTGCGAACCACTGCCCGTCGGGTGTCATCGCAATTGAATGGATAGTCGTGAGAGCCGCGGTATCGCTCCAGACGTACTGGTTTCCGAATGAGCCGTTGTTATTTTCGACCAAATAAAGATTGCCGTAATAGTCTCCAGCTAAAATCCATGAGCCATCCGACGTGATCGCGACCGCCTGAGCGCTGTTGGGGATCGTGGAGCCGGCCGGCGGACTCGCCAAACCCAACTTCGCCGGCTCGTCTGAAAATACGCCAGCGGATTGTTGAAAGAGATACACGTCATCGGCGGCTGCTACCAGAACAGAACCGTCAGATGACAGGCCCATCGCATTTACGCGTTCGCCCAGCCGGTAGTCGAGTATGTTGTCCGGTCCGTTATCGACATCATAGGCCCGAACAAATCCCTGCAGCGATGGTGTATTCGAGAACCAGCCTCCGGACGCGGCAACGTTTCCCTCTCCCGAGATCGCCACCGAGTACACGCCCTCGTAACCCTCGAACATATCTGCCCATAATTGATTACCGCTACCGTCGAAACAATATGTGCCGAATTGGTTCGATTCCAGAGCCGGCGCCGGCTCTGCCATTAGCGGCGTGTACACGTGGTAAAAGGTACCCGCCACGACGCGGCTCCCATCCGCGGAGATCGCAGTGGAGTTTACGTAGAAGGGTGAATTTGTTTGTCTCTCCCATTTCAGGAATGAAAAACCTTGAGCTTCCGCTGCAGTCATTTTTATTTCTCCTTGGGGAATTTCCTAAAGCCCTTGTCTTTAATCTCTTATCTCGACAGTCCGACCTGCGCAACTATTGCCTGAAAGCGGGGTTCGCCACGGAGGGGGTCGAAGTGCGGTTCCACATTCAGATACTGGAGCTGCGGATCGCGCTCGCGAAACGCCTTTTCAAGCGATTCGAGCGCCGCTGCTTTGTCCCCGATTCCGGTGTACAGAACGGCAAGCCCAACCGGCGAGACAAACTCGCTGCCAGATCCAAGCTGCCGGGCGATCTCACGTGCTTCGTCCAGCTGCCCGTTTCGAGCAAGCGAGTAACCGTAGTAGCACCGTGTAGCGGTCGTCGTATCGCCGAGCTCAATAGCCCGCCGATAGTCGGCGATCGCGTCGGCAAACGAGCCGCGACCGGCATGCACAATTCCGAGCCACGCATGTGCTACCGGTGAATTGCGGTCGAGATCAAGCGCCTTACGAAGGGCTGCAATCGCATCGTCAAATCGGCGTGCATTGTAATAGACGGCTCCGAGCGTGACCTGCGTATGTAGCCGCAGCGGATCAAGCTCCGCCGCGCGTTTGATCTCGGCGATCGCGTCGTCATGCCGACCGAGAATACTAAGATAGATCGCGTAGGCCTCGTGGCCTTCGGCCAAATTCGGATTCAGTTCGTTGGTTCGGCGGTATTGGATCTCGGCTCCGGACCAATTCCAGCTGTCGCGTTCCATTTCGGCAAGCACAAGGTGCGCGAGAGCGATGCGGTCGTCGAGCTGAAGGGCTTTTTCGGCCGCGCTCCGTGCTTTCGGATTCGCTTCGGCCGGATCGACAAAAGCGTTCCCGCTAAGCACCCGGTACGCGTAGGCGAGTTCAGCGTACGCATCGGGATATCCCGGTTCCTCGTTGATCGCCTGCAGGTAAAGCTCGATCGCCTTCTGCGTGCTTTCGGGCGTGTACTCGCGCAAGGCAAATCGCGCTCGGAGCAATTGTTCGAATGCGCGAGGCTTTACAAGATCGCGACGTGTCAGTTCGGCCGGTCCGATCGTCGGTTCGAGCGCCCTCAGATGCTCCGCTATCCCAAGTGAGACCTCTTCCTGGATCAATTGCGCTTCGGCGGCCCTTCCATTAAAAACCTGACTCCAAAGCTGCCGGTTATCCTGGGCATCGATGAGCTCAACCCGTACGGAGAGTTGGCCGGCTCGCTGAATGACCCTCCCGGTTATCACAGCGCGGACGCCCAGAGCCTGGGCCGCCTGCGTAGCATCATCCTCACCTCGAAAGCGGAAAGATGAATTACGGGCAATGACCTTGAGATTCGGCAAGAGTGTCAGTCGGTCGATAATGCTTTCACTAATGCCGTCTGAGAGATAATCGAGATTCGGATCTCCGCTG